>CBFGUY010000197.1:0-6957 GCA_965651895.1 uncultured Algoriphagus sp. | reverse complement strand
ATGAAAACGGCTGGACTATTCCCGAAAACAAATCTTTCTTGAAAAGCATCTCCCAGGAGCATGGAGTAATCAAAGCCTCAGACGAGTTGCTGGCTAAAGTAAAAGTTGGTGATATCCTGGGAATTCTTCCAGTACATTCATGCATGACCGCTGATGCGATGGGCGAATACATGACGCTGGATGGGAAAATGGTAGATCATGCGGAAGGAAGTTTACACCAACAGTAAGTAATCGAATAGGCACTATTAATTTAAAATTAGCCCAGACCTAAAACGCTGGGTTTCTTTTTACCAGAAGACATACTCATGATCAAAGACATCAAACTTATAAAAACAGAAGTACTTTCAAACAATTGGTATACACTCCGTAAAATCACTTTTCAATTCACCAAGAAAAATGGAGAAGTAATAACCCAGGAAAGGGAAGCATATGACCGGGGCAATGGAGCTACTATTCTTTTGTACAATGTGGAAAAGAAAACCGTAATTCTCACGCGGCAATTTCGTCTCCCTACCTATACCAATGGCAATGAATCAGGCATGATGATCGAAGCCTGTGCCGGTCTGCTGGATAAGGATAATGCGGAAGATTGCATCCGTAGAGAAACCGAGGAGGAAACAGGCTATGTGGTCAAAGATGTGAAAAAGGTATTCGAAGCATATATGTCTCCTGGATCAGTTACAGAAATCCTACACTTCTTCATCGCCGCATATTCCAAAGAAATGAAAGTGAGTGAAGGAGGTGGAGTGGATCATGAAGAGGAGAATATTGAAGTGTTGGAAATGCCTTACGAAGAAGCCTTGGGTATGATAGCTACTGGAGAAATTAAAGATGCCAAAACGATTATGCTGATTCAGCACTTGAGATTGCAGGGGATTTTATGAACCGTAAATCATTCACTTTTTTAAATTCAGTGAATTTAAAATTGAAAAATCTTATCTTTCACTATGGAAACGATCAAAATTAAAATTAATGAGAAGATCCTAGATAAAGTCTCGTCTCTTCTCCAATAGTTTGATAAAGAAGACCTTCAAGTGATGGAGCCAGAACTTGATTATGGATTTTCGGAACCAGAATTGAAATATGAGTATCAAACACTTAAATCTGGAAATGCAAAAACCTTTTCTTTGGAAGAAGCTGATGAAATTTTAGAGGAAACTATTAAGTATCCAAAATAAATTTTGACTGCACTTCATTCGATAGGCTCACAATACAAGCAAAGTCGAGGTCATTTAGTCTACTTTATTCTTCAATGAAGCCTATTCTGAAAAAAATCCTCTGGTGGATATTTGGATTACTCTGCACTGTGGTAGGTCTGTACCCTATCCTATATTTCATCCTAGACAGAAACTTCGGATTACTACAATCTAAAACCGCCGAACTGCTCAGCAATCCCCTCTGGAACACTGCCTTCTACACCCATATCGTGTTGGGAGGAATAGCACTTTTAATCGGCTGGGTTCAATTCCCAAAAGCTTTTCGGGACAGGAACAGAAAGCTTCATAAGAAAATCGGTATGGGATATGTTACAGCGGCATTTTTCGGTAGTATCGCCGGGATTTACATTGGGATTCATGCCACAGGCGGAATGGCAAGTGTTTTGGGTTTCGTATCGTTGGGGGTCATCTGGCTCTTCACCACGATGATGGGTTGGATTACTGCCAAAAAGCATGACTTTGATGCGCACGAAAATTGGATGATCTTTAGCTATGCGGCATGCTTTGCGGCGGTGACACTCAGAATCTGGCTTCCGATATTAATCACCTTACACCACGGGGAATTTATCCCTGCCTACAGAATAGTTGCTTGGCTTTGCTGGGTTCCAAATATCGCTGTGGCGTTTTGGATTGTTGGGAGAAGGAGGAAATATCGACCAGCTTTTTAGATATTGTTTCTCGAAATACTTTCTAACCTATGATCGATATCCTCCTCAAAAATAAAAAGTCCTTAAAAGCTCAAACTGTTAATGAGCTCTCAGCTTCTGAGCTGGATTTTTACATCATGCAGTTTCTGGATCATAGCAATTCTGACTTGAAATGGCTGGAGCAAAATTATGGGCTGGACTTCTCCATCATGAGACATTTTGAGGATATAGAAATCAGCTCCCATTTTTTGGAAAATGAGCATCAGGCAGCTTTTCACTTTTCCATTCCTTTTTACGATAGTAAAAAAAAGATGATTGAGGAGCCGCTGTTCATCATCATCACAGATACAGGGCTTTTTCTGTTTGCCAGTTCCAATCTCGATAGCTACATCAATGAGATTTATCCTAACAAAATCAATTCACTTCGCAGGATTACAGGTCTAAATGCCATTTTCAAATTCCAGTTTGAGTTTATCTCCGATTATTTCGCAGACATCACCGAAAACCTCAGCAGAAAAATAAAATTCCTAGCCAATGAAGTCTTGATCGAAAAGCAATTCTCCAGCAAGGTGATGGATATCATTACCCAAAATAATTTTAACAATTTATTGCTCAAAGAATCGCTGATAGAAACCACCAGGGTATTGAGACTTTACCTCAAAAGTGACTGGGAACAAAAGGCAGAGTTGAAGGAAAACGTCCGGGCAGAGTTGAATGATCTCACCGTGATATCTGATTACATACAGTTCAATTTTGACCGGTTGGATGACTTGAGGGAAAATGTTTCGAATAAGATTGATCTTGAGCAAAACCATATATTCAAAATGCTTACAGTAGCCACTGTTTGTATTTCCCTTCCCACCTTAATTGCCGGTGTATATGGGATGAACTTTGACAAAATGCCAGAACTGCATTATTCCTTTGGCTACCCCCTGGTTATCTTAGCAATGCTGGGTTCAGCGATTTTGCCCTTCATTTTCTTCAAAAGAAAAAAGTGGCTTTAGTCTAGTATGGTTTATCAAGAATAGTTTTCGCAGAAAAAAAAACGCAAATTATAGTAGATTCCCTGTATAGAAAGTTCCACTTTCATCTCCTTCTGTGAACTTCTCGTCCATGGGTGTTTTAAAAAAAGATGGTGCCATCGACTAAATGATCATGCCTAGACCTGCGTTCTTTTCTACCCTCCTGACTAGAGGCAGGCGGATCTGCTAGATATAGAAATAAAAAAAGCCCAGATTTGAAATCTGAGCTCTTGATAATAGTTGGCTTATGAATGTTTAGAAGTAAAGTGTTTTGCTTTTTCCTTTAAGGTCTGTAACCTTCAAATGGATGTCTTTTGCGTCAAAATTAGTGAAGGAAAAGTCTTTTATAAAACCTTCATTCTGATCGATATGCTCTGAATGGATTACTTTGCCAGACTCGTTAGAAAATACTTCTACCTCCACTCCTGGCTCAAGCAATCCTACTACAGTTAACCTAACTGTATTCTTATCAAGAGTCTTACCATAAGCCATCAACGGCAAGGAAGCATTTGCATCTAGGTTTGCCGTAGTAGCCACATTATAGATCACTTCTTCATGGTCAGATACGATTTTTACCCGGTATTCTCCCACCGGCATGCCTTCCATATTGTAAGGAATCATTAAATTTTCATTCTTAACCTTTACTTTTCTATTGCTAAGTACTTTACCTTCAGGTGTCAAAATGGAGATTTTTGCAGTGCCCACTCCTTCGTTAAGGGTGACATTGATTTTTTTGTGTTTGGCATTTACAGTGGAAAGTGATCTTAAGTCTTCACTTGCACTGGCTATAAATGAGCTAAAAGAAAATGCGCTGGCTAATGCTACTGTCAATAAGGTTTTCATAATATGTTGGTTTAAAATTTTAGATTTTGTGTTGTGCTATCCTTAATGCGAAGGGCATACCAATCCAATTTTCAATTCGCCTAATCGCTTCCAGAATATTTTTAAAACGTCAATAAAAAGTTAGAAAACCGAAACTTAATTCTGCAAAAAACCAGAATACTACCTAAAATGTGTTCAAAATACGGCCACTTATCTGTCCGACTGTATTGCTATCGGACATTTTTCAGGAAATTTCAGCGCTGGAGAGGTTGCGCTGATTTCTATATGTTAAGGAAAATTAATGTTGAATTTTATCCAAACTACCAGTCTCAGAAAATTAGCAGCCGTAAAACATGTACGCCTGTGAACACCCTTCGTCCGTCAGAATACAACTTGTTCATACAAACCGGGCAAATTTCTAGTCCCTATACTATTGGACTATCCATATAACTCAAGTTCCCTGCAAAGAAACTTGCTTTCCCCACATGTTTATTAGAACGCTTACTTGGAATTCATCCGCTTTATACCGTAATTGTCATTATGACACAATAGAAATAAAATCATCTGGCTTTAGTTTGACAGTCATATTCAAATAACCTAAATGAACCCTTCTCTTATGAAAAAAAACTTACTCCTTTCCTTCCTCTTACTTCTTCTGATAGGGACACAAGCCCAAGCTCAGGAAGCCTTATTTGGAGCCCAGCAGATTACCTCTCCAGAAATCCATGAGGACAGCAGAATCACCTTCCGCATACTTGCCCCTAATGCCGAGAAGGTACAGGTAACCGGCGATTTCCTTCCCACCGTAAAAACAAAAACCCCTATGGGGGAAATGGATGGGCCTGGATCAGCTGACTTGACCAAAGATGACAAAGGCATTTGGTCTTTTACTACAGAATCTCTCAATCCTGAATTATATAGCTATTCATTTATAGTGGATGGGCTCAAAACTACGGATCCGAATAATCCATTCTTAATCCGAGATGTAGCCTCAGTTACCAATGTTTTTCTGGTTGGTGAAGGACAGGCCGCACTTTACAAAGTTAAAGATGTACCTCACGGATCTGTCACGCGGAGATGGTACGACTCTCCAGGATTGGGAATGGACAGAAGGCTTACGATATATACTCCTCCGGGATATGAAAGGTCAAAAGAGAAATTTCCTGTATTATATCTACTTCACGGAGCAGGTGGTGATGAGGAGGCGTGGATTGCATTGGGAAGGACAGCTCAGATTATGGATAACCTGATTGCCCAAGGCAAAGCAAAACCGATGATCGTAGTCATGCCTAATGGTAATGTGATTCAGGATGCTGCCCCTGGTGAGGGAAGTGAAGGTATGTATAAACCGGCCTTTATGATCCCAAAAACCATGGACGGTACGTACGAGGCAAACTTCATGGATATTGTCAAATTTGTAGAAAGCAATTATCAGGTGAAAGACGATAAAGCGAATCGCGCTATTGCCGGACTATCGATGGGCGGCTACCACACCATGCATATTTCCAGATTTTATCCTAATACATTTGACTACATGGGATTGTTCTCTGCTGCAATCATGCCTAGAGAAGATGCTACCAACAGTGTATACAGTGACATAGACGGCACCCTTAAAAGTCAAATGGATAATGGATATAAGCTGTATTGGATCGCTATAGGAAAAACCGATTTTCTATACGATGCTAACACAGAATATAGAGCTAAACTGGATGCTATGGGTATGCCTTATGAATATATAGAATCTGAAGGAGGGCATATCTGGAGAAACTGGCGCGTGTATCTGACGCAGTTTGCACCTTTGCTTTTCCAATAGTCACTTGGCCTGCCTAACATGATGGGCAGGCCTCTTTTTGTTAATCTAAGTGTCGTAAAGCAATAGCCTTTAGCTGCAAGCAATAGTTTCTGGTACGAGAAATTGGTCAGGCATTTTCAGTTTCTATTTGTATTTTCAGCAGTCAAAACTGCTGATGTCATGAAAGAATCCCAGAGAATCCGTAGCCTTTTTTCCAAGCAATACAATGAAGATCCCTGGCTAGGTATAAACTTCGTAGATAAATTAGCACAGATATCCCCAGAAGAGGCAGCTTATAAATTTTCCCCCAAGACTAATTCTATTTGGGAAATTCTTAACCACC
The DNA here is from genome assembly GCA_965651895.1 of uncultured Algoriphagus sp. Classification (GTDB taxonomy): domain Bacteria; phylum Bacteroidota; class Bacteroidia; order Cytophagales; family Cyclobacteriaceae; genus Algoriphagus. The sequence goes on along the minus strand of CBFGUY010000197.1, from coordinate 1,114 downwards.
TGATAAGTTGGCGGGAACTCGTGCTAGAAGGGATCTACAGAAACACCTACTCCGTACCTGATCATAATTTCTTTCTGCCGATCAAAGATCCATCTGAGGAAGAATGGAATTTTACATTGGAACGTTTAAGTAATTCCCAAGAAGCCTGGCTGGAATACTTCTCATCATTAGATGAAGGGATTTTAGACAAGAAATTCGGTGATCATACCTACACCTATTATGAATTGATTTTGGGTGTGCTGCACCATGACATTTACCACCTTGGACAAATAGTTCTCCTGGCAAGAATTGTTTCTGAAACTTCAAAAGGTGAAGTATAGTAACAGTATAAAAGTGAAATTCCACTTTCGGGTATATTCTTATAGCTAGTACCGGAGGGTCTAACTGCTTCAACTGAACATGCACCGCTCTAACTTTTCAGCATTTTAGCCGTTTTCTAATTCATGAAAACAGTGTTTTCGGCTATCCTAGCTGTATTTATTTCTTCCGGCATTTCTTACGCACAGGACATTATTCTGAAGCTACAGCCTGGTGAGCATCCTTCTCAAGAAAGAAATTATCGATTTGATCAAGTTCTGGACACCCGAAGCAAAACAGAGGTGGGAAAGTTATTTGATGCTGAAAGAAAGTCGCATAGTCTGACATACAAAGGAAAATTAGCTGAGCAAACACTTGCCTTATTTAAATCGAAAATAAAACCCACCCACACTCCTAGTCACAACATATTGGTCAAAATCCATATGCTTAATCAAAGCGAAATCTATCAAGCAGATTGGAAAGCCTATAAAGGAGAGATAGAATTGAAATTGGGATTCTTTTTGATTGGGCCAAATGAACCAGAGCATCTGGTGGACTTTCAAAGCAAAACCAATTATCGTCGACCGGTAAACCAACCCCATCATATTGAGCCAGCTATCCAGAATCTGTTCGAAAACGGATGGAAATACTTTGACGACTGGATAAGTGCACAGAGCATGAGTAACCGGCTCCTGGCAAAAAAAGTACGGATCAACATCATAGACCCTGTCCGCAAAAGTAAAGCAGACACAATATTTTACGACCCTAACAGACCTTTGACATGGGATGACTTCAAAGAATCCCCCAGTCCCCTCAG
>CBFGUY010000196.1:0-6989 GCA_965651895.1 uncultured Algoriphagus sp. | reverse complement strand
GGGAAATTACGTAACATTCGCTTAATACTATAAAGCTGTGTCAACAGCTAAATTTTGGCTTTTTTGAACTTAATGGGTTGATTTTAGATGATTTTCTCACCTAAATTATTGGTGTTGTTAATGAATAAATAATATTGGGTTCACTATGAGTAAATGTTTGAATTAGACCTTTGTCGCACTGTACAATTTCTAATTAAAATTATTTCCTGTATGCGAATCCGTTTCGCTGCAGCGCTTGTCTTATTGATAATGATCTCACTCAGTGCTTTTGCAAGGGGCACTGAGGGGGATTCGCTGCAGAACAAAACACCTGAGTTGTCGACTCCGGTAAACTGGTATGACCGTATCCAACTGCGAGGTTATGCCCAGGTAAGGTACAATGGGCTATTTGAGACCAATCCTGATTTAGGGTGTTCCCAGTGTGATAAGTCTTGGGGGACTGGAGGCTTTTTCCTTCGCCGGATCCGGTTGGTGTTCTCCGGGCAAATCCACGAACGGGTATATCTGTATATACAACCTGATTTTGCTTCTGGAGGTCAAAACTTCGCACAGATTCGCGACGCTTATTTTGATGTGGGGTTGGATGCCAAACAAGAATTTAGACTGAGAATTGGACAGTCAAAGGTCCCATTTGGTTTTGAAAATTTACAGTCCAGCCAGAATCGTATCCCCTTGGATAGGAATGACGGGTTAAACTCTGCTGTATTGAATGAGCGTGATTTAGGCGTATTCTTCTATTATGCACCAAAGGAGATCAGAGAGAGGTTTAGTTATCTGGTTTCTTCAGGTCTGAAAGGTTCGGGAGATTATGGGATGTTCGGTTTGGGCCTGTATAATGGGCAAACAGCAAACCTACCGGAAAAGAACGGGAATTTCCATGTGGTGTCCAGAGTGACTTATCCGATGAAGTTACCTTCCGGCCAGTTCGTCGAGGCTTCATTGCAGGGGTATGGAGGGAAATTTGTAATCAATAGAAATCCTCTGACAGATTTTGATCGGATTGAATTTCCTGAATATAGATTCGGTACCACCTTTGTTGTGTACCCACAGCCATTTGGGATTCAGGCAGAATTTAATTGGGGTAAAGGGCCAGAGTATAATCCTGACACAAATGATGTGGAATTGACTTCTCTCAAAGGCGGGTATGCCATGGTGTCTTATATGAAAGAAACAGCTAAAGGAGCGATTATTCCATTTTCGAGATATCATTATTACGCAGGCGGGAAGAAGTTTGAGATGGATGCCACCCGGCATAGAGTGAATGAGCTGGAAATAGGCGTGGAGTGGCAATTTAACAGAGCCTTGGAGCTGGTGACTATGTACACCGTGTCGGATCGATCAGCACAGAATTCACTGGATCCCTTGAATAGGGAGCGTGGAAGTCTTCTTCGTATCCAGGCACAGGTGAACTTTTGATTAGCTTGACATCAACTAGCTAAAAACATTTCCGCTCTTGGAAATGTTTTTTCATTAAAAGGATAAAATCACTAGGCTTGACTTATGGGCTGTCGCTAAGTGATAAATTGCGTAAAGAAGATCATGAAGAGTGATGGCTTCTGATGAAAAAGGCAGGATTGACAATGGAAGCGCTGTGCTTGAGGCTTAACGTCTAGTCAAACGTGATGGGAGACAATGATTTCAACTTTTATTGAGAAAGGATATGCTAGTTTTATTAGCTAAAAAGATTTCATCGATATACGGAATGATGCCAGTAGCCATAATTTCTTTGCTTAGCCGGACAGAAGACTGATACTTCGACTACGCTCAGTACAAGTGACGGGTGACCGAAGCGGGCTAAATGCTAGCGTTAATCATATTCTATTTTGCGTTAGCCTTTTTACTGGTATAAAAGCGGATATACATGAAAGATTTTATTTGGACAAGGAGTGCTATGATTTTATAAAAAACAAATGCCACAACCTGTCAAGATGTGGCATTTGTTTTTAGATATCCTGCTCTCTTTCTAGCATCAGAATAGCTGCTTGGGAGACTATGTGATATTTCTCACCTTCGTACACCACTTCATGCGATCCCGAAAGTAAGAATATAGCTAAGTCACCCTCCTTGGCTTGCAGTGGTACATATTTTACTTTTTCCTCAATATCCATCCAAGGTTCGTGGTCATCTGTAGGCGCCGGGATGGGATATCCTGGCCCTGCCTTGATGATGTAGCCTTGCTGAATTTTTTCTTTTTCCTGCACCCCAGGAGGGAGGTATAAGCCTGAGCCTGTCTTCTCGTTAGGTTTCTTCAAGCGGATTAATACGCGATCACCTACTACAATCAGTTTTTTTAGTTTATTATCAGCTGTCAATTGCATTGTATAGTGTTCTAAGGATCAAACTATCAGGATAAAATCCCTTTCGTCGGTAGTTGTTTTACAACTAAAAAGGCACCTGCTTTTTAAACAGGTGCCATATTTTATCGGTGTAGCTTTTCAGCTATACTTATTTTTTCTCTTCTTCGCTTACTTCTTCATAATCGACGTCAGATACTCCGTCGCCAGAATCAGATGAACCTGAAGCAGCATTTGCATCAGCTCCTCCGTCAGCACCAGGGCCTTGCGCTCCGGCTGCATTATACATTTCTGTAGAAGCAGCTTCCCATGCTTTATTCAGTCCTTCCATTGCAGAATCGATTCCTTCAATGTTTTGGGATTGATGAGCGGATTTCAATGTCTCCAATGCTGAACTGATTGCAGTTTTGTTTCCTTCGGAAAGCTTATCTCCGTATTCTTTCAACTGCTTTTCTGTCTGGAATACTAAACTGTCTGCTTGGTTTAGCTTGTCGATTTTTTCTTTTTCAGCTTTATCTGTAGCTGCATTAGCTTCAGCTTCAGATTTCATTCTGTCGATTTCTTCCTGAGAAAGGCCTGAAGAAGCCTCGATTTTGATCTTTTGCTCCTTGCCGGTTCCTTTGTCTTTTGCAGATACATTTAGGATACCGTTGGCATCGATGTCAAAAGTCACTTCGATCTGAGGAACACCTCGCTGTGCTGGTGGGATATCAGAAAGCTGGAATCTACCAATTGTTCTGTTATCTTTTGCCATAGGGCGCTCACCCTGCAATACGTGGATGTCCACTGCTGGCTGGTTATCAGCAGCAGTTGAGAAGGTTTCAGACTTTTTGGTAGGTATAGTGGTATTAGATTCGATCAATTTGGTGAATACTCCACCCATAGTTTCTATACCAAGAGAAAGTGGAGTCACATCCAATAATAGTACGTCTTTTACCTCGCCAGTCAATACACCGCCTTGGATAGCAGCTCCGATAGCTACTACTTCATCAGGGTTTACACCTTTAGAAGGCTTTTTGCCAAAGAACTTCTCTACTTCTTCTTGGATCTTCGGTATTCTTGTCGATCCACCCACCAAGATCACTTCATCTATATCTGAAGGGCTCAAGCCAGCATCGGCCAAAGCTTTCTTGCAAGGTTCCATGGATCTTCTTACCAGATCTTCAGAAAGTTGCTCAAATTTTGCACGGCTCAATGTTCTCACCAAGTGCTTAGGGCCTGTCTGAGTAGCTGTGATGTAAGGCAAGTTAATTTCAGTAGACGCGGAACTTGAAAGCTCAATTTTGGCTTTTTCAGCCGCTTCCTTCAATCGCTGTAGCGCCATTGGATCTTGTCTAAGATCGATCTGCTCTTCGGACTTGAACTCCTCAGCTAGCCAGTTCATGATAACCTGATCAAAGTCGTCACCGCCTAGGTGAACATCACCGTTGGTGGATTTTACTTCGAATACGCCATCACCAAGTTCCAATACAGAGATATCAAATGTACCACCGCCAAGGTCATACACAGCAATCTTCATGTCTTGGTGCTTTTTGTCCATTCCGTACGCCAATGCCGCAGCAGTAGGCTCGTTGATGATACGCTTCACTTCCAAACCGGCAATCTGACCTGCTTCTTTGGTGGCCTGACGCTCAGAGTCATTGAAGTATGCAGGTACAGTAATCACTGCCTCAGTGACTGTCTGTCCTAAAAAGTCTTCTGCAGTACTCTTCATTTTCTGAAGAATCATAGCAGAAAGTTCCTGCGGAGTATAAGAACGGTCACCGATTTTAATGGCGACTGTGTCGTTTGATCCTTTTTCTACTTTATAAGAAGCATGCTTCTTTTCTTCAGAAATTTCAGAGAACTTCTTGCCCATAAATCTCTTAACAGAAGAAATTGTGTTAGCGGGGTTGGTTATTGCCTGACGCTTGGCAGGGTCGCCTACCTTACGTTCTCCGTTTCCGTTGTCAAGGAAAGCCACAATAGAAGGTGTGGTTCTTCTTCCCTCACTGTTTTGGATGACTACAGGTTCGTTACCCTCCATCACTGCTACGCAGGAGTTGGTGGTTCCTAAGTCAATGCCTATGATTTTTCCCATGATTATATGATTTTAAGTTTTTTCAGATTGATACTCTTCCTGCCCTTCTTCAATGGATGTGCCATCTGGGATTTTGGCTAGATTTATGTCACATTGGCAGAAAATTGACATGATGTAGCTCGGCTGAACACTTACATTGTCATTTTACCAAGCATGCAGATTACTGAAGCTGACAATTTTTAATGAATTCATTCAAGCGTTGCAACCATATGATCAGGATTCACATCTATTAGATGATGAAACCATTTTTTAAGAGAAATATAAAAGAAAGATACAGGTGGTGCCTAGTGGTTATACTTGGATGGGGGATGCTGACTGCCAATAGAGAGTTTGAAATAGTTTCTTCAATTTGGGGGTATTTGGGAGGTGCTTTTTCTGTCCTAATAAATTATATCTTCTGCATGAGGGTTTTAGGATGGTGCCCGTATTTTTTATGAACCTTTTGCTTTTTGGATAGAATTGCGGTTTTACACAATTGTTTTAACCCAATCTCGTGGAGTTGTTGATAAACATGCGTGGGAGACAACTTCAGAAAAAAATATATAATTTTATCTTTAGGCTTTATATGTAACTGCTTGTTATTGCAAACCACTTTGTCCCTTGAATGAGCAAGATGAGGGAGGGGCTAGGAATAGCAGAACATCTCCGTGTTTTCGGAGAAAATAGACATATGAGTCAGAAAAGCCAAAATATTAATCTGTTTAAGCCATGTCAACTATCTTATCAATTCAAAGCCTTTATGTTTATCCTATAAAATCCCTTGCCGGTGTTTCCCTTTCGCAAGCCAAAGTGGAAGAGCAAGGCTTTGAACTGGATCGCCGATGGATGCTGGTGGATGAGGAGGGGAGATTCTTATCACAGCGGACTCTGCCTGGTATGGCAACGATAAAGGTGGAGATAGGTGACCATTCATTAGATGTTTTTGTCTCCTCCCGGCCTGAAGATCGGATAAGAGTCCCTCTTCATGCAGTAGGTGAGGAAATATCAGTAAAAGTCTGGGATGACGAGATCCTTGCCCGATTGGTGGATCCTCAAATTGATGCTTGGTTTAGTCAGAAACTTGGTGTAAACGCTCGTCTGGTGTACATGTTTTCGCCTAAAGCACGTAAAGTAGATCCTAGGTATGCCGTAAATGACGAATCCGTAAGTTTTGCGGATGGAATGCCGTACCTGATCATTGGGGAGGAGTCATTAAATGATTTAAACTCCCGGTTGGAATTCCCGGTTTCTATGGATCGATTTAGGCCAAATATTGTTTTTTCGGGTGGTACTCCTTTTCAGGAAGATTCATTTCAGCGGATAAAAATAGGAGAAATCGATTTTCAGCTAGTGAAGCCATGCGCCAGGTGTGTGATGATCACCGTAGATCAGCAGTCGGGAAGCAAGGGTAAAGAGCCATTAAAAACACTGGCTACCTATCGGACGAAGAACAAAAAGATTTACTTTGGCCAAAACATGGTAGCGCTCTCCTCAGGGAAGCTTAGGGTCGGAGATCTGATACAAGTCAGCTAAAGCAAAAAGCCGGATCTCAAATGAGTCCGGCTTTTTACTTTACTAAGGTTGGTAGGATTAAAAGGAGAATCCAGTAGTCAGTTTGAAGAAGGAGTCATTGCCTTCCACAAGGTCCGTCCCAAAAGAGAATCTAGCAAATGGTCCTCCTCCTGGCTTGGAGAACTGCACGTATGGGCCGAGCCACTGATAAACATCTGTAGATGAGTTTACATTCGATCCGCCGGAGTTGATTAGGTGCTCAAAGTGAGCACCGAACGAGAAGAATTCGCTCGTACGGTAGCCAAGGCTCAACCAGTAGTGGATATAAGATAGTGTGGTGCCTTGAGGGTTCGTAGGAGCCTCATCCCGAAGTGGCGCATAGTATCCAAAATAGAACTGTCCTTCTACTTTTTCCTTCAGCAAGTTGATAGTTAGGTTTGGTACAATACCATCCCCGAATATCGCTGGTCCGTCAGTTCCTGAGCTAAGTAGGTTTCCACTCAAAACACCGATTTGAGGGTTGATGGATAGTCCTTCGGTAGGCTCAAAGTTGGCACCAAGACCGAATTCAGTCCAGTTTCCCCAATTAGCTCCAGTTCCACCTCCCCAGTGGATCCCATAAAAGGTAAGTGCTGTCTTTTCTGAGAATCCGTAAGACCCTTGAAACGTCGGGTAAAATCCGAAGAACTGGTCGGAGTTTAACGCTACAGAAAAGTTAAACTGTTTTTCCTCCTGTGCAAAGGTTTCGGAAATACTGGACAGGGCGCAAAGTGCTACTAAGAGAGATACCTGCATAGCAGACTTTAGAGTAAATCTGTTTTTCATTAATAAAATGGTTAAGGTAAAATATAGGTTTGTTTTTTAACCAGTTGAACAAATATTCTTTCTTGTTTTCTGATTATGGGTTAAAAATAGTAGTAAAAATTTAGTAAAAACTAATTTTTGTAAAAAAATGGTAAAAAAATAAACGATAGTCTGCGATATTTTCATTTTTCAGGCAAATTCCCTTTCAAAACCTTAATTGAGGGGTGTGTTCTTAACTGGAAACAAGAGGTTGTACCGTGAAAATGCATTAGGTCGATTTGAAAATGATGGGAATTTGTAATTTTTAGAATATTTAGGGC
>CBFGUY010000195.1:0-6992 GCA_965651895.1 uncultured Algoriphagus sp. | reverse complement strand
GGAAAAGGCAACTTTGCCAATTCTTCCAGTTCTTTTTCCAATGATTTGAAATCGCTGGGAATGCTAACAGATGGCAAGTGGACCGATCTAGATCAAGATGGCACCATGGAACTGGTGCTGGCAGGTGAATGGATGCCCATACGGATTTTCAGTTATATCGATGGGGATTTTGTCGAAACCACCTCAAAATTTGGCCTTGAAAATACAAGCGGGCTCTGGAACACCTTGCTGGTGGAGGACATTAATGGCGACGGATTGCCGGACATTTTCGCAGGTAATTGGGGGCTAAACACACGTCTGAAAACATCCCCTGACAATCAACTTCAACTTGTCATCAACGATTTTGACCAAAATGGGACTATCGAACATATATTAGTTTCCCATTCACAGGAAAAGTCAATTCCTTGGGTGATGAGAAACAGCTTATTAAAACAAATTCCTGGTTTACGAAAACAGCTGCAGACCTATGCATCTTATGAAAATAAAACACTAGAAGAGCTTTTTCCGGCATCTATACTCTCAAAATCCATAACTTTAAAAGTTGACAAGCTTGCATCAACATTTTGGGTCAATCAGGGGGATGGTACGTTCAAAGAAGCTCCTCTCCCACAGGAAATCCAGTCTGCCCCTATTTATGCAATCGAAAAAAGCACTACACAGAATGGGGAAAATCTCCTGTTTTTGGGAGGAAATCAAAGCAAGGTTAAACCAGAGTTAGGAAGTCAGCTGGGAAGCTATGGCTGGGTCTGGCAACAGAAAAATAAGGAAGAATGGGGTGTTTTGATGCCGCATGAAAGTGGGTTTAAAGTAGATGGAGAAATCCGTAGCATGCTTAAATTAGAAATAAATAATAAAAAACACTTAGTAGTTTTCAGGTCTGATGATAAAACGAGTTTGTATGAAATTCACTAGCGGCATGCTGCTAGGTTGTCTTCTTCTAGTAGTTTCTTCATGTAAAACAGAGTATCAGAAACTTGAAGAAAGAGAACTTTCCTCCGGAAAGGTCGAGAATGAATTGTTTCTAGGCCTGGAGCTGGGCATGACAAAACGGGACTTCTTTGAATCCTGCTGGGAATTGAACAAACAAGGCAAACTAGTCAATGGTGGCTCTGAGCTTTCGGTAGTGTATCAGCTCGAATTGCCATCAGGAAATCCAGCCAAAATGCAGTTTTACCCAAAGTTCTATGAGGATAAAATCTATCTTATGCCTATGGAATTTTCGTATGAGGGCTGGGCCCCATGGAACGAGCATTTATCCGCAGAACATTTGCTGGAAGACACTATTGCCCAGCTGGAAGAGTGGTATGGTGAGGGTTTTATAGAAGTAGCAAATGAAGACCGTACTCAAGTGGCTTTCGTAAAAATCGATGGCAACCGAAGAATACGGGTCTTCAAAAAGCATATATCAAGCGTAAGGGCAGAAATAGTTGATCTGCCAATTCAGAAAAAAACAGAATGAAATCAATTACTATAAATACCGTTTATCTCTTTGCTTTTCTTCTTTTTTCTTGTGGGGAAACTAAAGTCAAGAACGATCCTACTCTATTTGTATCATTGGATGCGGAGGCTACAGGAGTTGACTTCAGAAACGACCTACCCTTCGACGAAGAATTCAACATCTTCACCTACCGGAATTTCTACAACGGCGGAGGGGTCGCTCTTGGAGATGTGAATAATGACGGACTGCTGGATATTTACCTCACATCAAACCTCGGAGAAAATAAGCTATACCTGAACAAAGGCGATTTTCAGTTTGAGGATGTGACAGAAATCGCCGGTGTGGCCGGCACCCGTGCCTGGAGCACGGGCGTGGCCATGGTAGATATCAATGGAGATGGATATCTGGACATCTATGTCTGCAACTCAGGCGATATCGCAGGGGACAATAAGCAGAATGAGCTGTTTATCAATCAAGGAGACGGTACCTTCACTGAGCAAGCAGAAGCATACGGACTGGCAGATCAAGGCTACTCCACCCATGCGGTATTCTTCGATTACGATAAGGATGGAGATCTCGATGTATATCTGCTGAACAACAGCTATCAGGCCATAGGGAGCTTCAATAAAATGCAAAATGAACGTCCTAAGCGTGATGCTGTAGGAGGTGATAAATTGTTCAGGAATGACGATGGTAAATTCATTGATGTAAGTGAGGAAGCAGGAATTTATGGCTCCATCATCGGTTTTGGGTTAGGGATCACCATTGGAGATGTAAATCAAGACTCTTGGCCGGATATTTTTATCTCCAACGATTTTTTTGAGAAAGACTACCTCTACATCAATAATCAGGACGGAACCTTCACAGAGTCACTGGAAAAGTCTATGCGCTCCATCTCTGCGGCTTCCATGGGGGCAGACATTGCCGACATTAACGGTGATGGACTGTTGGATATTTTTGTGACCGATATGCTTCCAGAGCCTCAGACACGGCTGAAGCAGGTAACTACGTTTGAAAACTGGGACAAATTCATTTTCAACAAGAACCACGGCTACCATTATCAATATTCTAGAAACATGCTCCACGTCAACAACGGAGACGGTACATTCAGCGAAATGGGCAGATTGGCAAATGTAGAAGCCACTGACTGGAGCTGGGGTGCATTGATCTTTGACATGGACAATGACGGCAAGCGGGACCTCTTCGTTGCCAATGGGATCTATCAGGACATCACTGACCTGGACTACCTGAACTTTATAGATAATGAGGAGACCAAAATCAAGATATTGACCCAGGACGGAGTGGACTACAAAGCTCTCATAGACCCTATTCCTGTCAATCCTATTCCAAATTACGCCTACAGGAATTTGGGGGATCTTGCTTTTGAGAATGTCTCAGCAGAATGGGGTTTAGGTGAACCGATTCATTCCAATGGCGCTGCTTATGGCGACCTTAACAACGACGGCACCCTCGACTTGGTGGTAAACAATGTAAACAATCCGGTTTCTATCTTTAAAAACCTCGGAAAAGATTTTTATCCTGAAAACCGCTCTATCCAAATCCAACTTGTAGGAAAAGGTCAAAACACCCAAGGCATAGGGGCTCAGGTCAAAATCCATGCGGGCGATCAAATCTTTTATGCCGAGCAAATGCCCAACAGAGGTTTTGAATCCTCTGTGGATCCCAAAATCACCATTGGTCTTGGCCCTATCGACAAAGTAGATCTCCTTCGTGTTTTGTGGCCTGACGGTAGTATTTCTCAATTGGAAAACGTACCTACTGATGAATTACTCACCCTTAGATGGGATGAATCCAGAGCTCTTGCTGACAACGAAAGCTTTTCCGATAAGTCGGGCGCTGCCTTTTTTCAAAAAGAGGAACAGCAAGCGATAGATTTTGTACATGAAGAAAACTCCGTGGTGGATTTTGACAGGGACAGACTTACGTTTCACATGTATTCTACCGAAGGTCCGGCGTTGGCCAAAGCTGACGTAAATGGAGATGGTTTTGATGACCTGTATCTTGGGGGAGCCAAAGGGTTTCCCGGTAAATTATTCCTGGGATCCAAATCCGGGAACTTTACGCTTTCACCTCAGAATACCTTTTCAGAGGATGCGATTTCAGAGGATGTTGATGCTGTTTTCTTTGATGCAGATGGAGATGGAAGCATGGATCTAATCGTGGTTTCAGGAGGAAATGAGTCGGGGCTGAATACCCCAGAGCTGGCAGACAGGCTGTACCTCAACGACGGCAAAGGCAATTTCACCAAAAGTACCCAATCAGGGTTCAATTCCAAGCGGGGCAGCAGCTCAGTAGTACAAGTGCTCGACCTGAATCAGGATGGAGCACCTGATCTATTTATCGGAGGACGACTGGTACCGTTTGTATATGGCGCTCCTGCCAGCAGCAGCATCTGGATCAATGACGGCAAGGGCAATTTCACAGATCAAACAGCTTCTTTTGCTCCTGAAATGAAGGAGATAGGCATGATCACTGACGCCAAAGTAATGGATTGGGATAATGATGGCCTCGAAGACCTGATCCTGGTCGGAGAATGGATGGCTCCCGTTTTCTTTAAAAATACTGGCTCCGAGCTTCAAAAAATAGAAATGCCTGAACTAAACCATCTCAAAGGCTGGTATAGAACTCTTGAAATAGCGGATCTGGATGGCAATGGATTTCCTGACCTGATACTCGGCAATAACGGGTTGAATTCACGCTTTAAAGTCTCTGAACGTACTCCCGTGAGGATGTACCTCAACGATTTTGACCAAAATGGATCCATCGAGCATATTTTCACACGGCAGGAAGGTGAAGTGCAGGTTCCCTACACGCTGAAGCATGAGCTGGAAAAACAAATCCCATCGATACGCAAAAAATATATGCGCTACAGTGCCTACAACAATCAGGTGCTTACGGATATTTTCCCCAAAGAGATCCTAGATAAATCCATCATCAGTGAAGTAAACAACCTGCAATCTGGCGTGCTGATGAATGAAGGAAATGGTAAATTCACCTGGAAGCCTTTCCCCAGAATGGTGCAGCGTTCATATGTCTTTGCCATCCATAGCGAGGACCTTAATGGAGATGGAATAACTGATTTGATTTTGGGAGGCAACCTGTTCCATGCCAAGCCAGAAGTGGGTAAGTATGACGCTAGCTATGGCGATGTCCTTTTGGGAAAGGGAGACGGAACTTTTGATTACTGGCCAAACGCTAAACATGGGCTGCAGTTAAATGGAGACATTCGCAGTTTTGCTCCATTGGGCGAAGGCAGGCTATTAGTAGTGAAAAACAGCGCAGCCGCTGAGATTTGGAATTATTGAAATGAAGCAACTCCCCTACTTCATACTTCTTTCATTTATGCTTTTATTTTCATGTGAAAAGAAAGAGGAGACGCTATTTGAACTAATGTCACCAGAAGTCACCGGCATCAAGTTTGAAAACACCCTTACCTCAACGGATTCGCTGAACATCCTAGAGTACCTCTATTTTTACAACGGGGGTGGAGTCGCTGCAGGAGACATCAACAATGATGGCTTAGTGGATTTGTATTTCGCCGGAAATCAAACCTCGAATCGTCTTTACATCAATAAAGGCAATTTCCAGTTTGAAGATATCACCGAATCAGCAGGAGTAAGTGGGGCAGGCGGATGGTCCACAGGTGTCACTATGGCCGATGTAAATGGAGATGGTCTGCTGGATATTTATGTATGCCAGGTAGGAAATTACAAAGGAATAAGCGGAAAAAATTTGCTTTATATCAATCTGGGGGATGGGAAATTCGAAGATCAGGCGGCAGCTTATGGAGTGGATTTCGTAGGATTCAGCACCCACGCCGCTTTTCTGGATTATGATCAAGACGGTGATCTGGATCTTTATTTATTGAACCATTCCGTCAAATCTCCGGAGGTTTTCGCTCCGGCAGAGCAAAGAGCACATCCAGATGCCTTGGGCGACAAATTATTTAAAAACTTACTTTCAGAAGGGAAAATTGGCTTCCAGGATGTCACTGAGGCCTCCGGTATTTACTCCAGTATTTTAGGTTTCGGTCTTGGAGTCGGGGTAGCAGACATAAATGGAGACGGCTGGCCCGACATTTACATCTCCAATGATTTCACAGAGAATGATTACCTCTACCTAAACCAACAAGACGGTACTTTTTTGGAAGTACTCGATAGTCTGATATCCAATACCAGCAGATACAGCATGGGAAATGACCTTGCAGACCTCAACGGAGATGGATTGCCTGAAATATTCTCTGTGGATATGCTCCCCTCAGATCCGGAAATCTGGATGAAATCGGTAGGTGAAGACAAACCTGAGGTTTATGAGATCAAAAAAAAGTTTGGCTATTCAGACCAGTATGTCCGCAATCATCTTCAGCTTAACTGGGGAGAAAGTGGATTCAGCGAAATTGCCCTTTATGCCGGAGTGCATGCTTCAGACTGGAGTTGGTCTCCGTTGATCGCTGACTTGGACAATGATGGACTACCGGATATTCATATTACTAATGGCATAGAAAAACGACCCAACGATCTGGATTTTATCCAGTACAACCAGCGATCAAACCCAAAATTATCAGAAAAAGAATTTCGCAGAAAACAGGTGGAAATGCTGCCAACAGTCAAATTGGCAAATCTTAGTTTTCAGAATCAGGGAAACCTGACTTTCACTGACCAGGCCGCAAACTGGGGCTTGGATCACCCCAGCTATTCCAATGGATCCACCTATGCAGATCTGGATAACGACGGGGACTTGGATTTGATCATCAATAACCTCAACCAACCAGCATTTATTTATCAGAATCACAGTGAAAAATCAGGAAATGGCTTCCTCAGGATTAATCTCCAAGCCAACGGAGCCAACTCATTTGGAATGGGGGCAAAAGTAGGGTTGCACTTTGAGGGAAAAAGTCTGTTCCAGCAGTATTCCGGAAGCAGAGGATTTATGTCCGGCACTTCATCCACACTGGTTTGTGGATTGGGAAAAACCCCATTAATAGACTCTATTTCTGTGAACTGGCCGGATGGACGTCAGGAGATCTTTCACCACAATGCTCTCAATCAAACGCTTACTTTAAAGCAAGGAGAAGGGAAAAAGCTCCTATCTCCTATACTTGAAAAAACAAGGTATGAATTCCCGGATATAGCTTGGAAACATGAGGAGAAAACCTCCCTGGATGAAACCAAGCGGGAATATCTTATCCCGAGAAGCTTCGCAAGTATGGGGCCGGCACTGGCCATAGGAGACATAAACAGCGATGGACTGGAAGATATCTACGTAGGGGGAGCTCAGGATCAGGCAGGAGCCATATTTCTGCAGCAGCCAGACGGAAACTTTATACCTAAAGAGAATAAGATCTTTGACCAGCTTAGCAAAGCTGAAGATATAGTGGCTGCCTTTGCTGACTTCAATGGTGACGGTTTCCCTGACCTATACGTAGGTAGTGGCGGCAATGAGGTCCCTAGCGGAGCAGTCTTTAATTATGACCGACTGTACTTTGGAGACGGAAAGGGGAATTTTCACTTCAGCCCCAAGTCAATTCCAATGA
>CBFGUY010000194.1:0-7032 GCA_965651895.1 uncultured Algoriphagus sp. | reverse complement strand
CTATCCGCTCAGGAAAATATACCGTATTGGTGATGGAGCCTCCAAGTGAGAAATTACGCCAATTGACAAGTGCCCGAAATCCGACTACCGGTGTGAAATCCCCTCCTGTATAGTCCAATCCGACGGGAAAGGTCAATTCCAGGCTGTCTATGTAAGGGATATACTTTTTCTCTAGTTGATATTTCACGTGTTTTAAACCGGTGGAAGGGAAATTTTCACCAAGTCGGTAAGCGATGGTGGTGAATTCGGGGAAATCGGTTGCTTTTCGAAGTAGGGGTTCAAATTCCTCCGTCAGCTCCTCTGCTGAGAATTCTCTGTTGTTAAAGTACAGAACCAATTTGCTTTCATTTGGGAAATCAAATACTAGCGTGTCGGTTACCGGCCAATCCCTGTCCAGCCATTCCTGATTGGAGGCGGAAAGTTTGTTTTCTACTTCCTGGGCGGAGGCTTGAAAAGCGCATAGCATTGCCAGGCAAGAAACGAGTAGGATTCTTTTCATGATGATTTTAGTTAAAATTTTAGCTGTTTACTGTTTCTGGAAATTTATCTTAATGGAATTCTTGGGTAGGTCAGATCTCCCCATTTGTTGGGGGGCAATGTTTTCAGGATTGCGGGAGCCGAACGTAGTCTGTATTTTTTTCTTATCCTTAAACCCCCATGATATTTGGACTTTATGCAGAGTCTGGGGTTCTTCCCGATCGGGAATGGATGGGGATTTTAACTTTGATACCACAGTGTTGTCTATGTTCCAATTTGCTAAATCCAGTTTCGGAGGCTCGATAGGAGCAATTGTTTCCCTGTCAGCTGCTCGCTTCGGGGATGCATTAGTCCTGGGTTCCTCAGGTTTAATTTCTTCCGTTACAACTAGTGCTGATATTGTTTCAGTGTCAGGTTTTTGGTCAGGCATCGCAAGTTCTGTAGAAGGTGCATTTATCTCAGTGATGATTTGAGGTTTCACATCCTTGTCTCCAAAGTCTAGATAAGCTATACGGGAAAGCACCAAAATCAACCCAATACATGCTGCTGCCATTCCATATTTCCAAAGTGGAATAACTGGTTTTTTTTGATCCAGTTCTTTTTCGACAGTGCTCCACAGATCAGCTTTTGGCATTTTTTCAGGCAGATTTGGAACATGTTCTTTTACCTGCAAATCGAAATCCTTCCGCTGCTGAATCTTACTCCATAAATCCGGTTTTGGGTTATATTCCTTCATGCTTGCAGTAGTTTAGTAATCCGCTTTTTCAAGAGCGTTTTCGCGTAATTCAGCTGAGACTTCGAAGTATTCTCGGAGATCCCCAACATATTTGATGCTTCCCGGTGAGAATATCCTTCCACGGACAATAGAAGAAATACTGCTCTCGCTCCGACAGGCAAGCTTGCTATAGCCTGATCCAGCACCTCTGCATCAAACCAAGCATCAAACTCTTCGCTCGTTTCCGGATTCACACTTTCGATTTCCTCAAAATGGATTTTCTTTTTGTTTTGAAGAATTGCCTTGCGAATCGTGATCGTTTTCATCCAGCCTATCAATGCTTCAGGATGTTTGAGTGAGTGGATTTTTTGGAAAATTTCCACATAAGAATCCTGTAAAACATCATTTGCCTCATACTCATCGTTGACTATTCGGTAGCAGGTTGAATAAAGCATTCCTTTGGTCAACTCAAAAAGCTGGAATTGCGCTGACCTGTCTCCATTCAGGATATTTGTGATCAGATGAGAATCTAGTTTTTGAGTATTCATAGAGGTGCTTCTGTATCTAAGAGTGGTGCAGCGCTAAAAAGGTTGGAATGGAAAATAATATTCTTCAGACTTTGGGGCATTTTACAAATTCTTTTCGTGCTGATCGGAAATATTGTAATTTCATGCTCAGCCGTTTGTATGTATTAACACCCTACATAAAAGAACGGGCTCACCCAGAAAAACAATTTGATTCATCCTTTCCTAGTTTAGGGCAGACTATTTGGCCAAATAAAATATCATAACATGAAACTTGAAACTCTCGCCATACACGGAGGAAATATTGTTACGGATTCTGAAAGTCCAGTCGTTCAGCCAATTACCCTAAGTACGACTTTCATTCATCAGCCGGAATCCATGATCTATGCCCGGGCAAATAATCCCAATCGTCATGCGCTTGAGCAGTTGCTGGCGGGTTTGGAAAAAGGCGCAGATGCAGCGGCTTTCTCATCCGGCAATGCGGCAGGTGTGGCGGTGTTTCAGGCTTTGGAACCAGGCTCGCATATCATTGCCCCTGATGACATGTATCACGGGCTGAAAAATGCTATCCTTTCTATGTTTAAAGGTATAGTGGAGGCCACCTTTGTGGATATGACCGATTTGGAAAAGGTGGCTGAAGCTTTCAAGCCTAACACGAAACTTGTTTGGGTGGAGACCCCATCTAATCCTCTGTTGAAGATTACTGATATAAGTGCTGTTGCTAACATTGCTAAAGAGAAGGGAGCTATGCTCGCTTGTGATAACACTTTTGCCACACCTGTTTTCCAGAATCCGGTGGATTTTGGAGCAGATCTAGTGATGCATTCCAGCACCAAATATTTTGGTGGTCATTCGGATATTATGGGAGGTGCGCTGATTACTAAAGAAAAAGATGAATTCTGGGAGAAGGTAAAAAATGTGCAGATAAGTGGAGGTGCGGTACCATCACCTATGGATTGTTATTATTTGTGCAGAAGTATCAAGACTTTGCCTTATCGTATGAAGGGCCATGCCGAGCACGCTATCGTCCTCGCTAATTTTCTTTCCACACATGAAGCTGTTGAACAGGTTTACTATCCTGGTTTAAAAACCCATCCAGGTCATTTGATAGCCGCCAATCAGATGACGGGATTTGGCGGTATAGTTTCTTTTCAGGTGAAAGGTGGTGCCTCGGATGCAGACCGGGTGATTTCTAAATTGAAATATTTCACCAACGCCACAAGTCTCGGCGGAGTCGAAAGTCTGATAGAGCGGAGAGCTGCCTCAGAAGGGCCAGATACCCTGACTCCCCAGAATTTAATCCGGGTGTCTGTGGGGTTGGAGCATTTGTATGACTTGCTGGAGGACTTGGAAAACGGGCTGAAATAAAGGGGGATTTTTCGATTTTGAGGATTTTCTTCACTAGTTTTTCAAAAACTTCCTATTCCCTTTGCCATCAGTCCCGCTAGTAGAGGAATAACAAATAAAAGAAGAAGTTCGATTCTGAGTAGGGTTACAATAGATTTTGGAATCGGTACCACTTCCTCTTGGTTGCCTTTTCTGTTTTTAATAAAAAAGACTGTTGGGTAAATGGATAAAATGCCTATAATTGCAAATAATGTGACCTTGATATGGAAAATGAAATTCTGTGTGTAAAATACTGAGGGCTTACCAAATCCGCCTAGCCATAGTGTGAGTCCAGCAGCCAGTAGGGTCAATGCCCCCATTCCGTAAATCCCGTCTATGACAGCGATGCGTTTGATTTCTTTTCGGGTCATTGTCTTCTTCAGCAGTAGATGTTCAGATACCAAGGATCCTACTATCGCGAAAATGCTGATAAAATGAAGGTAGCGGAGGATGATTTCTGGGGTCATATGATCTTAAATATTCTAGTGCCGTACCTAAAGGCACGGCTGGTTAGTGTTTGCTTATAGTTTTACCCATAGTGAGTCCCTAGCGGGACTTGGGTTTAGGAGATGTTATCGTAAAGGTTAGCAAAGATTGAATTGGCAATAAACGAAAAGGCCCAACATAGTGGCTTTTTAATCCCTGAACTTGTCTCTTATTGTGATTGCCCCTTTAGGGGCTTACTAAATTTCAAATTTCAAACTTCATTCTCACCCCGCCCAACCTTCACGATCCAGACTTCTGTACTGTATCGCCTCTGCCAGATGTTCAACTTTAATTTCCTCACTTCCAGAAATGTCTGCAATAGTCCGTGCCACTTTTAATATTCTGTCATAAGCTCTGGCAGATAATCCCAACCGTTCCATGGCTGTTTTCAATAGAACCTTACCGGCTTCATTGATCTGGCAGATTTGTTTGACCATATGGGAGGGCATCATGGCATTGCAAAAAACCTCAGGATTGTCCTGAAATCTTTCTTTTTGTCTTTCCCGACCCCTGATTACCCGCTCGCGGATGTCTTTGCTTGATTCAGTTTTACGGGTGGAGGTCATTTCGTCAAACTTCACCGGAGTCACTTCCACATGTAAGTCGATCCGATCCAGTAGAGGGCCTGACACTTTATTCAGGTAACGTTGTACTATGCCAGGACCGCATACACATTCTTTCTCAGGATGATTGTAATAGCCGCAAGGACATGGGTTCATGGAGGCGATCAGCATAAAATTGGCAGGAAAATCCACGGATACTTTTGCTCTTGAGATCGTTACTCTGCGTTCTTCGAGTGGCTGCCGCATCACTTCCAGCACTGTACGCTTAAATTCAGGTAATTCATCCAAAAACAACACGCCGTTATGCGCTAGAGAGATTTCTCCTGGTTGAGGATTACCACCCCCGCCGACCAGGGCTACATCTGAAATCGTATGGTGTGGGGAGCGAAATGGACGATTTGCCAGCAAGGAGCCGTTCTTGCCAAGTTTTCCCGCTACGGAATGAATCTTGGTAGTTTCTAATGCTTCCACCAAAGTCAGCGGTGGAAGAATAGAGGGAAGACGCTTGGCCAGCATGGTTTTGCCTGCACCGGGTGGGCCTATCATGATTACGTTGTGGCCTCCAGCTGCTGCTATTTCCATCGCACGCTTGATGTTTTCCTGGCCTTGCACATCAGCAAAGTCAAATTCTATGTCATCCAGGGAATGATAAAATATCTCTCGGGTATCAGTCACCAAGGGAGTGATGTCCAGTGTACCCGATAGAAAATCCACGGCTTGCTGAATAGTCTCCACTCCGATGATATCCAGATTATTTACAATCGAAGCTTCTTTGGCGTTTTCTAGAGGAAGAATAAAGCCTTTGAAACCTTTTTTTCGGGCTTCAATGGCTATAGGCAAAACCCCTTTGATAGGCCTGAGATTTCCGTCAAGTGAGAGTTCTCCCATAATTACATATTCTCCCAAAGCAGGGAATTCTACTTGCTCGGATGCCTGTAAGATTCCCATCGCAATGGGTAGATCATATGCAGAGCCTTCTTTGCGCACATCCGCAGGAGCCAGATTGATGACTACTTTCTGTCGGGGCATTCTGAAGCTATAATACTTCAAAGAGCTTTCTACCCGTTGTTGGGATTCTTTGACTGCTGAATCAGGAAGGCCCACCATGTAGAAACTGGTGCCTTGTCCCACGTTGACTTCAATCGTGATAATGTTTGCATCTACGCCTGATACTGCGCTCCCAAAAGTTTTAGCTACCATATCTTATAAAAAAGGAAACCTGAATGGTTGCCTCAATATAAGGTTTTATGAAAATTAAAGCCTTATCAAAGCGTGAAAATTTACTTCTTCGGTCTCATGATGAATAGGGTGGCTTAGGGGTTTGGGATTACTTTATTGTTTTTTGCCCAGTTTTGCCATAGACTATCCAGTTCTGCGACGATTCCAGGGTTGTCCTCTGCTATATTTTTTGTTTCTGTTTTGTCTTCATTGATTGCGTAAAGCTGCCAAGGTTCGCTGGCGTGCAATGTCACTAGCTTCCAGTCTTTCGTGCGGACGGATCTTCCCCCTTCATGTTCATTAAAAAGAATAGCATGTCCTTTCCGTTCATGGCCCTGGAATACAGGGAGCAGACTTTTCCCTGCAATGGGTTTGATTTTATTTCCTGCAAAATCTGAGGGATATTCAGCACCGGCAGCATCAATGAAAGTTGCCATGAAATCCATCACATGTCCTATTTGTTTGGAAATACTGCCTTTTTCAGTATTTATTCCTTTTGGCCAGAATGCAATCATTGGCGTGTTTGTCCCACCTTCGAAGGATTCCATTTTCCAATAACGAAATGGGGTATTGGAAACATTTGCCCACCGCTGGCCTATTGAGGCAAAAGTCGTTTGTGGCCCGGGCATCACATTTTTTTCTACTGGGTAAGCGATTGGATCACCTTTTCGGGTTTGGCTAGGACGATCAAAACCTGGACCATATCGCATACTACTCTCAGAACTGGCTCCATTATCACTCAGGAAAACTATCAAGGTGTTTTCCAGCTCCCCGATTTCCTTTAGTGTCTCGATGATTCTTCCGATTCCCTGATCCATCCGGTCGATCATTGCAGCGTGTACGGCCATTGCCCTGGTGTCAAATTCTTTGTCAGGATTTTCTTCCCAACTGAGATCATTTCCCCATCTCTCATAGAGGGGGTAAGAAGCTTCATCAATAATGCCCAGGTCAAGGAGTTTATTGTGGCGCTGTTCACGTATTGCGTCCCAACCCACTTTGTAGGTGTCTTTGTATTTTTCTATATCCTCTGGCAATGCGTGAAGGGGCCAATGCGGAGCGGTATGCGCCACGTAGAGAAAAAATGGAGTGTTTTGTGTGGCAAATTCCCTGATATACACCGAAGCTGTGTCATTGATCGCATCTGTGTGGTAGTAGTTTTCGGGCACTTCCAGCACAGGTTCAGTACCATTTACCAGACTGAAAGGGTCGAAAAAATCCACTACACCCCAGATATTGCCAAAGTATTTTTCAAATCCACGATTGGTGGGGTACTGCTCTATCGGGGAAAAAAGCGGATGCTGCTCCTGATGGTTTAGCCAAGCCAATTGCTTTTCGGGAGTTTTTTGGACAACAGTATTGGACACATGCCATTTCCCCACCATACCTGTGCGATAGCCTGAGCTCTTCAATACCTCAGCTATTGTAACTGCTGAGTTTGAAATATGACCTCGGTATGCTTCTTGTCCGGTGTCAGTGGTCATATGCCCGATTCCAGCTTGATGATTGTACAGTCCTGTAAGTAATGATGCCCTTGTCGGGCAACAGCGCGAGGTGTTGTAAAATTGGGTGAAGCGTATCCCCTGGCTTGCCAGCCAATCCAGATTTGGTGTTTCTATTTCTCCTCCAAACGAACCCAAATCCGAAAACCCCAAATCATCTGCCA
>CBFGUY010000193.1:0-7048 GCA_965651895.1 uncultured Algoriphagus sp. | reverse complement strand
GAGATACGGCAGTTGACCTTTCATGACGGTGCCGATGAGGTAGAGTCCTGGAGCTGGGAAAGTGACAGAATTTACTTTACTTCTGATCGGTATAATAGGTTTTCGGGATATGAAATCGGACTTGATGGGGCCACGCCCAAAAGACTTTTTCCACATTACTTCAATACTATCCATGGGACTGTAGTACATCCCAAAACGGGGGAAATTTACTTCAACGAGACCTGGGAGAGCAAGATTTTTGCTCACCGAAAACGCTATAAGGGAGAATATAACCCGGATATTAAGTCTTACAATTCATCCACTGGAAAATTCACACAATACACAGACTATGAGGGAAAGGATTTTGGAACGACTATAGACCAAAATGGAAATGTGTTTTTCCAGTCAGATGAAGGGAATGATGAATACAACTTATACACATTTGATGGGACTGTTAAAAAACAGCTAACAGATTTCCCTACTTCCATCATGTGGCCTAAAGTGAGCGCCAATGGAGAGAAAATTGTTTTCCGAAAGGATTACCAGGTATTTGTCTATGATGTGGCCACCGGGAATACTACCCAACCTGAAATTTCCATTTTCCAAAATCAGACTCTCCAAAAGGATCTTTCCAGGCAGGTGGCAGGAAATATTTCAAACTTTGATGTGTCGCCTGATGGGAATAAGATGGCATTTGTGTCTCGGGGAATCCTTTTCATCTCAGATATCAAAGGCAAATTTGTCAAGCAAATCCCCACAGACCCAAAAGAGGCTGTAGAAGAAGTAAAGTGGCTTGCAGATAATAAAACACTTATCTATTCCCGCACAGTACAAGGTTATCACAATTGGTTTACAATCTCAGCCCAAAACCCCGGGGAGGAGAAGCAATTGACAGAAGATAAATTCAAGAACCGTCAGTTGACTTTGAATAAAGATAGAAGCTTGGGGGTATATATTGGAGGCAGAAATGAAGTCAGGGAGATCGACCTGAAGACATTGAAAAGTAAAACACTTGTAGAGGATGAACTATGGGGCTTGTACACGCCAAATGCCTACTTGTCTCCGGATGATCAATACGTAGTTTTCAGTCCTATCCGCAATTTTGAGCGGGATGTGATCGTCTATCATAGACCTACACAGAAGACGATTAACCTGACGGAGACTTTCGTGACCGAGACCTCCCCCTACTGGTCGCCGGATGGCAAATACATTTATTTTTCTACAGACCGTACACGTGCAAGCTATCCTTATGGCACTACCGACGCACATATTTTCAGAATGAAACTGAACAAATTTGCGGAGTTATTTGAGTCAGATAAGGTAGCGGAGCTCTTTAAGGAAGAGCCGAAAGAAGATAAAGAGAAAAAGGACAGCAAAGAGGATAAGGCTTCACCGGAAGTAAAGATTTCAGCAGAGAGAATGATGGAGAGATTGGAGTTAATAGGCCCTTCTTTCGGGCAGCAATCTAACCCTGTTGTGCTGCAAAAGGACGGTAAAACCTGGGTGTTTTATACCTCAAACCATGATGAAGGTGATTCAAAATTATGGAAAACCACTCTGGAGGATTTCGAAAAGACAAAGACAGAGAAAGTCAGTGATGAACGCATTGGAGGATTTGATTTAGTTCAGTCCAAGGATAAGGTTTACTTGCTGGCTGGAGGTAAAATACACAGCCTGGATCCTGCCGGCAATAAACTCGAGGAGATAAAAATCCCGCACAAATTCGAAAAGAAATTGCGGGATGAGTTTGAACAGATGTATTATGAAGCCTGGGCAGGAATGGAGCAGAATTTCTACGACGGTGACTTTCATGGGGAAAACTGGCAGGAACTCCGGGATCGTTATGCGGAATTTTTACCTTATGTGAGCAGCCGGGAAAATCTACGGACTATTTTCAACGATATGCTGGGCGAACTGAATACCTCGCATTTTGGATTCAACTCCTATGGAGAGGAGGAGAAAGGCTATTTCGGTACGCAAACCATGAATGCAGGAATTGTCTTCGAAGAGGAGAATCCATTTGAGGTAAAGTATATTTTAAAGCATAGTCCGGTAGATTTGGAGCCTGCCGCAGTACTACCAGGAGATAAACTACTGGCTGTGAATGGGGTGAAAATCGATTCAGCCCAAAACCGCGAGTACTATTTCGCCGCTCCAGGTATGGCTAAGGAACTGGTTTTGACCTTCGATAGAAATGGTGAGAATGTCACGGTGAAAGTCCACCCTGCTTCTACAGGACAAATGAAAACATGGCTCTACGACAAATGGATGGATGCCAATGAAGCCTATGTGGACGAAAAGTCAAGTGACAAAATATCCTATGTCCACATGAAAAACATGAGCGGAGGAGAACTACAGCATTTCCTGGAGACCATGGTGTCTGCAAAGGGTAACAGGGAAGGATTGATTCTTGACCTGCGGTATAACACAGGGGGAAATGTACATGATAAAGTCCTTCAGTTTCTAAGCCAGAAGAGTTACCTGCAGTGGAAGTACCGAGACGGTTCCTTGACCAACCAGCCAAATTTCTCCCCGGCAGATAAGCCTATTGTACTCCTGATCAATGAGCAATCCTTGTCTGATGCGGAAATGACCGCTGCGGGATTTAAGGAACTAGGCTTGGGAACAATCGTGGGAACCGAAACTTACCGCTGGATTATTTTTACTTCCGGGCAGGGATTGGTGGATGGCTCATTTTATAGGCTTCCGGCTTGGGGCTGCTATACGCTTGATGGAAGGAATTTGGAAAAGGACGGGGTGCAACCGGATATTCGCATAGAAGAGGGGTTCGTAGATCGATTGGAGGGTAATCAGAAGCAGCTGGACAAAGCTATAGAGGTGATTATGGAGAAGTTGAGGTAAGATAGGACAAATGGTCATAATTCTATTGTTGACCAAATCCTTTAGTGTTTTAACCCGGACTATGCAATAGGTTTCGCTATAGCTCGTCCCGAATTATCGGGAAAGGTATTAATTGGAAGAAAACCAGGCTGATTGGACAAGTCAGTCCGCCGTGGCGGATATGGTGAACCTGCCTGTATTCTAAGGTTAAACAGCAATTTAATGACTGATTTTAAAGCAATTAATGGATGAAATAACATGTGCGCCGTGACGTAGAATTGCTAATGCATATTTCGGGCTTAGTCTCTTCACTGATAAAAGAAAAGCCGATATGAATATTTTGCCTTTGTAGGATCTACGTGTTGTGGTGTATCACGATACACTCTTGTCCTACTACTTCAGTTAAGCCTTTCCCTTTGATGATGATTAAACTAAAAAAGTCCGGCCAGATGGCCGGACTTTAATTTTATGGACCGGGTTAACTTAATAGCCTGGGTTCTGCTCGATAGGAGACGTAGCGTTATTTTGGATTTCATCCAGTGGAATAGGCCAAATAAACAGATTACTTGAATAAGGCTCAGCATAATCAGTTGTAAATGTCCTATCAGTAGTATAGAAATCAATATTAGTGATCGAACGGGAAGTAACTTTGGCAGGAATACCTGGCAAAACACCAGCCCCGGCAAGGCGATGGATATCAGCCCATCTTCTACCTTCTGCCAGAAATTCGATCCTTCGCTCATTATAAATTGCTGTCAAAACACCATCTTTACCACCAAGACCTGCGGCGGAAAAAGAAGGAACTGAAGCAGGAAGTGCGCGATCTCTTACAGAATTTAGTAAAGCAACTGCATCATTCAATTCACCAAGCTGAGCGTTTGCCTCAGCAGCATTCAATACGACCTCTGAAAATCTAAGAATTGTATTAGGATCAGTACGCGTAACATGATCGATATACTTAGCTGTATAAATACCAGCGGCATTACGAGCCGTGAGCGCCGTTCTTCTTACATCTGCTTCATTCCAAAAATCCGATCTCCAGATAATCGGAGAAATTTTCACAAGACCCCGTCCCCCATCAGCTGGATTACCGTACATAGAAGGCAATGCACCATTAACACCAGGATTTGATCCTTCAGAGTTAATAAAAGAAAAGATATTATCAGATGAAGCACCTCCACGGAATGGCTCCGCAGGATTAGCTGTCACTTCATAAGAAGATTCTATCTTTCCAAATTCGGTAATAACGCCTGACCAATCTTCCATATGTAATTTGATTCTAGACTTCAGTGCAATAGCAGCTCCTTTACTAGCCCTATCTGCTCCACCTTCTGGTAATTTTTGTTCAGCTTCATCCAAATCCGCCAATAATTGGGCATAATCTTCTCCCACTGTTCCTCTTCCCACAGCTTCTCCATCCGGTACTTTTGGTACATCATTGATAGCGAAAGTCCTGTACGGAACTCCTGGTAAGGAAGGATCATCAGAATAAGGTCTAGCAAAGTGAATCAGCAATTCATGATGAGCCAAAGCCCTCATAAATAGCATCTCACCTTTATAGGCATCAGCTGCTTCTTGAGTAAGAACTCCATTTTCAACTGCCGAAGGAAGAGCTTCAATTACAATATTCACACGGTTGATCATTCTATACAATGAAATCCACATTCCATTATTGTTGGCTGAACTTGGATTATATCCATTGGTATAGGTGATTTCATAAAAGGCCTGATCATTGTACATGTCTTCACCTCTCATATCACCTTGCTCCACATTAGCAGCACCAAATGGATATCCACGGTCAGGATTTCCAAGCCAAAAACCTCTTTGTGCCGACTCATATACGCCTAGCACAGCTGACTCAACTCTTGCAGCAGTCGCAAATGCCTCAGAGTCAGGAATCAAATTCGCAGGAATTAGATCTGTCACTTCACAGCTACTAATTCCGCCCATCAAAGCTGCTCCAGCTACGATGAGTTTGAAATTATTTATAGAAAACTTTTTCATTTTTCTTCTTCTTTTTTAGGATGTGAAATTAGAATCCGATATTAAGACCTACGGTGTAAGTACGGATCACTGGAGCTACGTTCCAATCTACACCGAAGCTCAACTGGCCTGAATATTGATTAGCCTCTGGATCTAATCCAGAATAGCCCGTAAATGTGAATGGATTCTGAACCTGTGCAAAGAACCTGGCATTGGTAATAGCACCATTAAATGCTGAATTTAAAGCTGCTGCTGGAACAGTATATCCAACTACTATATTCTGGATTCTGACAAAATCACCCTTCTCTATGAACCTGCTGTTTGAAGCAGAAGTCATCCAAGTATTAGAATCTCTGCCTGAGTATAGTCTAGGCACATCAGTTACTTGTCCACCTTCTGTCCATCTGTTTAAAATTTCAGCATGGTTATTTGAGAAGCCTAAGCCCATTAAGCCTCTTAGAGATTCATTCATGATGTAGTTTCCACCGGAGAATCTTGTGAAGATTTCCGCATCAAAATCCCCGAAAGTAAAGCTGTTTGACCATCCACCTTGCCATTTAGGAAGTGTATTGCCTAAGAAGAACTGAGTTGGGGCGTTACCAGCTTGTTCTATGTTGGACGGATCTGATGGATTATAGACTCTCCAAGAGGAGGAACCTACCAATTGTACAATATCACCATTCTCACCGCTGTAATACATGGCATTACCATTAGCGGCATTTACACCTGCCCATTTGAAGCCATATAGCTGCGCTACCGGGCCGTCAACCACCGTCCTATTATAGGTTCCAGTTAAAGGCTGAATCAGTTCAGTCACATTATTGTTGATAAATGTGATGTTGAAATCCGTATTCCAGGAAAATCTTCCTCTATTGATGACATTTGACATCGCTCTTAACTCAAATCCCTTATTTACCATAGCACCTACGTTTTGGTTGATGCTATTTCCAGGGATACCTAAAGAAGGAGAGGTTGGAGCAGCCAGAATAAGGCCATCTACATTATTTTCAAAATAGTCCGCCGAAATAGTTACCCTACCTATGGTCATGTCCAGGCCAAAATTCAATTTTTTGGAAGTTTCCCATTGCAGGTCTCCATTGGCAACTCTCGAATAGCCAATTCCTGCACCTGCACCACCTAAAACTGGAGAGAATCCACCAAAAGCAGCAAAAGAATCAATCCCTGTATTTCCTACTTCTGCATAGGAAGCTCTCATTTTAAGGTCAGAAATCAATTCAGAATTGAAGAAAGCCTCGTCAGAAATCCTCCAACCAACAGATCCTCCAAAGAATGTTCCTCGCTTATTATCACCTACCAAATCGGAGATACCGTCATTTCTTACAGTGAAGGATGCTAAATACCGACCTTTGAAACTATAGTTGAATCTTCCGAAATAGGAATCAAATCCTCTCTCCGAATATGATCCACTAGAAAATTGGTTATTATAAGAACCAGTAATCAGGTTTTGTTGTCTGTAGAAGTTATCTGAGATATCTGTTCCTGACCCTGAAAACGCATAAAAGTTAGTAAACTGATACTCCATACCTGCAGTGACATTCAAATTGTGATCATCTGCAATTACAGTTTGGTAATTAACTGTGTTCTGCCAGTTCCATCTCAATGCTGGATTGTAGGCCATATACACACTTCCATTGGTTCCTCTGCCATCTCCGTGCCTTGGATCCCAAGAACGAAAATCATCAGCTAAAGTCAAATCAACTCCAATTTGGGTTCTCGCGGTCAAGCCATTGATAATATCTACCTCTCCAAAAGCTGAACCTAAAACCCTATGAGCTCTGGTTCTGAAAATATTGTTATCCAATACAAAACCAATGTTTGGGATATTGTTGTCCGGCCCGGAAAGGTTATTTCCCCAACCTGTAGTAGAACCGTCGGGCTGTACATTGTAGCCATCAAATGCTGTATTTTCAGGGTCGTAAACTTCTACGTTTGGAAGGGCACGGGTAGCATTGTAAATGGCTCCTGAAAGAGAGTTTGCCCCATTATTCAATCCATTGATTTGAGTCATTGAATAGGAAAGGGAAGTTCCCAGTCTCACCGAATTGGAAATACTGTGATCCACATTAGCGCGGAAGGAATATCTGGAAAGATCATTTGCAACTACCGCAGATTCCTGATCTGTATATCCCAACGAAAAGAAGTACTTAGTCGCATCTGAGCCACCTGATATAGAAAGGTTATGCTGCTGGGTAAATCCATTTCTAAGCACTACGTCCTGCCAGTC
>CBFGUY010000192.1:0-7144 GCA_965651895.1 uncultured Algoriphagus sp. | reverse complement strand
CCAGCACCCGAACAGAATATGCGTTAATATCTTATGTAGGAAGGGTTAATTATGATTATGCACAGAAATACCTGGTAAGTGCAAGCATCAGGAGAGATGGAGGATCAAGATTTGGTCCTGAAAACAAATGGGGTACATTCCCTTCCGTATCCTTAGGATGGAGAATAAGCGAGGAGGGATTTATGAAAAGCCTGGCGGCTGTAAGTGATCTTAAACTCCGTGCCAGTTATGGGGAGACAGGAAATGACAGAATAGGCGACTATGTTTATCAGGCCACGATCAATTCCAACTTGTTTTACAATTTTGACGATAATCTGCTTACAGGAAGTACGATTTCGGCACTTGCCAATGCAGATCTGAAATGGGAAACCACGATCATGAAAAACCTCGGTTTGGATTTAGGTCTATTCAATGACCAGTTCAATTTATCCTTGGAATTTTATGAGAACACCACAGAAGGCATGATTCTCGGAGTGCCTATCCCACCGTCATTGGGATATGATGGTGCGCCGGTAGCCAACGTAGGAACAGTGAAAAATACCGGTTTTGAGATAACAGCCGGGTACGATTTACGTAAAGGCGATTTTCAAATGGGGATCAACGGTAACATGGGATTTGTAACCAACGAATTGACTTCCCTGGGAACCGGAAACACCATCTTTGGCCCGGATTTCCAAGGGGATGCAATGACCCTTACGGAAGAAGGCCAGCCTATTGCCTACTTCTATGGATGGATAGCGGACGGTATATTCCAGAGTAATGAAGAGGCACAATCTGCCCCAAGACAAAACCTGCCGGATGATCTTGGTGAGTATGACCCTACTATCCATACAGCCGCAGGGGACATCCGGTTTAGAGACATCAATAACGACGGAGTCATCGATGCAAACGATAGAGTGAACTTAGGCCACTATCTACCAGACTTCACCTATGGATTGAATGTGAATGCTTCCTATAAGGGATTTGACTTTACCATGTTCTGGCAGGGAGTCTCCGGGAACGAAATTTTCAACAATCTTCGCTTCCATACTGAGGGTATGACTCGTCTGTTTGGTGCGAGTGATGTGGTTCTTGACCGATGGACACCTAGCAATACCAACACCGATGTACCGCGTGCGGTTTCCGGCGATCCAAACAGAAATGCCAGGGCAAGCTCCAGATTCGTGGAGGATGGCTCTTATCTCCGTTTGAAAAACATCTCTTTGGGATACAGTATCCCAAATTCAGTATTGCAGGCGTGGAGCAAAGGGACTATCTCAAAACTTCGGGTATATGTATCAGCCCAAAATCTGCTGACATTTACTCAGTACACTGGATATGATCCGGAAATCGGTGTAAGAACAGGCATCAATTCATCGCTGGGCTCTGGGATTGATTATGGGCAGTTTCCGGCAGCGCGTACGATCATGGGAGGAATTCAACTTGCATTTTAATTTAAAAAAGGAAAAATCATGAAAACAAGATCCACACTTTTGGCAATTATCATGTCTGTTGGTATGATAGCCTGTGATGAGGAGGTATTAAATCCGGTTAATCCCAATCAATTGGGAACGGAGACATTTTACCGTACAGGCCCTCAACTTGTAGCGGCAGTGAATGCTGTATATGCCACACTTCAGGGGAATAATTTATATAACAGAGAGTATTTCTTTCTTCACGATCTATTATCCGACGATGTGGAAAGCGGGGGTGCACAGCTTGAAGCTCAGCGAGCACAAGTACTCAACCACGGTTTTGATGGCTCCAATCCTCTGATAGAAGCAAATTGGAGAGGGTGGTATCGTTTGATCCACCGCGCCAACCTAGTCATAGAAAACGCAGATAATGCAACGGAAAACATTACTGATGCACTACGGTCGAGGATTGTAGGGGAGGCCTATTTCTTAAGAGGTCTAGCGTACTATGAGTTATCTACTTTATGGGGAGGCGTTCCATTGATGGTGACTTCTGCCACCTCACCGGAAGGACTTCCGCGAGCTACCCAAGAACAATCCTATGCACAATCATTGAGTGATCTAAATGAGGCGATCTCACGGCTCCCGCTTAGCTCCACGTATTCAGGCACTGATGTGGGAAGGGCAAGCAAGGGTGCGGCTCAGGCAGTGGCTGCCAAGCTTTTGCTATTCCAAGGTGATTTTGCAGGGGCAAAACCATTCCTGACAGAGATTATCAATTCAAATGTATATTCATTGACTGACCGATATCTGGATAATTTTGAGGAGGAAAATGAAAACAATTCTGAATCAATTTGGGAAATCCAGTTTTCTGAATCCTTTGGTAACGAGGGTGGGTGGAATGCTGATGGCACAGGGATAGCTGAGGTTACCTTCAGGGGGCAAGAGTATGGGCCAAATGCCTGGAGAAACCTGATTCCAAACACGGCACTGGTGGCTGAATTTGAAAAACCGTCCAATGGAGCTCCAAAAGAAGATCCGCGGATGAGCTACAATTTCTACCGCCTAGGCGACACCTTCAATGGAGGGGCAAGTGTATTGGACGAATCTACCGTACAGGGTGATTTCAGCAAGCCTAGCTGGAGGAAATACCAGACGATCTACAAGAGAGCAAATGAAAACACGCAATCCGGCATCAATTTCCGGGCTATACGATATGCAGATGTATTGCTGATGATGGCAGAGGTAGAAAATGAACTCACGGGCCCTGCAGCTGCATTGCCTTACCTCAATATGACAAGAAACAGGGCGGATGTAAAAATGCCGGAATACCCGACCGCGCAATACCCTACTGGTACCAAGGAACAGACAAGAATCGCCATCCAGCATGAAAGAAGGGTAGAAATGCCAGGGGAACAGGTGAGAAACCGGGATATCCGTAGATGGAGACGATTGGGCTTTTTGGAAGGTGAACCTATTTTCGGTTACCAGTCCAGAAATGACCTGCTTCCTATCCCTACTGTGGAACTGGATAATAATTCGGCGTTAAGCAATGCGGATCAGAATCCAGGGTATTAAAAATTAAAATATAATTCTAACGTATAATCTGAATAGCCGGGGAAACCCGGCTGTTTTTTTTGAAAGACCACTATAACCATAAGCACTGTAGTTCGACTGGCTCACCAATCGAGGTTTTCACTAAAAACACAAAAAGGGGAAAACTTTACTTATTTTTAATTACCCACGCAACCAATTTTAGATGTCTCTTGTATGGGCTAAAGCAAGCTTGGGAATGTGAAATCTGAAATTCTGGACAAAAAAATCTGGCAAGGTCTGGTGGAGAAAAACCGTAAAGACCAAGAGGTACTGTATAGACTCTATTACAGTTATGGGATGAGTATATGCCTTAGATATACCTCCAATCGTGAAGGGGCGAAGGAAATTCTGCATGACGGATTCATGGTGCTGTTTGCCGACCCTAAAAAATACAACCCCGATCAACCCTTCAAACCATGGTTTAGAAAAGTGTTGGTAAATCTCTGTATCAATTATTACAAAAAACATCAAAAGCAATCTCATGAAACAGGTCTCGAATTTATTCCCGAATCAGAGGATGCCCAGCCAAGCGCTTTGGATGACATGCAGTACAATGAATTGGTCAGATTGATCCAGAGATTGCCCACAGCTTATCGCACGGTATTCAATCTCTATATTCTGGATGGATATACCCACGAAGAAATAGCAGAAATGATGGATACCAGTATCGGAACCTCCAAATCCAATCTTTCCCGCGCAAGAGAAAAAATTAGAGAGCTGTTAAAACCCAGAAGCCATGAGAAAGAAATCCTACGATAGGAGCGACAAGGAGCTGGATGAAGCTCTGAGGAAAATAGCTGACTCGGCTGAGATCCCTTTCTCTGAGGAAGACTGGGAGGACATGCAGGCGCGCCTTGACCAAGTTTCCCCTCCCTCATCTTCTTGGTTTGGAAGGAAAGGATTGGGCTGGGCCGGTGCTGTAATAATGAGTGTACTAGTTTCGATGTTGATCTGGAACTCTTACCAGGAAAATCAACAGGTAAATCAAAAATTAAATGCCTATGAAACACAAAACAAATTGCCTAAGCCAAATGTAGAGGAATCCGATCTGTCTAAGAAACCCCTAACCATGGATCATCCCAGTCAGATAGGGGTAAACCCAATAGTGCCCAAAGCTAACAGTAAGCCGTCCGAGGATAATGTCAAGAATCCAGAGGCAAGTACGCAAATCCAGAATTCTAAAAGCACTGTAAATGTCCAGGCAAGTACGGAAAGGCAACTATTGACACGGGACCAGAAAGCCATCCTTCCGATAATTTCAGATTATAGGAACACGCAGAGCACACTTCTATTTTGGCAAGTGAATCAATTGCCTTCCTTGAATTCCGTTGCAGCCAGATTTCAGGAAAATCCTTATCCAACAAGAGAGACTGAAATAAATCACAAAGAGGAAAAAGTGAATAGGAAAAACCCATTTGCGGGTAAATTCAACGTCTCTGTTCAGGCAGCTCCGGATCTGAGCGGGATCAAATTGAACCAAGTAGGAAAGGCTGGACAAGCGATCGGAATAGGTGCGGAATACT
Source organism: uncultured Algoriphagus sp. (assembly GCA_965651895.1). GTDB lineage: Bacteria > Bacteroidota > Bacteroidia > Cytophagales > Cyclobacteriaceae > Algoriphagus. The sequence continues at coordinate 2,631 of CBFGUY010000192.1, read as the reverse complement.
TTCTTCGACCTAAAATCAGTGTTGCAAGTGGGGTATTCTATTCCTTTAAGCCCTATAGTGCCGATGATGGGTATCAACTGGGCTATGGAGATCAGCCTGACAGAGTGCTGGGTGAATGTGACATTCTGGATATTCCTTTGAATCTGAGATTCTATCCCCTTGAAGGCAAGCTTCAGCGCTTTTTTGCGAGTGCGGGACTTTCTACCTATTTAATGCTCAAGGAACATTACAAACTAGAATACCAAGATACAGGAACCGGCTATCCATATTCCCGCGAAATAGATGTCAGTGGAGATAACAACCATTTCTTTGGTGTGGTCAATTTTAGTGTGGGATATGAGAGAAAACTAGGAGACCAATTAAGTATTCAGGTAGAACCCTATTTCAAGGTGCCCATTTCCGGTGTGGGTGAAGGGGATATTTCCCTGAAAAGCACCGGCTTATTTGTAGGACTTAAATTTTACCCAAACCTACCAAAAAGACCATAATCGAAAATAATCTTACTCAAGTTGCACTCCCCATTTCAGGGAGTGGTGGAAATCTATTTGTCAAATAAAAACCAAAACTTACTAATCATGAAACCGAATATCTCAATTCAGAAACATCAGTGGGCCATTTTGGCGAGTTTCACAGCACTGCTCCTTATTTCCATCTCTTGCTCTTCCGAGTCGGAAGATCTGTTACCTCCTCCCAGTGCAAACAGATGTGAGGACAGTAGTGCATCGCTTTCGGCGGATGTCATACCCATACTTCAGCAAAACTGTGCAGTCTCCGGCTGCCATGTCGCAGGTACAGGCAGGGTTGACTTTACGGTAGATGATAACATCATACAGTTTGCCTCTCAAATCAGCGCCAATACCCAAGCAGGAACTATGCCTCCCTCCGGATCGGGAAGATCTCTCAGCAGCGAACAAAAGGAGCTTATCTTTTGCTGGGTAAATGGCGGGGCAAAAGACAACTAAGCCATGAATTCAAGCTTGTCTGGAGGCAGGCAGGCTTGATCCCTTGCTACGGGATCACACAGCGTGATGATTGTCCTCCTCCTGCCTGTCAGGTGCGAAATTCCCGGTCTGCGGAGGCAGATTCGGAGTTGAGTCGGGGACAGGTTATATCTTTTAAAAAAAGAATTATAATCAGATGAAATCGAGCCTTTAAAAGACAAATTATAATCATATGAAAAGATTAGTCCTTTTATCCTATATACTTTCCCTAGCAGTGCAGGTTCATAGTCAGTCCCTACCCTCCGAATCGGGGTATGTGCGTTTTTTTAGTAGCGCACTACTGGAAGACATCACTGCAAAGAACAATAAAGCCACGGCGGTTTTCAATCCGGTAAGTGGGGAGGCGGCTTTTCTGATTCCGATCTCCGCATTCGAGTTCAGAAAGTCCCTGATGAAGGAACATTTCAATGAAAACTACCTGGAATCCGATACATACCCGGAAGCATATTTCCGGGGAAAAATATCAGGATATACACCTGGCAATCCTCAGTCCACTGCCGTGGCCGAAGGAGAGCTCACCATACATGGTGTCACCAAGCCGGTGAAAATCCAAGGGACAATTGCCGACAAAGGCGGAAGAATAAGCATGCAGGCTGTTTTTATGGTTGCTCTGAAGGATTACAACATTGAAATTCCCCGTCTTATGTTCCAGAATATAGCCGAGGAGGTAGAGGTCACTGTAAAATTTGAATTTAAAAACCAAAAATAATGGACTTGAAATCGAGTATGACGAAGAACTACACACAATGGAATGATTATTTACCATGCGAGACTCCCTGTCCGACGACAGGCGGGTATCTGTACGTTAAAAATCAAATTATAATCAGATGAAGAAGCACTATCTCACATTGTTTATTTTACTTATCACGTTGTCTGCCCATAGTCAGGACATGCTTGAGCAATTGAGAGGGCAATCCGGGCAGGAGCCGGAAACCGTTCTGGGCACTTTCAAGGGGACTAGGATAATCAACGGCCAATCCATAGAAACCCGGGGAAAGGGGAATTTGGACGTGATTATCTCACACCGTTTTGGAAGGATAAATTCAGGGGGATACAATCTGTTTGGCCTGGATGATTCCAATGTAAGGCTGGGATTGGAGTATTCCTTATCAGACCGGATTACGTTGGGATTTGGCAGAAACTCTTTGAACAAAGTATATGATGGTTTTATAAAAGCCCGGATTTTAGAGCAAAGAACCATAGGAATGCCACTTTCTGCCACTTGGGTAAGTGATGTTTCTGTCTATACTCTTAAAAGACCAGACCTCCCAATGACTTTTCAGCGAAGGCTGCGATACGTCCATCAAGTTTTATTGGCCCGAAAGTTCAGTCCATTATTTTCTCTGCAACTTATGCCCACTTTGGTTCACAGAAATCTAGTTTCATCGGAGACAGAACCCAATAATCTGGCCGCACTAGGGATAGGTAGCAGGTTGGCACTATCCAGAAGAGTCAGCCTGACAGGAGAATATTACTATAGGTTCGGAAAGGATCTACCAGGGCATAATTCTCTGGGGATAGGTGTGGATATAGAAACAGGGGGGCATGTATTTCAACTGCATTTTACCAATTCCAATGAAATGACCCCTTCCGGGTTTATCCCTTCCACACAGGGGAATTTCTTTGATGG
>CBFGUY010000191.1:0-7357 GCA_965651895.1 uncultured Algoriphagus sp. | reverse complement strand
TTTAATATCCAGGGTTTTGCACCAAAAAACCTGCTTCACTTGATGCTCCGTCCATAGCTCTTTGCGGAATCGGGAACAATCGCTTGTTGACATCAGTATCATTCTTCTCCGTCCAGCTATCCTCATATTTCCCAAAGCGTATTTGATAGGTTCTTCTATGACCTTCCCAATACAGCTCAAACCCTGATTCACGGAATAAAATATCCAGATCAATCGTATTCAATGGTGCTGGAGTCTGTGCGGGACGCGCATTTCTTGAAGTTCTCAAGGTATTGATATCTTCCAAAGCCCCGGCATTGTCACCTTTTCTCAGCTTGGCCTCAGCACGCATCAAGTAGATCTCTCCTAAACGCACTAATACTAAATCCACACTACTGAAATTACAGCAATCAGGCGCGGTATGGCTAAACTGGTATTTTGAGAATCTGTATCCTGCATTGTGCAAACTACCCTCAGTTGAGAAATCAACTTTCAGCGTATGATCAACATACCGGATGTCTGCACCGCTGCTTCTCCTATTGATCACCGGGTATATTTTCACTTTTCCATCTGCGTCAGTCATGATATTCCCGCTACCATCTTTTCTCGGCCCCCATATTATATTCCTAAGAATCCCTCTGTTTATCTCAAATTCCTTTGCATCAATAGTATAGAAATGATTTGCATCATTCGTAGGATTTACCCCCGTGAGATCCTTCAGGTTTTCAGGAATTATCGTGTTTTCCTTGAAAAAACGGGCATCAGCATCAGCAGGATCTACATTGCCATAAGCCTCTACCCAGGTCTGGAAGAAGTCTGGAGTCACGCCTACAGCGTCAGTTCCACGGGTATTAGGAAATTCCGGTCTTGGAATCAGATCTCCCGAAATCGGCCAATACGCCCATCGGCTATGCTCAGTCTGCAATACTCCCCTTTGGTCAAGTGAAAAGATAATTTCAGGATTGGAGTGATTGCTGTCATCAAACAATTCAAAATATTCCGAAGACAGGGAGTATGGTCCACTGATAATTCTATTGGTATATTGGATCACTTTGTCCATATCTTCTGATCTGAAGTCTGGAGTGCCATATGGATCTCTATACACCGCTGCATTGAGATAAAGTCTGGCCAACAATGCTTCCACCGCGTGCTTGTTCAGTCTTCCCGGGCCTTTGGTACTATTGATCACATCCACCACAGATAACAATTCCGTTTCTATGTAGCTGATCGCTTCTTGGCCTCTAAGAAGCTCTGAAAGTTGGTCAGATGCATCTTTTTTGAAGACCAGTCCCCAGTTATCAAGTGCCAACATATTTAGATAGGCCTTCATGGCGATCATCTCATAAAGCGGATCCTGAGCCGCAGAATTCCCATTATCCACTTCCAGTTGCAACCTTTCGGTTGCCAATACCGCTCTGGATAAGGCAAGCGTAATAGCCGTCCAGGTATCTCCCACCAAGCTATTCGTAGGGGTCATCAAGTGCTGGTGAATCGCGATAAACTTGCCCCCATCAAACCAATCAGTTCCTCCTCTATAAGGCAAAATCCCCTCATCAGAAGATACCTCCTGAAGTCCGAAATTAACTGTATGCATCCATACCTGGCGGAGGGAGCCATACACTGGAGCTATAGAACCACTCACCACCTCCGCTTCACCTGTTCCTGTCAGAGACTCATCAAGGATCTCTTCGTCTAAGTCTGTACAACCTAGAAATGCGAACATGAAGGCTGCTACGGGAAGTATTTTATAAAATCTATTAGTTTTCATCTGTTTATAATTTTCAATAGTCTTACTTACTATCAACTTCTTAGAAGGTTAAATTCAGGTTGATTGAGAAAGTTCTAGCCCTAGGATAGGTGAACCGGTCGATACCAAATGTCTGGATTCCAGCTGCGGTAGAACCTGTGTTTACCTCTGGATCAAATCCGGAATAATCCGTGATTACAAAGAGGTTTTGTCCAGTAACAGAAAGTCGGATATTTTGGAAAGCATCAGACAATCCCATTGCTTCAGTATTCAGGTTATATCCCAGTGTGGCATTATTCAACCTGAAAAAGGAGCCGCTTTCAAGAAATCTTGTAGAAACAGTATTGGAATTATTAAATGATTCTTCAGGATACTGGACAGCAAAGTCCGTGGTATTATTTGACCTGGACAACTGCGCTTTGGTGAACAATGACATGGCCGTGTGATTGTATATCTTATTGCCTGAAGCACCGTTAAAGTTCAACCCTAAGTCAAAGCCTTTGTACTTAAAGTTGGTGTGAAAACCATAGATCACTTTAGGAATCGCACTTCCTACCACACTACGGTCATTATCTAAGACTGCTCCGTCTCCATTGATGTCCCTAAATCTATTCACACCATCTTCAGTAATCCCATCAAACTGAAGCATATAGAAAGCACCGATCGGCTGGTTATTGATATAGCCGTTGATAGTGGCGCCTGTCTGTCCAGCACCTTGTGCTGCTCCGGTAGTCAACACCGAATAAGGAGAGTCTTTCACTTCATTTTGAATAAAAGTGACATTGCCTCCGATGTTGTATGAGAAGGAACCTTGATCATTGCTGGAGTAATCCAAAGCCAGTTCGACCCCACTGTTATGGATCTTCATATCTGGAATATTGTTCCAATACGTGGAGGTAGGCTGCACAGGATCTGCAGGAACTACTTCCAGTAAGATATTAGAAGAAACCTTATTGAAGTAATCCAAAGTACCTGTCAATCGGTAATCAAAGAATGCAAAATCAATTCCCAAATCTACCTGCGTAGAAACTTCCCACTGTAGGTTAGGATTTGCCAAGCGGGTAAATACTATCCCATAAGGATATCCATCCAAGGAACTAGCATCCGTATCAATAGGATATGTATTATAGCTTCCACCTCCCTGAGAGAGCCTGTCTTCAGAATAACTTGCTTTAGTGATTTTGGATGGTATTTCCTGGTTACCTGTTTGACCCCAGCTTCCTCGCAGTTTCAGATTATTGAAAAAGGAATTTGCCATAAAATCCTCCTTGCTGATATTCCAGCCAAGGGCTAAAGATGGGAAGTAACCATATTTGTTGTTCTCACCGAATTTGGAAGAACCATCCGCACGGAAGGTGGCAGTGAATAAGTACTTCTCCGCATAGACATAGTTAAATCTGCCAAAAAAGGATTGCAATTCATTTCGGATAGCTGATGAATTTACAGTGGTAGGATATTCACTGGTACTGTTATGATCCTGGTATCTAGGTTCTATATTATTATCAGCAAATCCTCTGGCAGATGTCGTTCTGTATTCGTCCAAGAATGACTGATAAGAATGCCCTGCAAGGAAAGTGAGGTTGTGGATATTAGTGTTCCAGTTATAAGTCAGGGTATTCTCCACCAGCTGATTTCTATTGGCACTGATGGCCTGATCCAACGAACCGTCAGAAATATTTGACTCATTGATCACGCCCGTGTAAGGCTTGTATTGTTGATACCTGTTGGTACCGGAATAATCCACTCCGAGGTTTAGCTTGTAAGTAAGACCATCCAGTATCTCAAATGATGGAGAAATAGTGCCTATAATCCGGTTATTAGCAGCATGGTCGCTATATAATTCATACCTCTTTAGTGGATTGAGCGCATTGGTATTCAATAAAGTCGGTTCCCCGTTAGTATAGGCAGGTACAGTAGGGTTCAGGCTGAGCATATCACTGATCGTAGAGGTGATGCTTGGGCGTAAATTTTGGGTATGAGAAGCCGTCAGGTTATAGTCCACAATCAATCGACCATTGAATGCCTTCTGGTTCATATTCAGTTTTCCGGAAAAACGCTTCAGTTCACTGTTTTTCAAAATACCCTCTTGATCCTGATAGCCTACGGAGGTGAAATAGGAAAATTTCTCCGTGCTGGCCCCACTCATAGAAAAATTATAATCCTGGGAAAAACCGGTCTGGGTCAATTCATCCTGCCAATCTGTATTTCCACCGAAATCCTCCAATGCTCCGCCTGCAGCCACTACTTGGTTACGAAACTCATCAACTCCGAAAACATCAATTTTCTTGGCTATAGATGACCAAGCTGAGGAAGCGGAGAAATTCATCTGGGTAGTGCCTTTTTTTCCTTTTCTGGTCGTAATTACAACCACGCCGTTAGATGCCCTGGATCCATACAATGCCGTGGCACTGGCGTCCTTCAGCACATCGATACTTTCTATATCGTTGGGATTAAGGAAGTTTAGGGGATTGGATGCAATACCTGTATTGGAATTGTCCAGCAAGAATCCGTCGAGTACATAAAGGGGCTGAGTGCCGGATCTAAGACTGCCCACACCTCTGATGATCACGTTCTGAGTTGCTCCCGGCTCACCACTGGTAGATGTAATGTTCACACCGGCAATCTTCCCTTGCAATAAATCTACAGGATTTGAAACCACACCTCTGTTGAAGTCCTCACTTTTCACGGAACCGATCGCTCCTGTGACATCCGACCTCTTTTGGGTACCGTAGCCTACGACCACCAGCTCGTCCAACTGTGTAGCATCAGGCTGCAATTGTACGTTAATAATAGTTTGTCCATTTACGGAGATTTCTTGTAAGACATATCCTACATACGATATCTGAAGGATGGCATCCTCACCTACTTCTATGGAAAATTTCCCATCAAGGTCCGTGACGGTACCGTTTAGGGATCCTTTAATCCGTACCGTAGCTCCGGGAAGAGGTGTGCCGGTTTCATCTGTAACAGTACCGGAGACAGACTGTAACTTAGGTACTAAATAGGGCATAGTCCCGACCCCTATAAGCGCAGAATCATTTTCAACACCTTTTGCAATCAGGTGCGATGGGCCAGTGCTTACTCCTGCCCAAATAACCATACATGTGGAAGCACGGATGATTTTTGATAACGGTAATTTTAAATTCATAAAATTTAAGCGTTGGGTAGATAAGAAATATAAAATTATAATTGACAAATAACAAGTTTCAGAAGAATATTTTATTCAATCTCAGCGCAAAAGTAAATTATATAAAAAGCAATCCTGTTAAGGAATTTTTAGGATTCTATTATCAATAGAAATCCTAAAAATCACATTACCCTAAAAATTAAAAAACCTTGGGATTCCCCACAAACCCCTTAACACTACACACTAATATTCAAGCAATTACATCACCACTCTTCTTAAAAAAAGACACTAAACACTCATTCAAACAAGTCTATCATTCCACTGAACAGGACATTTATTTTACATACTGCGTGAGCACGCAAAGAGATTCAGATAAAACAAATAACACTAAATCTTAACAAACACTTAAACCCTTTTAACCCTCGGTTAACACATCTGTGTGACTTACCAAAATCAATCTCACTTACAAAAAGAAACTTATCAATAACATAAAACAACATTAAAATTGCATAACCTTAATATACAAACAACATCATCTTAACAACACCAGAATCAAAACCTTACCCCCCTATACCCTACGATTCTGTCATACCATCCTGAAAGTAACAGGTAGAAATAAAAACATCTGGATGATCTGCCAAAAGACTCAAAGATGTTTTTAGTCAAACTCCTGCTAAATTTGCAATTGTGGCAAAGAAAATGCGATGATGTAAAGAACTTATGCCATCTGTAAAAGCGGTATCTAATACTTTTCAAAATTTTATTCAATACGTGGCTGTACGGTCAATCAAATTGATTTTCATTCTACTTATACTTAACTGTATGAGCAAGGAGCTTCTTGCCCAGACTGAGAATGATACCTCCACGACATCGATCACTCAGCGGGCACTGGAAAAAGGCAAGGACTTTATTACCCGATCCAATAGAGATACTATTTTGGTAGAAAAAGCAGAAGAGAAATTCATTCCTTTTGAGGGCAGAATAATCAGGAATATTCATGTGGAGACGGTAGGGTTCGAATTTTCCATATATGGAAAAGAAAAACCAATCGTGCGGAAAATCGGACGGTTTGCCAATAAGCTGCATACCAACACCAGGGAAAAGACAATCCAGCAGCATCTTTTTATCAAGCCAAATCAGCGGTTAAACCCATATAAATTAGGAGATAATGAGCGATACCTGAGGGATCAGAATTTCATTCTGGAAAGCAGGATCATTGTCACTCCGGTATTGGATACAGATTCGGTGGATCTTACTGTAGTGACTCGTGATATTTTCAGTATAGGGGGATCCCTGGGAGGGAGCTTTCCTGCTGCCCCCCTTTTCAAGGTTTACGATGCCAATGTAGATGGACGTGCTCAGGGGTTCGAATTTGATTTACTTTTTGACGTGGAGAGAAGTCCTAAAACCGGCATTGCGGTAGCTTATTCCAAAAGCAGTATTTTGGGTAGTTTTGCTGATTTGTTGATTTATTACACGCAGATCAATACAGGCCTCAGTATAGGGGAGGAGGAGGAATTTGCTACAGGATTCAGCTTAGAAAGACCGTTGGTATCTCCTTATTCACGACTTGCCGGAGGTGCCGGATGGAGCCATAACTGGTCTAAAAACGTAAATTCCCGCCCGGACTCTCTCTTTATGGACTATAAATACAATGTATTGAACCTATGGGGCGGGTATAATTTTGGAGCAGATAAAGCGGTTCAGGACCGTAGCCGTAAGTTTCTAGCCCTACGTGTGTTTGATGGGTACTTTATTGATCATCCAGAACATGAAAATGCCTTAGACAAAAGCCGCTATTACAACAGTCAGGGAATTCTGGCTGAATTCACCCTGTACGAGCAAGACTTTTTCAAAACTCAATATGTCTATGGATTCGGCAGGACTGAGGACATACCATCAGGCTATAATCTATCTGCTACTGCGGGGATGACCAAAACCTCCGGATATGAACGTCCCTATGGAGACATCAACTTAAACTATAAGGCAGCATTTACAAGCGGTAGTTTTTATGAAGTGCTCATAAATGCCGCCGGCTATTTCCGCAATGGTCCAGAAGATGTGGTCGTTCAGACCGGTGGCACTTTTTATTCCCAGGCATTCTCCCTGGGCAGGTATAAAATCAGGAATTCAGGCACCTTGTTGTACACCCAACTTTTCAACCGGCTCACCAATGACTGGCTCACCATCCGGGGAAATACGATTCCAGGGCTACGAGTAGAAGAAGTAGATGCGACCCAGAGGATTTCCTTAGGGTTCGAATCCAGCTTATTTACCCCCTGGTCGCTAATAGGTTTCCGAATTGCTCCTTTTTCCTCTTTTTACTGGGCTAAGTTGAAATGCTCGACCTGTGGAGACAAATACCAAAATTTCACCGGCATTAGTCTCGGCATGAGAATCCGTAACGAAAACCTGATTTTTGGCACTTTGGAAATAAAGGGGACTTTCATCCCTAAGGACGATGAAGGGCAATCTAAGTTTGCGTTTGGTTTCCGGAAGAATCT
>CBFGUY010000190.1:0-7367 GCA_965651895.1 uncultured Algoriphagus sp. | reverse complement strand
CTTGATACTGAATACTTGATACTTTGACCTTAAATCTCATCCATCCCTCTCTCAGGCCAATACGGGCCAGTGAGATCAAGCCTTCCATCTTCGATTTTGAAATTGATATTCATTTGATCGCGCTTTTGCTCATGGATCGCTAGACAGGCATTGAAGTGTACCAGATCAAACGATAAGGTGAAACTTCCTGAATTATGACCCTGAAAAATTATGTCCGAGCCCAGATTTACATGCTCAGCAAGCGCCCCTTCTTTTTTGAAGTAATAGGAAAGAAATATGCCTAAATCCTTTTTGTTTTCTGCTAAAACTTGCTTAATGACTTCTGAGGTCAGTTTTCCGGAATTTGGGAGAGTAAGTGTCCATGTTTCTTGCATGCTTAAAATTAAAGAAATATTACATGTCGCCAATTCATCAACCCAAGTGAAATCTAATATGATTCTTTGATGGGAAGTCAATGAAAAGTAATTAGGTTTTGGTTCCCTGCACTACGACACAAGTACTAGCTCAACCCGGAACAAGATAAGGAAAGCTCAAATTATCCTCTGAACCTGAAAGCTCTCACAGACTTGAATTATGCGGTTTCTTCCCATATAAAAATTCCTATTTTGCAGACATGAATTATCCCGTTTATCTCGATTACAATTCGACCACACCATGCGCACCACAAGTCATTGAAGCTATGCTTCCTTGGTTTGGAAAGCACTTCGGAAATGCGGCCAGTAAATCACACGCCTTTGGATGGGTAGCGGAAAATGCTGTGGAAGGAGCCAGAGAACAGGTGGCCAACCTTATTGGAGCAAAATCAAAAGAGATTGTTTTTACCTCCGGAGCTACAGAAGCCATTAATCTTGCCATCAAGGGAATTTTCGAATGGTATGCTGAAAGAAAAGAGAATCAGCATTATATCACTTGTCAAACAGAGCACAAAGCAGTATTAGATTGTTTTTCGGAGCTGGAGAAGCAAGGTGCAGAGGTAACCTACCTTCCCGTACGGTCAAACGGAACACTGGATTTGGGCCTACTGAAAGCTTCCATCCGACCTGATACAAAAATGATCTGCCTCATGTGGGCCAACAATGAAACCGGAATAATCCACCCCATAGAAGAGATAGCTAAAATTGCAGAGGAAAATAACGTCATCTTCTTCACGGATGCGGTACAGGCGGCGGGCAAGATTCCGATTTCCGTAAATGGAATCCACCTTTTGGCTATTTCTGCACATAAGTTTTACGGGCCTAAAGGCATAGGAGCTTTGTATATCAGGCATAATAATGCCCTCCCAAAACCCTTGTCCCAGATTTCCGGAGGTGGTCATGAAAAAGGATTCCGAAGTGGGACGCTCAATGTCCCGGCAATAGTAGGAATGGGAAAGGCTGCTGAAATAAGATTATCGGAAATGGAAAGGGATAGCAGCCGGTTAAAAATACTAAGGGACAAGCTTGAACAAAGATTGTTGGAGCTGCCAGACACGGTTTTAAACGGAGGTCAACACAACCGTCTGTCACATGTGAGCAATATTTCCTTTGGTGGAGTAGAAGGTGAGGAGCTATTAAAGAAAGTTTGCAAAAAAGTGGCTGTAAGCTCCGGATCAGCCTGTAGCAGTATTACTCCCAAGCCTTCACACGTACTGCTCGCTATGGGTGTGGATCCTGATCTAGGAAGGGCTTCTATCCGGTTCAGTCTTGGCAAACATACGAGCGAGCAGGATCTGAGCGATGCAGGGGACTGCATAGTGAAGGTGCTGGAAATGCTCAAGAAGAGGAACTGAAGTCCACTCTAATTTTAGCATATTCTCATTTTGTTTTTAGGCTATGGTATTGACTGGAAAAAGAGGCTCTCCGTTCAAACAAGATTTCTATGTAGTAAGGGGTAGTTTATAAAATTTTTATCTGAACAATATTTGTTGCTTAAAAAAATATATGTTTATTGTACCAAAAGAAAACAATAGCCTAACCCAAAACCCTTCCTTCATGAATTCACACAAACTTATCCTATCGGGAATACTGTTCTTATTTTCTCTGGGATTTGCCTTTGCAGGTCATATGCCCAGTCCGGAATATTTCGAAGGCAAGTGGAATGTGCTGGTCAAAGGAACCCCTCAAGGAGATGCCATAATCCCTATGCGCTTTGAAACAGTGGATGGTCAAACTACAGGTTATTTCATCGAGGAAGGTGCTACGGAGGAGAAAAAAATGAATTCAGCCATTATCAGCGGAGATGTAATCAACACTTCCTTTACTATCAGTGGTTATGACGTGACATTATCGTTGACTAAAGTTGACGAGGATAACTCCAAAGGTGATCTGATGGGAATGTTTGATGCTGAGGGAAGCAGAGTTAAATAATTTCTGTATAAATTTCCCAAACAATTGAAGATGTACTCACCTACGTTCGCACCAACAGTACTATATACCTAATTAAAAATCTAGTAACCCAATCTATCTATAAAATCAAAAAAGGTGGCATAATGTTGTGCCACCTTTTTTTCAGGTTTGCATTTCTTATTGCAATACCTGGCCGAACGAATTATGGTTCAATGATTTACAGCGTTTTTTTTTTAATGTTTTAGTAGATGAGAAGTCGCTTCTGCTATTTACTCCATACCATTCATATAATAAAACACCCACATACATTCATCCATTGAGACTTTTGTACTATTTATAGTAAGTAATGCGGCCAATTAACGGATCTAGTGAAAGAAGTACACTTTTCGGTATAGATTTCACTTGAAAAATGACTGAATTATGATTAAATAGGTGTTCCGAAGAGTTAAATCCAAGTATAAATCAGATAAAATAAATGAAGAAGCCCTTACAGAAATCTAAAATTCCAAGCAATAAAGTGTTTGTAATTAAGGAGTTGCGTGAGGCATACCTGGATAAATACTGGCATTCGCACGAAGAATACCAGTTAAACGTAATTCTGAAGGGTAGGGGCACACGTTATATAGGGGATCATATGAAGCCATTTAAGGAAGGGGATTTGGTACTTACAGGCCCCAATCTTCCTCATGTATGGAGATGTGACAATGCCTACTTTGATCCGGAAAACAAGCTGGAGACGCATGACATTGTGATCTATTTCCCGGAAAGTTTCCTGGGCAAGGACAGTTTACAGAAAGATGAATTTGAGGAAATACGAAAACTGCTGGCCAGAGCTGACAGAGGTCTTGAGATAAAAGGTCATACCAATAAGGTAGTAATCAAAATGATGAAGGAGCTGGTACACCGTCAAGGTGGTGCGAGTATTATTGGTTTACTGGAGATTTTGAATGTGTTGGCGCACTCCACTGAGCTGGAACCTATCACCCAGATAGACTATAAAAACAACTACACGGCTCACGAAAAAGATAAAATCTCTGAAATCCTGGAATATGTCCTGCATAATTTCAAGAATAAAATCACCTTAAAGGAAGTGGCAGAATTGGCCAATATGTCTGAAAGCGCATTTAGCAGGTATTTCAAAGCCCGGGTAAATAAGTCTTTCTCTGATTTCCTAGGTGATGTGCGGATCAGCAACGCGAGAAAACTGCTTCAGGATGAGGATCTGAACATCAGCCAGGTGTGCTATGAAAGTGGATTCCCTACCATTTCCAATTTTAACAAGCAGTTCAAAGACAGAATAGGAAAAACTCCCATGGCTTACAAAAAGGATGTGATAGATTCACTTTAATCTGGATTTAAGCATTTCCAAAGTAGCCCATTACCGCATCCATAAAGGACATGCTCACAGGAAAGGATTGACCACCAAGAATAAGTTGATGACGCTCTGCTTTGTCCACCAATTCCGCATTGACGATGTATGAACGATGTGTCCGGATGAAATGAGGCGGAAGTTCCTTTTCTATTTCAGCCAGGGTGATTCTACTGATCAGTTTTTGGTTTCTCAGATGGAAAGTCACATAGTTTCCGGTCGCCTCACAGCAGAAAAGGTCCGTGAACTTTACCTTGATCTGTCCTTCTGATGTTTTTACGTATAGGTGGTGCTGTCGGGTCCCGGGCTGTAGCACTAGCCATTCCTGCGCCTTCTGGCAGGCTTTCAGGAATCTCCCCAGATTAAATGGCTTCAGTAGATAATCCAGCGCATCCAGTTCAAATCCTTTCACCGCATAATCCGGATAAGCTGTCGTGAATATGACCATTGTCTCTTTTGGCAACAATCCCGCAAAATCAACCCCTGAAATATCAGGCATATTGATATCCAAAAAGACCAAATCCACAGTATTTCCTTTGATGTACTCCAAAGCCTCTATGGCATCGGTAAAAACGGCGACCAATTCCAAAAAAGGAACTTTGGAAGCGTGTGACTTGATCACTTCCAAAGCCATATTTTCATCATCTATTGCTAAAGCTTGAATCATTCATCTTGAATTTTTAATTGATTGATATGGCAGTACCTTCTTTCTCCAATTAATCAACTACAGGGGGGCTATCCGCTGATCTAATTAGTTATAAGTTTATTTTGTGTAATTTCTGTAATTTTAGAGCTTTTCCACGTATTTGTTATAACCGCTGTTACCTATTGGCACATGACACGCTATTCCAATGTTGCTTTTGCCATTAATTTCGCTATATCTCGTACAATTTGAGTCGGAGAATGACAATCACAGTTACTCAGCCCCAAAACATAAATATCTTTACTTGGGATGTAAACCCCCATTGATTTAAATCCGAAAATACTACCCCCGTGTTCTATTGTAGGGATTCCCTCCTCGTTTTTTAGATGCCATCCGTAACCGTATTCTATTTTTTCCCCATTGCTTAAACTTTGCCTTGTAAACGCTTTGATAAGGTTTTCAGATTGTAATAATAGATTTTGGTTTAGTGCAGATTGCCATTTTTGCATGTCATTCAAAGTGGACATCAAGGAACCTGAAGAAAAAGGAACACTAAAATCAATCACTGTTTTGTTTATGAATCCGTAAGTTTTCTGATGATAACCGTAGGCTCTGTTTTTTATCACTTTTTGGTCGCTTGCGTAAAAGGAATTTTCCATTCCGATTTTGTCAAATATATTCTTCTGAATGAAATCTTCATACTTTTCTCCTGATGTCAGCTCTATAAGGTACCCAAGCACTACATAACCTGAGTTGTTGTATTGAAATTTTTCACCGGGACTAAAATCAACAGGTTCTTCTTTGAAAAAATCCACCATATCCTTTGGTGTCATTTCCTTTTGGGCAATCTTGGAAATCGTTTTCATTTTGGTAAAATCCTTGATTCCAGAAGTATGAGTCAGTAGGTGAGAAACTGTAATGTTATTTCCATTAGGATAATCAGGAATGAATTCGGAAATAGGATCATCCACACTAAGTTTTCCTTGCTCTTCCAACATTAAAATGGCAACAGCAGTAAATTGTTTTGTCATTGAACCAATCTGAAAAACATTGTCAGATGTCATTTCTACTCCTAACTCTAAATTCGCCAAACCGAAAGCCTTTTTATAGATGATTTTACCACTTTCGGAAACCAAAAATGCACCTCCTGGCCCATTGGGATTATTAAATTCTGTTTGGATTATACTCTCTATCTTGCTTTCTAAACTTTGAGAAAAAGAAAGATTTGAAATCAGAAATATGATTAAAACTAGTAACAACTTTTGCATACGTGGAGATACTTTGTGGTTTTAGCTTTCGTTTTCCCTCATTATTGTCTTCAGGGGAGTTTTTTAGTCTAGCTGTAAAGAAAGATGGACGAAATGTTCCGCATCGTTTGCCACGATGGTCAGATTATGTTTTTGAGGGTAAAAATGCGCCAACCTGCTTTTGACATTTTCCAGCCCGATCCCGGATTCATCCCTTGGGTCCTCACTTTGCTTTTTGGGATGTATGCTATTCACCACATCCAGATGGAGGGAGCCTTGCATGCACCGTAAGTTGATTTTGATCCAGGATTTATTTTTGGTGCTGATGCCATGTTTGAAGGCATTTTCCACAAAAGGGATCAACAGCATAGGGGATATGACTCCTGTACAGGGATCATCATTCAGATGGATAGTAACATCCAGATGATCCTCTTTTGCAAAACGAAGCATCTGCAGATCAAGATAATTCCTCAGGTAATCCAGCTCTCTGGAAAGCGGGATTTTATCCATCTGATTCTCGTGAAGCATAAAGCGCATCATATCACCCAGTTTCTGGATCCCGTCAGAGGTCTTTTCGGCGTTTTCCATCAATGCTGCCCCATATAAAGTGTTGAGGGCATTGAAAAGAAAATGCGGATTGATCTGGGAGCGGAGAAAGCTCAGATTTGCAGTACTCTGATTTACCTTAACAGATAAGTCATCTATCTTCCCGATGTAATCCTCGTATTTTTTGAAAACCAGATTGGAAAGAGGAAATATCACAAAGATCAATAAGAGGATCATTCCCAAACCAAGCAACATAATCTCGGGTATATTCTGCTCTGCCGCAATGATAAAAAACACCAGGGCAATGATCGAAATAAGTCCCCACAGAAACCAACGATATGCCTTGGTATTTCCTGCAACCTGGTTTTTATAAAGTAGGTAATAATTATATAGAACGAAGAAAATCACTCCTGGCAACACTATAAAGAGAATAATCAGCGTACCCTGGTTTACAAAGATCTGTGAAGCTATCAAGAAGATCACCGCAAAAATTACAATAGTTAAAAGGCGGACACCATTATACAGCTGAAAATCTTTAAAAATCGGGGGCAAAAGCATCTTCTTCAACAAGATAGCGGTCAATAAATATCCCGGATACAGTGCCAGTATACTGAAATAAAACCTGAAAAACCTTTCGGCATTGGTGCCTATACCTGCAGCACAAACACCGGCTAATGCCCCCGTGATGGCTGCGCAAAGAATACTGAAAAGAATCAATCGAATTACTTTCTTGTCTAACAGGTAGTTAGGTATGACCACCAGATGCATTACATAAAACCCTATGTACACCACAATGGGCATAAACACAGAACCAAAGAACTTATCAATCTGGTCATAATTGACTCCGGATACTATGTTGGTCAACACAATGATCAAAAAAACAAAGGTGGCTATCCACCATTCTATATCCCTGAATGCAAATTTTCTAGATTTCATATATTTATGTTATTGAATAGGTTACACGACACTTCTTCAACCAGATTGTAATCAATGTCCAAGATAACCTTAGCCTCTTCCTCAGTATTTTCAGGAGATCCGGAAAACATCAGCACCATATTGTAAACAAGTGCCAAAAGGATAAGCAAATAAAAGACTTTCTTGGTGTTCATTAGGTCAATTTCTAATCGATAGCCAAGATTAGTTCTTGCAGGAAAGCTTTTCAAAAGAATGTGACGAAATGCGGGGATTCTGGGGCAGATAAGAAATTGGGATTTACGAAGTACGATTTACGGGAGCAA
>CBFGUY010000189.1:0-7466 GCA_965651895.1 uncultured Algoriphagus sp. | reverse complement strand
ATCATCAGAAAGACGGTTATTTTCTGTGCGGCTCAATCCGAAATTGGCACCAATCAGAAATTTGTCGGAGACTGAATGATCAAGGTTTAATCTAGCAGAAACCCTTTCAAAATCATTTCTGATCAAAATACCCGTCTGCTGATCATACGCTCCACTCAAAAAGAACCTTGTTTTATCATCTCCCCCTGAAGCCGAGAAATTCACACTAAAAGTACCTGCATCCTCATTAAATGCCTGCTTCTGCCAATCTGTATCTATCTCACCAGTTCGCCAGTCGGCATAACCAGAATAACGATCCAATCTACTCTCTACAAACTCTAAATCAGAACCTTCATAATCCTCAGGATTATTTATAGGATCTATTCCGTAAATCTGAAGATCATTATTATATGCCCCTTCTCTCATCAGTTCAATGTATTCTGCTGAATTCAAGAATTCTCTGGTTCTGGTAGGACTGGAAAAACCTCTTTGTATCCCTACATTGAATTTGGTTTTCCCTTTAGACCCCGTTTTTGTAGTAATCAACACTACCCCATTAGCCCCCCTGGCCCCATATATTGCAGAGGCGGATGCATCCTTAAGAACCTCCAGGGATTCTATGTCATTAAAGTTAATATCAGCCATGGGATTATATAGCCCGATCGCGCCTCCCGAAGTGACAGGGACTCCATCGATCACATACAGCGGATCATTGCCCCCCGAAATCGAGGTCGTTCCACGAACTCTGATTTTCACGCCTTCCCCAAGCTTCCCACTGGAGGACTGCACAAATACCCCCGCCATTCTACCTTGCAAGGCATCTTGAAAGTTAACCACCGGCACAGCTGCCAGATCCGCTCCTTTCACACTGGAGATATTTCCAGTCAAATCACCTTTGGTGGTACTACCGTAGCCTACCACTAATACTTCTCCCAACACTTTGGCATCTGCACTAAGCGTGATATCCAGTTGAGTCCTTTGGCCGACTACATGCTCTTGGGACATATATCCGACAAAAGAAAACACCAATGTCTCTCCCTCAGTTGCTGGAATAGAATATTTTCCATCCAAATCAGTGATTACACCGCGTGAACTTTCTTTCACAAGGACATTTACCCCGGGCAAGCCGAGACCATCCTCTTCAGAAATCACCGTGCCGGTGATCACACGCTGTTGCGCCTGCACCTCATAACTGAGGGATGCTGCAAACAGCACAATAAAACATAGTAAAGCTTTTCTCATAAGGTTTGTAGTTTGGTTTATTCATAAATAAAATCCCTTTCCGATTAATAACAAAATAAACCGTTCATGTAAAGAATCAACTCACTTAATCCTATTTAAACTTCATAATACCATATAAATAACTCTACTATATAAATAATTTCACATTAAACGTCCGATAAATAAGATTATTAATATAAAAAGCAGATCACAATCAGACAGAACTCTGTTCCCCTCAAGTCAGTGATAAATTTTGTGATACTACAAGCAGGCAAGCTTTCATTGGGCTGAAGACTACGTAATTTCTGAAAAACAGAATAATAAGCTGAAATTAAAGATAATTACAAATTATATGATCTATATCAATAAAAATAAAAATTTCTAAAAACACGTCCGATTTATAGCATCGCACCAAAAAAAACTACAGAAATAAAAAATATACGTATTTTTTTGAACCTAAAAACCGAAACTTTCAATCCAAGAATCACAAAATACCACTTTCTTATACCAGAGTCAATATTGGTTTAAAATTAATTTTCTTCCGTTAACGCACATCCTTTAATCAAGAGGCTCCCAAAACAATCTCGTTAATCACTCATTGATAGAATAAAATTGGGAGGTTTTGCAGACATCATCATCCTCAAAGCGAATACCTGAGTGTAAAGGCAGCTTCATCTCCCCAGAAATCAGTAAAATCCTGGAAATTGTATGCAGGCTTCCAATATAGTCCCAGATAGAAATTGCTTAGATGGAAATTGTACTCCAATCCGACAATAGCGTCCACACCAAAGGCCTTATAATCCTGATCAATCCTGTACACCCAAGGCGGTTCGCCTTTTCCATCTTTCCAAATCCCGTAATGCGCCCCTCCACCGACAAACCACTCCAATCCGCGGATTTCAGTAATGTTGAAATGATGCTCATAAAGTAGTGCAGCCACAGTACCTTTCCACCTTCTATAGACAAGTAGATCCACAGCTCCTGGCTGTGAAATAAATTGTTTGACCGTTCCACCAAGGTTGGTTCCCCCCACTACTCCCACCATAGTATTATAATCTCTCATTTGGGCGCTTGCTCTTTCAGTGGTCAATCCCATCATCAAAAACAAGATAAATAAGACTATAATGGACACACGCATACTTGATCGTTTAGGATTAAGATCAAAAAATAAGGATATTTTCCGGTGTAATACAATAATCCAACGGGATATCGTGCGGTTCTGACGGGATATGGTTTTCTGGAGGAAAAACACTCAATCCAACTTTTAGAACAAAGGGATTCAATTGGCTTAAAAAAGAGTCGTAATATCCTTTTCCAAAACCGATTCTATTTCCCGATGCGTCAAAAGCCAATAAAGGGACAAAAACAACCTGGATCCAAGAGGAATCAACCAGCTCAAAATCCAGAGGCAAAGGAATCCCCCAGGAATCTACTTCAAAACGCGTAGCTGGGTTTAATTTCAATGTATCCATCTGAATAACATGTGCCGAAACCCTGGACGTATAAACACTTGCACCTTTTGAATCCAAAAAATCCTTGATAGGATAGGTATCGATTTCTCGCTGCTTTGCAATTGGAAAGAATAAGTGATAATGGGAAAGCTCAGGATGCGAGGAAATAAAATCATTTACCCGGTAAGTAATCTGTTGGGATTTTTGAGCTAGTTCCTCGTCACTAAGTCCCGCTCTCAGCTTCTTGTACTTATCCCTGATATGCTGCTTATCAAGCCCCATCTTCCAACACCATCATTCGAAAATCAAGCGGATCAAAACATGCTAAAAGCTCCGAAATCAACTCAGGACTACTCAGGTAAAACTGCATCATATTCACCACCCGTTCCTGGGGACTTCCAGCTGGTTTTATGATCTCATGAATACAACAGGCACGCTCAATCTGAATGTGCAACCTGCGCTCTTCAGCCTTTCGAAGCTTTCTTGCCATCTGATCCCAAATCTTCAGAGCCCGTACTTTCCCTGCTTCAAAGGAATTCTCAAGGCTTTTTTCCAAATGTGCCGCCTCCTTTCCTTTGGCATCAAAAAGAGCAGAGACCACCTCTTTTTGCTTGGTCAATTCTACATCCATACTGGCCTCAGCTTTTACAAATGTCTTTTTCCACTGATCAAGATCAATGAATAGATCTTCCACCCCCCAATTCAGTTGCTCCATTTTCCGCAGTGCCTTCTTAGGAAGGATCAAAGCAAAGTTTCTAGGCAGCAAAACTGGAAAAGAAACTTGAAAATGACCGAAAACTCCTTTTAACTGCAACCAATAAACCACTTCTGCAGGACCACCCAGATACGCCAAATTTGGAAGAATTATTTCCTGATACAGCGGGCGCAATACAACATTTGGACTAAATCGCTCCGGATGCTGCTTCACCAAAGCTTTCATCTCATCATCTGTAAACCTAAGCTCCGTATTCACCACACCAAATCCCGACTCCATCTTTTCGATTCGCTCCCGCAAACCTTTGTCCATATAGAACAGATTAATTTCACGGGGAAATATCTGACTACCATAACCTAGCTCCTCAAGTGCTTTGCTTGAGGCAGTGGCCTTCTCAAAGGGTTTATGCTCAAAAAGATCTGAGAGAACCACATCTGTGAACTCCCGCTTTAACCTTGGATCATCACCATCTACTACTACCAAACCCTCCGCTCCAAAAAGGTGATTTACGTATTTCCGCACGGCTTCTCCCAGGTTTTTGGAAGTAGAGTAAGCTTCCTGGAAAAACTCCGGAGCAAAAGGCACGGATTCCAAGAATTCTCTAAAGGAAGCATCCAGTTCAAAATCCCCAACAGCACCAGTCTGTTTTGATTTCCATTGATGTTTTCTCCCGTCAAACCTAAAATAGTTGATCTCCTCAAAATCATGATCCTCCGTAGCCATCCAGTAAACAGGCACAAACCTGAATTCAGGATATTCTCCAGACAATCTCTTTGCGAGGTTTATAGTGGAAACAATCTTATAGATAAAGTACAGGGGGCCTGTAAACAGGTTGAGTTGATGGCCAGTAGTCACCGTAAATGTGCGAGAGGAAGCCAAAGATTCAATATTCCCTGAAACTGAGCCAGCTACTTCCAAATCAGCGTACTGGTTTTGAAGCACTTCTACCAACACTTGACGGTTGTGCCCAGGAAAGTTCCGTTGTGCTATTGCTTCCCTGAAGCTCTCGATGGTAGGCGAGTGTTCATAAAATGGTTTGAGCTCCTCCTTTCCGTTTATATAATCCAAAAAAAATTGAGAAAACTGGCCGGTAAGATGGAGTTCTACGCAATGTTTTTTCATAAAGAATCTGAGCTGAGGGCTAATTAGGGAAGTTAACTTTTGGAAGTCTTTCAAAGTTCGCTTTTTTTTCGGAAAAATCAGGAAAGACGACTTAAGCAAGCATGCGTTAGGTTAAACTGATGAATTACAATAAAGGTTTGTTTAAAAATCCGTTTCTTAATTAGCCAAAATTGGCAATTATCTTAGCTTTGCAAGCTACAATTATGCTATCGTACACAAGATTTTTCCTAGACAATGGACTAGAAGTGATCGTCCACGAAGATCACAGCAGTAAAACTGCTGTTTTCAACCTGCTTTATAAAGTTGGATCACGGAATGAAATACCCGGTAAAACCGGGCTTGCTCACTTTTTTGAGCACTTGATGTTTGGAGGTTCTGCCAATGTGCCGGTTTTTGACCGTGAACTGGAGCGGGTTGGCGGTTCCTGTAATGCTTTCACCAGTCAAGACATCACCAACTATTACATCACACTTCCCGGAGCAAACCTGGAAACCGCATTTTGGCTGGAATCAGATAGGATGTTCCAGTTGTCGCTTAGTACCAAGACGATCGAGACCCAGCGTAAAGTGGTCATAGAGGAATACAAGCAACGCTATCTAAACCAGCCCTACGGAGATGTATATCATCACCTGGACGACCTTGCCTATGACATCCACCCCTACCGATGGCCTACTATAGGTCAAAGCCTGGACGATATCCTTAACTATACCCAAGAGGATACCTGGGCATTCTACAAGTCAAATTACCGCCCGGACAATGCCGTGCTTGTAGTTGCCGGGGCAGTGAAACAAGCTGAAGTAGAACGCATGGCTAAAAAATGGTTTGAACCCATCCAGAACCATCCTAAACCGGATCTGCTAATCCCAACTGAACCAGTCCAAAGAACTAAAAAAGCCAAACTCGTGGAAGCTCCTGTACCCACGGATGCATTGTATAAAGCTTACAAAATGCCAGCAAAGTTGGCTGAAGGGTATTGGGAAGCGGACCTGATCACAGATATCCTAGGATTTGGCAAGTCATCATTACTAGAGCAAACCTTAGTGAAAAACGGGAAGCTCTTCGCATCTATAAGTGCCTACATCACCGGGTCAGTGGACCCAGGTCTATTGACTTTTGCAGGGAAAATGGAATCTGGGGTAGCTGCAGAAGAGGCTGAAAAAGCTCTGGACGAAGTAATTTCGGGATTTTTGAAATCCCAGGTTTCTGACTACACCCTTCAAAAAATCAAAAACCAAGAAGAGGCACATAAAACTTACGAATCTGTGGAGATTCTAAACAGGGCAATGAATCTTGCAGGGTATGCCCATTTAGGCGATCCCGCTCTTTATGATGAGGCTTTTGACATCAAGTCCAAAATAAGGGGAGATCAAATCATGCAATGGGCAAACAGCATCATTAAAGAAGAAAACTCTTCAGTATTATATTATAAATCTGCGCAGGAATGAACAAATTCAGAATAGGCTTCGGGTATGACGTCCACCAACTTAAAGAAGGGTACGACTTCTGGCTAGGTGGGATCAAGCTAGAAAATGACAAAGGTGCTGTAGGGCATTCTGATGCAGATGTATTGATACATGTCATCTGTGACGCACTTTTGGGAGCAGCCAATCTTCGGGATATTGGCTATCATTTTTCAGACCAAGACCCGAAATTTAAAGGTATAGACAGTAAGATTCTCCTTGCAGAAGTACTCGTACTCCTCAGGGACGCTGGCTACGAAGTCGGAAACTTAGATACAACTATCTGTCTTCAGCTCCCTAAAGTCAATCCTCACATCCCTGCAATGAAAAAATGTCTGGCAGATGTGATGAAAGTCTCCGAAAATGATATTTCCATCAAGGCCACAACCACCGAAAAATTAGGATTTGTGGGCCGGCAGGAAGGCATCTCCGCATATTGTGCCGCATTGATCTATACTGTATGAGTGAGAAATTAAAAATCATCACCACTGAAGACGGCTCACACTCTCTATATAATGAAGAGCTGAAGGAAACCTACCACAGCTTCCATGGAGCTTTCAAGGAATCCATCCATGTATTCATGCTTTATGGCCTTGACTCCTGGATTATCAACAATCCGAACAAAAAACCGCTGAGGATTTTCGAAGTAGGCTTCGGCACTGGATTAAATGCCTGGTTGACATTAGTCTGGGCAGAGCAAAATCAAATACCTGTGCTATATCATACCATCGAGCCATATCCACTGCCTGAAGACATCTATTCCCAGCTTAATTACGGTGACATGGATGACGCCATTTTCCATTATAAACCCTATTTACAGCGCTTACATAAGGCGGAGTGGGACAAGGGAATTATCATGTCAGAGTATTTCAACATGAAGAAGGAAAAAACCACACTTCAGGAGGTAAAACTCTATCCCACCGATGTGGTTTTTTATGACGCATTTGCTCCAAGTAAGCAGCCGGAAATGTGGAGCAAAGAACTTTTAAGCAGGGTCTTTGAAGCGTTAAACCCAGGAGGGATCTTCACCACATACTGTGCGAGCGGGCAGCTCAAAAGAGACCTTAAAGAACTTGGGTTTGAAGTGGAAACTTTGCCGGGTCCTCCAGGTAAAAAGGAAATGACCAGAGGATGGAAAAGATAGGTAGCTTCATATCCTGCTAGTTAAGTAATTAACTTATTATCTATAGGTTGCCCTTTCGCATGGTAATTGCAACTGTCAGAAAATTAGACTGTCTTTAATAATGATTTTCACTATAATCCTTCTATTTCTGAATCTCTCCCCGCTACAATTCACCGAGGCAGGGCAGGCAAAACTGGAAAAAATGGTGCAAGACCGTGACGAATTAACCCGTCAATGGAAGGAATCTGAAAGTAAAAAGTCAGGTATTTTCGGAAACCGCACCAAAAAGGATATGATCGAGACCAATGAATGGCTGGAGCGAATCATCGCAAAAGACAACCTGATCATGGACGAGTTGAGGATGATCGGAGATATCGAAAAAACCACCGCCACCC
>CBFGUY010000188.1:0-7506 GCA_965651895.1 uncultured Algoriphagus sp. | reverse complement strand
ACCATGAATACGTAAGTAAGCAGATTCCTAAAGTTCATTGGTTAGTTCGGCTTGCTGTTTTAGTGAGTCAAGCTCAATTAAGTTATTGTTTTCTACTAAATAGACATAATGCACCTTGCTGAAATCGGTACTCAGCTCTATGGCTATATCCAGATAGTTTGGATTGTCACTTTGATTCACTGATTCAATAATCCCCACTAATATCCCTTCTGGAAAAACAGCGCTGAATCCCGTAGTGACCACAGTATCTCCCGGCTGGGTGGTGACGTGCCTCGGGACATAGAGCAGTTTGGATTTTTTGGCATTTTTCCCATCCCATTTTACCGAGCCAAATGAATCGTTGTTCTTGATTTTGGCCGAAAGATGGAATTCTGTGTTGAGCAGGGAGATGGCTACCGAATAGTTCTCCGATACTGATTTCACTCTTCCTACTACCCCTTGTTCATTGAATACGCCCATTCCCGGTTTTACCCCGTCTTTGGCTCCTTTGTTCAGGGTGAGGTGATTTTGGGCAAAGCGAAGCGAATTGCTGATGATTCGCGCCCCCTTAAAATCATATTGTGCTTTAAATGCCGAATCCAGATGCAGATCCACACTGTCCGGAATTTCCTTTAGAGTTTTCAGTTGCTGGATCAATGCGGCATTTTCTGTGAGCAAGGCATCATTTGCTTCTGCAAGTGAAAAGAAGTCCACTACATCAGAGCGGGTCTTGAGCACAGAACCGGTGAGGGCATTGGCACTATTGAAGAAAGCGGCACCCTGAGGTGAATTATTGGAGACAATTAATCCTATCGCCAAGACTTCGAGCAAAACAAATAATAGAAAAGACCTTAGGCTATAAAGGAATTGAAGGATGCGTAGCATTCGGGGTTTAAGTCATCAATACTGTTCGGAAATTCTGTACGTTTTTCAGGGCAGTGCCTGTACCTCTCACTACTGCCCTCAGTGGATCTTCTGCGATGTGGATAGGCAGCTTGGTTTTCTGGTGTAGTCTTTTGTCGAGACCTTTCAGCAATGCCCCACCGCCAGTGAGGTGAATACCGTTGTCATAGATATCCGCAGAAAGCTCAGGAGGGGAAATTTCCAACGCTTTCAGTACGGCCTCCTCTATTTTTGAGACTGATTTGTCAAGAGAGAAAGCTATTTCAGAATAGGAAACCTTGATCACCTTAGGGATACCTGTCATCAAGTCACGGCCTCTGATTTCGTAATCTTCCGGAGGCTCGTCCAGTTCGGTTAAGGCGGATCCTATGGCGATTTTTACTTTTTCGGCAGAACGCTCCCCGATCAGCAAGTTGTGCTGACGGCGCATGTAATCCAGAATGTCTTTGGTGAAGGTATCACCGGCCACACGGATACTCTGGTCTGCTACGATTCCAGATAATGCGATCAGTGCGATTTCGGTGGTTCCTCCCCCGATATCCACAATCATGGATCCCATAGGTTTTTCTATATCTATACCTATACCTATAGCCGCCGCGATAGGTTCGTAAATCATGTAAACTTCTTTTGCGCCGGCATGCTCTGCGGAGTCACGTACGGCTCTTTTTTCCACTTCCGTGATTCCGGAGGGGATACAGATAACCATACGGTGTGACTGGGGGAAAAGCCCTTTCTTCTGCCCTGGGATCATTTTGATCAATCCTCTGATCATTTGTTCGGCCGCATAGAAATCGGCGATTACTCCGTCCTTAAGCGGTCTGATGGTCTTTATGTTTTCATGCGTTTTCTCGTGCATGTTCATCGCTTCCCGACCTACGGCCAGAACCCGGTTCGTGGTTTTGTCGATCGCGATAATAGAGGGTTCGTCAACTACGATCTTATCTTTATGGATGATCAGGGTATTCGCGGTACCAAGGTCAATTGCAATATCACTAGAGAAAAAGTCAAATAATCCCATTTTAGGTATTGATTGTATTTTTTTGGAGTAAAGGAGTAAATAAGAGTTTAATATACTATGCTAAGCACTCATATTAAACGGGGGTGGGCAAAATTATTATCTTAATGGGACAAATTTGATAGAATCGGGATATTTTTTGGCAACAAAATCAAATGATTCTCAGTACCCTTTAGTTTGGAGAGTTTTTCCACGAAATAAAAAGTGCCGGGATATCCGTCCCTTTGACTGCCAATGGGAAAAGCGGTCAGGAATTTGAAGAAGAGTGGTAAACATAGGATGCTTAGGATTATTGATGTGGGGCAGAGGGGCACTGCTTCTAAGGATTAAAAAAATAAGATATACTTACTTGTGTCGATTCTGATAATCATAAATCTTAATTATCTGTAGTTCTTGATTCGTAGCCACATTGTTTTTACTATAAAAATATTTTACCTTTGCGTCGTATTCGAAAGTTTCTGGAGGGGACACCATATGGTCCCCTCTTTCATTATGCATACTATGACTGAATTGAAACAGGCGATCGAAGAGATTGTGGAGAAGCATCTTCCGGATGAAAGTCATTTCGTCGTAGAAGTGAAAATGTCTGAGAAATCAGGCAAAAAGCTCCTTAACATCCTCTTGGACGCGGATGAAGGTGTTACGATCCAGGCCTGCGCCAGACTAAGCAGGGCTGTTTCGGAAGAGTTGGAGGCAAAAGAGATGATGCCGGAAGCCTATGTGCTGGAGGTTTCTTCACCTGGGGTGGATTATCCTTTGAGTAGCAGAAGACAGTTTCAGAAGAATATCGGTAGGGAGCTGAAGATTTCCTTGACTTCAGGAGAGGAGATCGTAGGCAAGCTGCTGGAAGTGACAGAAGCAGGTGTAAAGCTACTGGTGAAAAAGAAAAAAGAAAAGGGCAAAAAAGCCACAGAGGAGGAAATTTCTCTTCCCTTCGAAGAGATGAAGAAAACAATTGTACAAGTATCTTTTAAATAAATCAAATGGATGCCAGAGTCTTAATAGAATCCTTCGCTGAATTTGCGAGATCTAAAAATGTGGATCGACCTACAATGATCCGTATCTTGGAAGATGTGTTCAGAGCGATGATCCGCAAGAAGTTTGAAACTGATGAAAACTTCGATGTGACCATTAATGCTGATCAAGGTGACCTTGAGATATTCCGTATCCGGGAAATTGTCGATGACAATTCTGAGGATATTTGGGATTTTGATAAAATCAGCTTTACTGAAGCCAGAAAAATCGAACCCGATTTTGAGATCGGGGAAGAAGTTTACGAGAAAATCGAATTGGAGGCTTTTGGCAGACGTGCGGTACAAATGGCTCGTCAGACGCTGATCCAGCGTATCAAAGATCTCGAAAAAGATATTCTTTATAACAAGTATGAAGAGCTTGTAGGAGAGATTGTAAGTGCTGAGGTTTACCAGATCCTCGGAAGAGAGATTCTTTTGATGGATGGTGAAGGCAACGAATTGATCTTGCCAAAAGCGGAGCAGATTTCTAAAGACCGCTTCAGAAAAGGAGATACTGTAAAGGCAATTGTCCACCGGGTGGATATGTCCAATGGGAATCCGAAAATCATCCTTTCAAGGACTTCACCGGTATTCCTGGAGCGTTTGTTTGAAAATGAAGTTCCTGAGGTTTATGATGGGTTGATTACTATCATCAAGATCGTAAGAGAGCCGGGCGAAAGAGCTAAAGTAGCAGTGGAATCCTACGATGATCGTATCGATCCTGTGGGAGCTTGTGTGGGAATGAAAGGTTCCAGGATCCATGCTGTGGTAAGAGAATTGCAGAATGAGAATATTGATGTGATCAACTACACAGAAAACCTGGATCTTTATGTCACCAGGGCATTGAGTCCAGCCAAGGTGTCTTCGATTACAGTGAATGAAGAGACCAAAAGGTTATCCGTATTCCTGAAGCCTGACCAGGTGTCACTGGCCATCGGTAAGGGAGGATATAATATCAAACTTGCCAGTAGATTGGTAGGATATGAGATCGATGTATTCCGTGAATTGAACGAATACGAAGAAGAAGATGTCGATTTGATGGAGTTTGTGGATGAAATCGACAGCTGGATAATTGACGAATTAAAGAAAACGGGCTTGGATACTGCCAAGAGCGTATTGAGCTTGACCAAAGAGGACCTGACCCGTAGGACAGAGCTTGAAGAAGAGACTGTCGATGAGATATTCAGGATACTCGGACAAGAATTTGATCAATAAACCGGGAAAAGATCCCCGTGTAATACCCTAATTATTTAAGATTTCGAAAGAAGTTTTTGCTTATGTCAGAAGAAAAAATGATGCGTTTAGGCCAGATAGCCAGAAAACTCAACGTGGGTACGGCAACCATAGTTGAGTCCTTGGCTAAAAAGGGCTATGAGGTGGAGAATAATCCGAATTCAAAAATCAACATGGATCAAGTGGAGATGTTGAATAAGGAATTCAAATCTTCTGCCCTGGATAAAGAGGAGGCATCGCACCTCTCTATAGGGAAGCGCCATGAGCCTATTTCTATAGAGCCTGAGACTCCTAAAGAGGAGCCTAAGCCTGCACCCGCCCCTGAGCCTGCACCAGCTCCAGCTCCTGCGCCAAAAGCACAGGAAGCCCCTACGCCTGCTGCTCCTAAGCCAGCCGCTCCGGAACCTGCCCCTGAGCCGACTCCAGAGCCTGCCCCAAAAGCAGCTGAAGAGCCTAAAACTTCTTCTGAGCCTACTCCGCCTGCCGATCCGGAGAAAATTGCCACTGAGCCTCCAAAACTGGAAGGTATCAAAGTATTGGGTAAAATTGACTTGAGCAAAAATACCAGCTCCCAGCCTAGACATAAGCAGCATGGCCAGCACAAGCAAGGCCAGAAGTATGGAGAGACCAAGAAGCCTCAGACATCTCAGCCCGCTCAGCAGAATAAACCTAAGCCTAGGCCGGCACAGGAAGATAAAAAGCCGAATGTGCCACCGGCGGACCAGGTGAAGAAAGAACAACCAAAACCTGCTCCTCAGCAGCCTGCTACTCCGGTGCCTCCGGTGCCAAAAGACCAAGTGATAGCCGCTAAAGCCGATTCGCTTAAAGGGCTCACCGTATTGGGGAAAATAGAGCTTCCTGCTGATAGACCAAAGAAAAAGGGAGGCCCTGTGGCTTCTTCCGATGAAAGAGGCAGAGATAAAAAACGTCCGCGTAAGCGTATAGATAAGCCAGGAGGGCCTGGGCAGGGTAATAGACCAGGAGGCCCAGGAGCAAGACCTCAAGGTGGTGGCAATCGCCCTGCTGGAAATCAGCAAAGAGGTGGAGCGCCGGGAAGAGTACAAAAGGCAGAACCTACCCAAAAGGAAATACAAGATCAGATCAAGCAAACCCTAGCCCGTCTTCAAGGTAAGAGTGCCGGAGGAGGAAAAGGTAAAAGCCGTAGAGATAAGAAAGCTGAAAGAGACAGGGATGTAGATTTCGAAACTGAAGAAACTAAAATCCTTAAAGTTACTGAGTTTATCTCAGCTAACGACTTGGCAGCATTGATGGATCTGTCGGTAAACCAGATTATTTCTGCCTGTATGTCCCTGGGGATGTTTGTGTCTATCAATCAGCGACTCGATGCAGAGGCGATTACAATCATTGCGGATGAGTTTGGATACGAAGTAGAATTCACCAAATCCATCGAAGATGAAATAGAGGTAGAAGAGGAAGATTCTCCTGAGGAATTAGTGGAGAGAGCCCCTATCGTTACCATTATGGGTCACGTCGATCATGGTAAGACTTCCTTGCTTGATTACATCCGTATGTCTAAAGTGACAGCAGATGAGGCAGGTGGGATCACCCAGCACATCGGAGCTTACGATGTAATGACTAAAACAGGTCATAAAATCGCATTCCTCGATACTCCAGGTCACGAAGCGTTTACAGCGATGCGTGCACGTGGTGCCAAAATCACCGATGTGGCGATTATCGTGATTGCAGCTGATGACAGCATCATGCCGCAGACTAAAGAAGCAATCAACCACGCACAGGTGGCTGGTGTTCCTATGATCTTTGCGATTAACAAAATAGATAGACCTAATGCCAACCCGGCTAAGATCAAAGAAGAGCTGGCAAATATGAACCTCCTGATAGAAGAATGGGGTGGTAAGTATCAGTCACAGGATATATCAGCTAAAACCGGTGAAGGTGTTGACGATTTACTAGAGAAAGTACTTCTTGAATCTGAAGTATTGGAGCTGACTGCCAATCCTGACAAAAATGCCGCAGGTACAGTGATAGAAGCATCCTTGGATAAGGGACGTGGATATGTATCTACTATCATGGTTCAGGCAGGTACGCTGAGAATCGGTGATATTATCCTTGCCGGTCAGCATCATGGTCGGGTGAAGGCGATGTTTGACCATAAAGGCAAAAAGCTGAAAGAAGCCGGGCCATCTACACCTGTTCAGGTGTTGGGTCTTGGTGGAGCACCGCAGGCAGGTGATATCATCAAAGTATATGATACCGAACGGGAAGCGAGAGATATCGCCAACTCAAGAGAGCAAATCCAAAGAGAGCAAAGCTTAAGAACCAAGAAACATATTACTTTGGATGAGATCGGACGCCGTCTGGCTATCGGTAGCTTCAAGGAATTGAATATCATCATCAAAGGTGACGTGGATGGATCAGTAGAAGCTCTTTCTGATTCACTTCTCAAACTTTCTAAAGATGAGGTGAAAGTAAGTATTATCCACAAAGGGGTGGGACAGATCTCCGAATCTGATGTCCTATTGGCCTCTGCTTCTGATGCTATTATTCTCGGCTTCCAGGTACGGCCTTCTTCCAATGCCAAAAAATTGGCTGAACAGGAAGAGATTGAGATCAGGCATTACTCCATCATCTACGATGCGATCAACCAGATCAAAGATGCAATCGAGGGTATGCTTGAGCCAGAATTTGAAGAAGTGATCACCGGTAATATCCAGGTTCGTGAGGTATTCAAAATCACTAAAGTGGGTACTGTGGCTGGTTCTTATGTGACGGATGGTTTCATCACCCGTAAGAACAAGATCCGTGTGATCAGAGATGGTATCGTAATCCATGAAGGTGAGATCGATCAATTGAAGCGATTCAAAGACGATGTGGCTGAAGTGAAAGCTGGATACGAATGTGGTATTTCTATCAAAGGCTTCAATAACATCCAAATTGATGATACTATTGAAGGCTATGAAATGAGAGAAATTAAGCGAAAGAAGTAATATTCGCCTAGTTATATAACAAAAAAGGGACAGCATAGCTGTTCCTTTTTTAGTTTTGCCTTATGATGTCAGCTGTGTTCATCCTACTCAGGGTCCTTTTTTATTTCTGTCTTGTCAGCATTATTGCGGGTATGTTTCGCCCTGTGCTGGTACTTTGGTTTATGGATAGGATGAATCGTCTTAAAGTCCTAAAAATATATGGGGTCCCAAGTGTCATTATTTTAGTAATACTGTTTTTGATAAAATATTATTTTGAAGTACCTCAATAGGTTAAGTGGTTTAGGCGGTGTATTGTTTTGTAATAAAAATTTCGTCTATTTATTTTAATCAAATGTTGGTTTGGCAAATTGAATTTTTATACTTTTCGGATTGTAATAAACCCAGAATTGAAAAACTC
>CBFGUY010000187.1:0-7574 GCA_965651895.1 uncultured Algoriphagus sp. | reverse complement strand
AGACTGGATTTCTTAGGTAAAATAGGCATTTGGCGGGGATAATTTATTCCATTACTAAAATTTTAGCGTCAATTCATGTCATAGGCTGATTTGAAAGTACATTTTTAACTGTTGCGAGGCTTTTTTCTCTAAGCATAATTTACTTTCCTTTTTTATCCTTCCGCTATTCTGGTTTATGCTGTCGGGGAATAGCATAGAAGTTAGGTATCAAGTCTCTTTGCCTTCAGAGTTTCAGTTTTATCCAACTTCAAAAAGTCGTTCCCTTCGCCTATGGAATCCCATACATTCACTTTAAATAAGTTTTCTGTTTCACCTACAGAAATTCTAATTCCAATATGGAACAAGTCCTTACTTTTTGACTTGGAAACAGCAAAAGCCATGATTTCCACAAAGAGCTACGTCCCCAAAAAGAAGCTTTCACTTAATATGGAAAGTGAATTGCTGGAGGCCCATATCAGAATGGAAGCTTCTCTATCCATTCGAAGTATGGCTACAGTATTCACCTTACAGTTATTCGCGGATCGTTTACTGATACAGCGGGGCGAAGAAAGGTCAGTGGAGCGGATTGAATTGGAAGAATACCTACTTTTGTCTTCGCTTGATAACGAGTATAATTGGATGATTCGGACGCTAATTCGCTCGCCCTACTTCCCGCTGGCTCTTTCCAAACCTTCATTGTTTACGATTTCCCGCAGCGGCTACCTCGAATCTGAAAAACCTATCGGTAAAGTATATGAAGAAGGTCGTACAGAAGCGGAGGTACATTCTTTTGCAGATACAAGACTATGGATCAGAAAGGAAGAAATGGATCAGGAAAATTTAGTGGTCGGATTCTGTGTCCCCCAAAATTACCATGATGACAACTATGCACGTCTAGTTCCATTTATTGCCTCATTAGGCAATAACAGTGATGAGATCCGTTTTTTTAAATCATTTGTGCGCGATGGAGCATTGGACTGTTTGACCATGTTCTCTGCCCGACAGCGAAAAATCTATGCCCTGATGCTTCAGCTGGAGGCTATTGTAGAAATAGATGAGGAGCAGAAAAGCCCTGACCAAAAGCTAATTTCAATTTCGGAAATCTTTCCGGAATCAATGACTACTGCGGGAGAAGGTATTTCGCCAAAACTCCAGCAAACCTTCCGGGTTTGGGATGATTTGGCTGTTTTGCTTCAGGAAGAAAAATACTTCTACCTGGCCAGCTACACCTCCCATAAGCGGGTCAAAGGAAAACCCAAGAAGAGCTCAATGATTCAGGCAACTCTTGCCGAAGAACCTGTGAGATTCAGCTTTGATCTTAAGAAAGAGGAGAACCAATTAATAATCAACCAACGGATTCATTTGGGAGAAGACCAGGTGGAAAGTTCTATGAGGTTTCCTACGAAGAACCCCTTTTTTTTCATGGAGAAAAGAGCTTCAAAAAAGGTCTTTAGGATCCAAAATCCCCTTGATCTGGCAATACATAACTATTTCGGATATTACCCCGCAAATCTCATTGCCTTTGAGGAATCCCAAGATGATTTTAATACGAAGTTTCTTCCTTGGCTGACTACCTATTTTCAGGTTAATATTTCCAAATCATTGAATCGGGGGGCACCAAAAAATCCGAAAATCATAGAGCGATCGGTTTTCCTACAAACCCTTGGACATAGAATTCTAATAATTCCCAGGATAAGCTACGAAGATGGGCGACAGGTCAATCCATTGACCCAGGGGATCCACTGGCTGGAACCTGTGGGTGATGGCTATCAGCAGATAAAACGTGACCGAACCTGCGAAGAGGATCTGGTTCAGCAGATCAAATCTCTTCACCAAGACTTCAAGAAGCCTCTGTTCAACTGGGGTTTTGAATTGCCTAGAGTCGATTTTTTAGCTGATTTCTGGTTTGCTGAGGCTTTGGGTGGCCTGGAATCAAAGGGCGTGACCATTCATGGTTGGGAATCACTGGGGATTCCAGACTGGCATTATGCTGTTCCTGAGGTTAGGCTGGACTTTCAGGAAGAATCCGGCTGGTTTGATATTGGCATCCAAGTTCAGGCAGGAGATACGGTGGTCGGCATGAAGGAACTCAGAAAATCGGTGATGAAAAATGATGGTCTTATTCAGCTTAAAAATGGCAGGACTTCCCGAATTCCGGATTCTTGGCAAAAGCAATTGCAAAAGGTAATGGCTTTTGGGATGGAAAAAAATAATGGGGTGCGCTTATCCCGCTGTCATTTTCCCATTCTTCAGGAGATGGGGAATAGCACTATGCCGGATAAGCTGAAAAAATGGGTTGCCCGTAAATCAGCTGCTTCCAAGAGTAAAAAAGAAAGACAGAGCGTCCAAACTCCGGAGGAAATTCAGGTCGAATTACGGCCTTATCAGCAAGAAGGGGTTCAGTGGATGCAGCAGCTGGCTGAGGAGGAATGGGGAGGTATCTTGGCAGATGATATGGGGCTTGGCAAGACGCTACAGGTGCTTACCTTTCTACAAATAATCTGTAACCAACAGCAAGGGACAGTTCCAAACTTGGTAGTAGTTCCTACCTCATTACTGTTTAATTGGTTGGAAGAAGGAAGGAAGTTCGCACCCAAATTGCAGATGACCCGGTATTATGGTGCTTCGAGAGAAAATCTGCAGGGGAAGTTTGGGGAATATGATGTCATTGTGACTACTTATGATATTGTGAAGACGGATTTGGAATTTCTTTTAGGATTTGATTTTCAGATGCTGATTCTGGATGAAGCCCAGGCAATCAAGAATTCGGATACACAACGCTTTCAGGCGATCAATCAGCTCAATGCAAAACAACGGATAGCACTAAGCGGAACTCCTGTTGAAAATAGTACCATGGATCTCTATGCGCTGATGAATACTGTGAATCCGGGCTTTTTTGGTACAGCGGCAGGATTTCGGAAGAATTTCATGCTCAAAGAAACGGAGGGGAAAGAAATCAGGATGCAGGCTCTTCAGACGGTTACCCAGCCTTTTATACTAAGAAGGACAAAGGAGCAGGTCGCTCCTGAGCTTCCGGGAAAAACTGAGTCTGTGATTTACTGTGAGATGACACAGAAACAGCGCGAATTGTACGAGTCTGTCCGAGCCCAATATAGAGCCAAAATCCTTGAGAAAATGGATTCTGAAGCCGTGGGTAACACCAACCTGTTTGTACTGGAGGGAATCATGAGGTTACGGCAAATATGTGATGATCCGAGTCTGATACCAGCTGGCGGGAAGCTAGCAGGAGAATCTGCAAAGTTGATCCAGTTGATGGAACATATTCAGGAAAAGACCGGAAACCATAAGATTTTAGTGTTTTCACAATTTACCGGGATGTTGGCCTTAATCAGGGAGCAGTTGGAAAAAGAGCGTATAGGCTATTCCTATTTGGATGGCAAAACCACTGAGCGAAAACGTCGGGAAGCAGTCAGGGCATTTCAGGAAGAAGCAGAAGTCCGGGTTTTCTTGTTGAGCCTGAAGGCAGGTGGAACAGGCCTAAATCTTACCGCAGGAGACTATGTCTATCTGGTAGATCCTTGGTGGAATCCTGCCGTGGAAAACCAGGCAATAGACAGATGCTATAGAATCGGACAGGACAAGAAAGTGATGGCCTACCGCCTGATCTGTCAGGATTCACTGGAGGAAAAAATACTGACTATGCAAGAAGAAAAACGGGAGCTGGCCGAAAACGTCATTGGTTCGGGGGAATCTCTTTTATCGGCCATGTCGCTGGAAGCAGCACTGGAGCTATTTGGCTAGCCTCGAAAGGAATGAAAATGTGGGGGTTCTATAATAAAAAATTTTGTTCAACCCCTATGGGGGTTGGGCTAAACAGACGTGATCTGCTATGATCCATGGGTTGCACCCATGGCTATTGAGGGTTTGATCCCTTCAGGATCGGGACAGGCTCTTCAGGATCATTGAATACAAAAAAAGACTTAGAGTTTGGTAGGTCATCTGGTTTACTATTTCTTTCGTATAGTCATGATAATGGGGAGGATTAGTTAGTGTTAATAGGAATTGTTTCAAAGTATGAAATCATACATGTTCGTCATCACTTAGCAAATATTACCGATTGAAAGCCGACCACAAAGTGGTCAAACTTTTCAATAGCCACCCATGAAATGGGTGGTTAGCTAATATTGTAATGATATAGTGGCAACCCTGAAGGGGTTGAACTAATAGTTAGATTAAAGCAATTCATGTCAAGTTTTGCGAATCTGAATGTTGGTAAGCAAAAGCAAACTACAAATAAAATCAATGGGAAATTTCCCATCTGAAGCACTGGTTCTGAATCCTGAAAAATACCTCACTTAAAGAAATGTGCCTACTTGTTGTGAAAGCACAATGATTTTATAAAAATTGGCTGCAAACGAAGAATTTGTAAGAAAACACTTTACTTATAATGGCTATAATGCCTTTTTAGTGGAGTTTCGGGCTTTAATTCAGACTATGCCAAAATGAAGAAAACTACTCCTGAACATCTTGCTTTAGTTAAGTCTCTTTTCAAAGGAAGGGAGGATGTGTTTGCTACAAGATGGGAGAAAGGGTCTAAAAGTGGGTATATGCCTGCGTATTTTTTTGACCCCTATCGTTATCGAGCCCACAAAATGCAAGGAGGTTCTTTCCATGATTTTTCTGAAAAGTCATTTCTCAGTTTAACGGATGAACAGATCAGCAAACACTTAACAGGTGAACATTTTATCGGGATATATCCTTTGCTTCAGGATAATACGTCGTGGTTTATTGCCGCTGATTTTGATGAAGGTGATTGGGTGTTATCTGCGAGGAAATTATTACATAGCTGCATTGAAAATGGTATCCCGGCATATCTTGAGCGATCCCGCTCAGGCAATGGAGGACATGTATGGATTTTTTTTGATCAACCTACACCTGCTTACAAAAGCCGTAAGATTATTTCTTCCTTATTGATTTCATCCGGTGCAACTTCAGCATTTGATAAAAATACGAGCTTTGACAGGCTTTTCCCGAATCAAGATAGCCATTCAGGAAAGGGATTGGGGAACTTGATCGCATTACCTCTAAATGGACTATCTGTACAAAAAGGCAATACATGTTTTATAGACCCTGAAACCCTAACTGCCTATCCAGATCAACTGAGCTTTATCGGTCAAATCAAAAGGGCTTCCATTATTCGTTTGGAAAAACTGTATAGCGGATTGGCGGAAAATGTATTTACTGAACAAAGCACCGACAAGCTTCAGATTGTTCTGAAAAACAATATACGGTTGAACAAAAATGCTATTCATCCTCTGCTTTTTACATATATCAAAGAGGAGTTGAACTTTCCGAATACAGCATTTTTTAGTAAGAAAGGAAGTGGGAAGAGTACTTATGGTACGGATAGATTTTTTAGACTAATTGAAGAAGAAGGTGATGCTGTGTATTTACCCAAGGGATTTGCAGGCAAGTTAATTCGCTTTTGCAAACTCAATCAACTTGATTTTTATTTTTCTGATGAACGGCTTTTACAGCCCCCTGTTTTGTATTCCTTTCAAGGATTACTGCGGCCTTATCAGGAAGAAAGTATGCAGTTAATTAGTAAGAAAGACTTGGGAGTTATCGTTGCCCCACCCGGATCCGGTAAAACTGTTTTGGCTTTAAAAATTGTTGCAGATAAGCAACAGCCTACATTAATTATAGTTCACAGAAAGCAATTAGCTCTTCAATGGGTAGAAAGAATAGAATCATTTCTAGGTATTGCTAGAAAGGATATAGGGAAAATAGGACAAGGAAAAGCGACAATTGGAAAGCAAATAACAGTAGCGACTATTCAAAGTCTCTCTAAAGCTGATATTCATAATTTCCAGAATGCTTTTGGTTTAATAATCGTAGACGAGTGTCATCACGTTCCAGCAAAAACATTCAGAAGTACAATAGGGGAATTTAACTCCCGATATCTTTACGGACTTACCGCAACTCCATTCAGGAAGTACAGCGATGGAAAGATTATTTTTACCCATCTGGGAGAAGTGATTACTGAAATAAGTATTGGTGATTTGTCGAAGTCTGCCTTTCCTGAAATCATAATTCGAAATACAGGTTTCGAAGTCCTATTCAATGGAAAAACTGACAAGTTTGAGACATTGTCAAGAATATTGATCCACGATTCCTCCAGGAATAGGATTATTCTAGAGGACGTTGTTTTTGAGCTTAATAAGGGACGGAAATGTGTAATTATTACTGAAAGAAAAGAGCATGTTGATACATTGGAACTTTATCTGAAGCAATCATTTGAAACCATAATCTTACATGGAGGAGATTCTGAGAATGTGCGTGATCAGAAGTGGTCTCAATTGCGAACTGGGAATTACGAGGTTTTAATAACTACAGGTCAGTTTTTTGGAGAGGGTTCTGATCTTCCAAATGGCGAATGCCTTTTTTTGGTATATCCTTTTGCTTTCGTAGGCAAATTGATTCAATATATCGGTAGAGTTCAGCGCTCCGAGGTAAGTCCTACGGTTTATGATTATCGGGATGAAAAGGTTGATTACCTGAATAGAATGTTTCTGAAAAGGAATGTTTATTATAGGAAGCTAGAAAAACAATACACGCTATTTGATTTTCCTGACGAGCAAGAAAAGGATGATCAAACTGCAGATAAACAAGAAAATTTTATAGAAAAAACAGTTAAAATAAAAATTGCTGATCTTGATTTTCTATATGGAAGCGTCCAATTTGAATGTACAATTGCAGAATACCCCGTTCCAATAAAATTTGATGTTGAACAGCAGAACATCCGACCAGAATTTGAAGTACTCAAACCTTATTTTGAGAAGTTTCTCAAATCAAAAATCATCGTTATCGATGTAACAGTAGTTGTCGATAATCAGAATCAGATTATTGCATTAACGGCAGTTTCTTCTGATTTGGAAAAGCTTACCCGTGAAGCAGTTGAAAGTGTAAGGTTTCGATTTATGGAAAGAGGTTTTCTGAGAGATCGTTCATCCTTAGATTTAGGTAAGTCTGGGAACACAATCATGCAAACAGCAAATGGGCCATATGAAACAGGGGAAGAATTATTGTCTGATGTATTAAGTAAGGGAAGTTTTCGTCATCAAAGAGAATTACAATATTTGGCAGAGAGACATCAAGGAAGAATATTGAAAATCAGGTTTATGCTTCAGCCGTTTGCTTTTATTTTTTTGATAGAAGGGATAGACAATCAGCACCTAGTTATGGAAACTGTTGATACAGAAGAAGCCACATACCTTTGGTGCATGCCAAAAAATATTAATGAGCTAAAGCTGGAGATTCAGAAAATTGACAGCCAGCTTAATACAATCCGTAATGAAGGGCGTCAGAAGTTTCTTGAATCCAATCCTATAGATTTCAGTAAAGTACAACATGATTACATGGACAGTAAAAAAGGGTTTATTGTCTGGAAAGAGCATCTAGAAGAGAGGCTTTTTTAAGGGTAACAAAAGTAAAACAGTAATAAATTTTTAAGATAGGATCAGCTAATGAATAGCTTGTCCTGATGTTGAGGCAGAGCTTCAGTATTATATCCTGCGATTAGAATAAGCTATCCTTCCTAAGAATAGGTTACTTATGAGGGTTTTTTGAGCTTT
>CBFGUY010000186.1:0-7575 GCA_965651895.1 uncultured Algoriphagus sp. | reverse complement strand
GTTGAAAGCTCCTTCAGGAAGGTGATCCAACTCACCGTCCATGATCATGTTGAAGCCTTTGATGGTGTCTTTGATATCTACCAACACACCTTTCAAGCCTGTAAACTGCTCTGCTACGTGGAATGGCTGGGAAAGGAAACGCTGCACACGTCTTGCTCTGTGTACAACTTGCTTATCCTCTTCAGAAAGCTCTTCCATACCCAAGATCGCAATGATATCCTGCAACTCTTTGTAACGCTGAAGAATCTCCTTCACACGCTGTGCGCATCCATAATGCTCTTCACCCAGAATATCTGGAGAAAGAATTCTAGAAGTAGAATCCAAAGGATCCACCGCAGGATAAATTCCCAATTCGGCGATCTTTCTTGACAATACCGTAGTAGCATCCAAGTGGGCGAAAGTCGTCGCCGGAGCCGGATCTGTCAAATCATCCGCAGGCACATATACTGCCTGTACAGAAGTAATGGAACCGTTTTTAGTAGAAGTAATACGCTCCTGCATGGTACCCATTTCTGTAGCCAAAGTAGGCTGGTAACCTACCGCAGATGGCATACGTCCAAGAAGTGCGGACACTTCAGAACCCGCTTGGGTGAATCGGAAAATGTTATCGATAAAGAATAGGATATCCTTACCTGCTCCATCACCTTCACCGTCTCTATAATATTCTGCCAAAGTCAAACCTGTCAAGGCAACCCGTGCACGTGCCCCTGGAGGCTCGTTCATCTGACCGAAAACAAAGGTTGCTTTAGAGTCTTCTAATTTTTTCAAATCAACTTTGGAAAGATCCCATCCACCTT
Source organism: uncultured Algoriphagus sp. (assembly GCA_965651895.1). Classification (GTDB taxonomy): domain Bacteria; phylum Bacteroidota; class Bacteroidia; order Cytophagales; family Cyclobacteriaceae; genus Algoriphagus. The sequence goes on along the minus strand of CBFGUY010000186.1, from coordinate 6,778 downwards.
CTTCTTCAAGGCTATGGACGAAGTCATCACCGTAAGTCACGATACCAGACTCGATCATTTCACGAAGCAAGTCATTTCCTTCTCTTGTTCTTTCACCTACACCGGCAAATACGGATAGACCGGCATATGCTTTTGCGATGTTGTTGATCAATTCCTGGATCAATACAGTTTTACCTACACCGGCACCACCGAACAACCCGATCTTACCACCTTTTGCATAAGGCTCGATCAAGTCAATTACTTTGATACCTGTGAAAAGTACTTCTGTAGCTGTAGAAAGATCCTCGAATCGAGGAGCGGATCTGTGGATCGGAAGTCTTTTACCGGCTGGCACGGCTGGCAAGCCATCGATAGCTTCACCCACCACGTTGAAAAGACGGCCTTTGATGCCTTCACCTGTAGGAACTGAAATAGGAAGACCAAGGTCTCTCACTTCCATGCCACGAACCATCCCTTCAGATGAGTCCATTGCGATAGTTCTCACTCGATCTTCACCCAAGTGCTGTTGAACTTCCATTACGACCACTTGGCCATTTTCTTTGGTAACTTCTACCGCGTCAAGGATATTTGGCAGCTTGCCGCCTTCAAAGGAAACGTCCACTACGGGCCCGATCACTTGAGTTATCTTTCCAATATTTGCCATTTGATAATTGAAATGTAAAAAGGATATGCTTTTTGAATTCGACCGCAAAATTAAGCAGAAAAGACGAATACCAAAGGATATTTGGGAAATTAATATGCTAAGGTTCAATTTTTAATACCTTCTAAGTAGTGCTGGTTGAAAAACAGAGCAGACTGCTGAAGCTGAGACAGGAACATTTCCCCGCAGTTCCCGCCATTCCTGTAAAAGCCGCCTCTAATTTTAACAATTTCATCATTGTTTTTATTTGGATTCAATCTAGTTAAGCTTACATTTGCATGGTATTTGAAATTAATCTAAATAATGATAAGACACGTTTTACCTTTTACGCTGCTAATTATTTCAATTTTTACCGCCTGCTCCCCTGCCCAGCGAGAAGAGAAAAGTAATGCGCAGGCTAAAATCATCACAGCAGGGGGCACCATTACCGAAGTAGTGGATGCGCTCGGATACAGCGATCAGATCATTGCTACCGACATCACCTCTACCTACCCCGCAACTATGCAGGATCTCCCTTCCATTGGCTACAGAAACCAGATCAAAGCTGAAGGAATTCTCGCATTAGGGCCTGATATAGTACTTATTGAGGAAGGCTATCTTAATCCGGATGTTGTCACACAATTAAAGGCGGCACAGGTAAACATCCACGTTTTTACTAAACCCACCACCGTAGAGGGTACCAAGAAACTGGTGAATGAATTGGCTTCTTTTTTTGATGAGGAAGAAAAAGGCAAAGAAATAAATACCTCCATAGATACCGATATTGCTAATCTCACAACTTATTTAGAATCACAGGAATCCCAGCCAAAGGCAATTTTCGTCATGGCCCGTGGTCCAGAGACAGTATTTATCGCAGGCGACAAGACCTTCGCTTCAGAAATGTTCAACTTGGCGGAAATCCAAGGAAGCGCCACTGGCTTTGACGAATTTGCACCGTTGACTCCGGAATCTCTTGTTTCTATGAATCCTGAATATTTGGTGTTTTTCGATTCAGGAATTCAGAGTGTAGGTGGAAATGAGGGTTTGGCTTCTATCCAGGGCATCGATCAGACCACGGCATATAAAAAAGGCAATATCGTGTCACTAGACGGACAATACCTTTCAGGTTTTGGCCCTAGAGTAGGAAAAGCAGCATTAGATTTAGCCAAAGCAGTCCGTCAGCAATAAGTATGAATTTCGCCTTGAGCCATACAAAGACGCAAAGTCAAAACCTTATCCTTTTTGGGTTTGGCTTGGTGCTGGTGCTGGTTCTGATTGCCTCCCTTTCTTTGGGGGCTTATGGCATTCCATTTTCAAACACTTTGGCTATCCTACTAGATCAACTTGGTATTAGTTTGGGTAGCTATGAAATGCAACAGGCCAACGTGCTCTTGCAGATCCGTGCCCCTAGAGTATTGCTGGCTATGCTGGTGGGCGGAGGATTGGGTATAGCGGGGGCAGCACTGCAAGGAATGTTCAGAAATCCCCTAGTTGAGCCGGGCCTGATCGGCGTAAGTACTGGCTCAGCTTTGTTTGCGGTGATTTTTATGGTGCTTATACCTAGTGTTACTTCATTGGCCTGGATCAAAATGCTCGGCTTACCTCTATTTGCTTTTATCGGAGGACTGATCTGTGTGACCGCAGTGTATCAGCTCTCCAAATCACAGGGAAGAACAGATGCCGCAACCTTGATTTTGGCAGGAGTTGCCATCAATGCGTTGGCAGGAGCATTAATCGGTTTGGTCTTGTTTTTTGCGGACGATTCAGCTTTGCGAAGCTTTACTTTCTGGAGTCTGGGCGATCTGGGAGGAGCCATCTGGAGCAAAATTCCCGTAAGCCTGATTTTAATAGGAATACCTTCAATCTTATTATTACTCAATTCCAGGCAACTCAATGCCCTCGCTTTGGGTGAGCAGGAGGCCTTCCATATGGGAGTGAACGTGCAGCAGGTGAAAATAAGACTACTCATCGCCAGTGCATTGATCGTAGGCGTAGGGGTATCTATGGTGGGAATGATCGGCTTTGTAGGCCTAGTGGTCCCTCATCTGATCCGGATTTTGTTTGGGGCAGACCATAGGTTGGTTCTACCGGGATCATTCCTTCTGGGTGCCATACTTATGAACTTTGCGGATCTGATCTCAAGAATAATTGTAATCCCGGCTGAAATGCCCATAGGAGTGATCACAGCATTGATCGGCGCACCCTTCTTTATCTGGCTTATTTTCAACCTGAACAAATCCAAAAACTGATGCTTCAAGCTTCTCAAGTACATTTTTGCATACGCCAAAGACCCATCGTAGATGAGGTTAGCCTGGAATTGCATCCTGGAGAAATTCTGGCGGTATTGGGGCCAAATGGTGCAGGGAAATCCACTTTTTTCAAATTGCTTTCTGGGGAAATCAAATGCAAACACGGGTCTATCGACTATAACGGGCACAATATCCACAACCTGAAAGCACGAGAACTTGCCGCTGTAAGAGCAGTGATGCCACAGCATACGCAGGTCAATTTCCCATTTACTGTGCAAGAAGTAGTGGAACTGGGGCTCATCAATACCAAAGTAAAACAGCCCGCCAGGCTTATCGAAGAAGTGTTGGAAGCAACCAATACAACCCATCTGAAAGACCAGGTGTTCAACCATCTTTCCGGAGGGGAAAAACAACGTGTGCAGCTTTCCAGAGTGTTGGTGCAAATCTGGGAAACCAAGCCTTTCCCCAGGTATTTACTTCTGGACGAACCCACCTCCAGCTTGGACATCGCACAGCAGCATGCCGTCCTGAGAATCCTTCAAACGCTGAAATCAAGAAATATCGGGATTTTGGTAATTCTTCACGAACTGAATCTAGCTGCCCAGTATGCCGATAAAATCGCATTGCTCAAAAATGGCATGATTGCAAAATCAGGAACAGTGAAAGAGGTGCTTGAAGAAGAAATCCTGGAATATGTCTTTGATCACCCTATTCATCTAATTCAAAATCCTGTCACCGGGGGAGTGCTCATATCCTCTGCTGCGCAGACACATACATCAATATCTAAACAAGCCTAACCATGGAAACTATCCAAGAATCCGCACAATCCCTGAAGCAAGCATGGGACAATCTGAAAGAATCTGAACCACAACTGCGAATCCGTGATGCCGCTGCCAAACTCGGTGTGACGGAAGCACAACTTTTAGCTACCGGCATCGGTGCCAATGTGATTCGCTTGACTGATAATTTCACTGAACAATTAGAAGAGTTTCCAAAACTCGGTCGAGTGATGTCCTTGACCAGAAGTGAGGGCTGTGTATTGGAACATAAAGGCCCGTTTCAGAAAATAGAAATGCACCAAGCAGGTCCGCACAAAATTGCCACTGTAATCGGGCCTATCGAGCAGCGGGTATTTTTTGCGGGATGGAAATTTGGATTTGCGGTGACCACCGAGACTCCCCGAGGCACGATGAAAAGCTTGCAATACTTCGATAAAGCCGGGGAAGCGATCATGAAAGTTTACTTGCAGGAGAAATCAAATGGGGATGCTTACGAAGAGCTGGTAAAAAACAACACCGCTGCTGATCAATCTACCAACTTGGAATTAGAGGCATTTCCTACCCCGGAATACACTTCAAGAGAGGAATTAGACTTTGAAGGATTCACTAAAGACTGGGAGACCATGAAGGATACCCACGATTTCTTTGGTATGCTACGCAAATACAAGCTCAATAGACAGGATGCTGTAAAATGGATCGGTGACAAATGGGCGTATGAAGTGGACAGACTTTCTGCCCGCAAAATTGTGGAAACTGCCGCTGCGACTAAACTTCCGATCATGATTTTTGCCGGAAACAAAGGAAACATCCAAATCCACCAAGGCAAAGTGCAGACTGTCCGCCAGATGGGAGATTGGCTCAATGTACTAGACCCGGATTTCAATATGCATCTGAATGAAAATGTAGTGGATAAGGCTTATGTCGTCCACAAAAACACCGAAGACGGTTTGGTGTCGGCGGTGGAGCTTTTCGACAAAACCGGTGAAATGGTTGCACAGTTCTTTGGGTTGCGTAAACCTGGGCTTCCTCAGAAAGCTGAATGGAAAGCATTGGTAGATAGCCTTTAGATAATTGTGGTTATCTGTATTGATGTCAGTAACCTTAAATTCTCTGCTATACTGGCAGGATGACGGATGACCGAAGAAGCCTTTTTCGCTAGATTTTACCAAATTCTATATCGCTTTAGTCTTTTGGTGTTACAAGAACGGATATATAAATAAATACCAGACGGGAGCCGAAACTCCCGTCAATTCAAAAAATTTTATGCATATGCATAGATTTGATCTAAATAAACATTCCTCCTTTTTCATCTTTTTCCTGCTGGCATTGCCAATCAGCATGCAGGCCCAGTCTATATGGAAAGGAAAAGTGGTAGATACAAAAGGCTCAGGTATACCACATGCCACGATTTGGCTGGAAGATGCCAAGGGAGAAGTGGCTGATGAGGAGGGGAATTTCACTTTAGCAACACTTCCCAAGGAAGGTAAAGTGAAAATTTCAGCCGTGGGATATGAGACTTTATGGACAACCTGGGCAAGTGGGAAATCCTTGGAAACTTTTGTTCTTCAGGCATCTACCTCCGATCTGGAAACCGTAGTAGTAACAGGAAATTTCGAGCCTCAATCCGCCAAGCAATCAGTCTATCAGGTGCGGACAATCGGCTCTGAAGTGATACAGAATAGAGCGCCCAGTAACATTCAGGAGGTTTTGAATACAGAACTTGGAATACGTTTTTCTCAGGATAATGCATTAGGGTCAAGTAATATGGAGCTTCTCGGCATGTCCGGCCAAAATGTAAAAATCCTGATCGACGGCATTCCGATGGTAGGACGTCAGGGAACCTCCAACGAAATCAATATCAACCAGATCGATATCAACCGTATAGAGCGGGTGGAAATCGTGGAAGGCCCGATGTCAGTGGTCTATGGCGCAGATGCTTTGGCCGGCGTGATCAATATTATTACCAAGTCTGATAGAGCTGAGAAATTTAATGTAAAAGCCAGAGTCCAAGAAGAAACTGTAGGCAGCGAATACAGCCCTTTTGACGGAAAAGGAACACATATCAGAAGTGTGACGGGAAGCTATCGCTTAAAAAACTGGGAATTCGGAGCTTCATTTTCCCAGAACAATTTTGGCGGATGGAAAGGCGAAAAAACCGGCAGAGAATATGAATGGCTGCCAAAAGAACAGAATTTCCTAAACCTGAAAACAGGCTGGGGCAACGAGCTCTTAAACTTGGAGTATCAGCTGGATTTTTTGGACGAAACAGTTTTTGCTTTTGGACCCGAGGCCAGGTTAGAAATCCTCGACCAGGAATTTATCACGTCCCGCTGGATGCATAGACTCAGCGGAAGGTGGGATTCCAATTCCAACTTTGGACTGACATGGCAGGGAGCATTTACTGATTATAGCAGAGAAAGCCAGACTTGGGTGAGCAACGTAAGAACAGGAGAACATTACCAGTCTCAAGCTCCCGGAGCAAATTCAACCATTGACTACACAGGTTTTAGCTGGAGAATGATCGGCGACTGGAAGATCGCCGACAGCTTCAAACTACAGCCCGGAATCGATCTGAATACGGAGTCTGGCTCCGGAGAAAGAATCGAAGAAAATGAAGGCATTCAGGATTATGCAGTATTTCTATCAGGAGAATGGTCTCCCTTTACTTCAGTAAAAATCAAACCCGGTCTGCGTAAAAGCTGGAATTCTGCGTACGATGCTCCTCCACTGATTCCTTCCTTAAACACCAAGTTTGCGTTGAATGAAAATCTTGATTTAAGATTGGCTTACGCCAATGGTTTCAGAGCACCTTCTATTCGTGAGCTTTATTTCAACTTTTTTGACGCAAGTCACAGCATCACAGGCAATCCGGATCTGAAAGCAGAGACATCAAATAGCTTTAATGGTTCCCTGGACTGGAAAACCCAACTAAGGCCGGAATGGAAGATTTCCACAGTTTTAGGTGCTTTTTACAATGATGTAAAAGACCGAATCGCCTACGGTCAGGATCCCAATAATATTCAAGTCACTACGCTTTTCAATGTAGAACGGTACAAAACCACCGGTTTTACGCTGAACCATACGGAAAGCTTTAAAAATCTTTCGGCAAATATAGGTTTCTCCTATATCGG
>CBFGUY010000185.1:0-7681 GCA_965651895.1 uncultured Algoriphagus sp. | reverse complement strand
AGAAATCCCTTGTGGTTATAAACCAATTCGAATGGAATATGACCTTCTTTGATCAGGGTTTGGTCTCCGTACAAATCACTCATTATAAGGTTTAAAAGCTCAGTACGTTGAATCAGCCCTTTCTCAATCCCATCCCACTCCTCACCACTGAAAACCATAGGAACCGGATCCAAAATCCACGGTCTGTTCATTCCATTTGGATCTCCATAGACATTATAGGTCACTCCGTTTTCCCGGAGTTGACGTCCCACTTCATCACGAAACTGCCGCATACGTTCAGATCCAGTCTGTTCGTAAAATTTTGCTATTCGTTCCCAATGCGGATGGATTTTACCTTGGTCGGTGGCCATTTCATCCAGAAATGGCGCATTATTGAACATTTTTTCAATAAGATAGGACTCAATCATATCTCAAAAGTGTACTTATTACGCTTCATTTAAAACAACTAATCACGTTTTTTATATCTGCGTAGATCCATGGTATACGGAAAATCAGGATTGACTACTTCTTGCAGTGCTTCATAAGTGTTAGTAGCTGTCGTTTCTGTGATATAGCGCCCCGGTTGGTTATTCTCCCTGGAAACCGAAGGCGTAGGCTGGGAAATGGTATGTCCATAATCAAAGAACCTTGAAATCCTGCGGGCTTCAGCCTCATAGCTATTTACAGGAAAGTTGTCATAACTTCTACCTCCGGGATGCACCACATGATACTGACAGGCCGCCACGGACTTTTTGGTCCAAGAATCGTATAAATCTATCACCAATGGTGTGTCGATTCCTATCGTAGGGTGCAATGCGGAATAAGGTTGCCAAGCTCGGTAACGGATCCCTGCTACAAACTCTCCCTGAACACCCGTATTTTTGAGTGGTATCCTGTATCCATTGCACAGCAGGTAATACCGGGAATCCGTAAGCCCTGAAATTTTTATCTGCAATCTTTCCAGTGAAGAATCCACATATCTCGCTGTGCCAGTGCTGGACATCTCCTCTCCCAGTACATGCCACGGCTCTATTGCCATCTTCATATCTATATGAATGTCTTCTACTTGCAATTCACCAATAAAAGGAAAACGAAAACTAAAAAAAGGATCAAACCAAGAGATATCAAAGTTATATCCAGCACCTTTCAGATCATTCACTACTTCTGTCATGTCCTTATAACAATAATGGGGCAAGAGGAATTTATCATGCAATGAAGTCCCCCACCGTACCAGCTTATGCTTGTATGGTTTCTTCCAAAACCAACTCAAAAGTGCCCTGATCAGCAACAGCTGTACCATACTCATCCTGTAGTGTGGCGGCATATCAAATCCCCTAAACTCCAAAATCCCAAGCCTACCACTGCTGGAATCTGGAGAGTACAACTTATCAATACAAAACTCTGCCCTATGGGTATTGCCGGTGATATCAACTAATAAATTCCTGAAAATCCTATCAACCATCCAGAATGGAATTTCGTTTTCCTTGCCTTCAGGAACCTGCTGGAAAGCCAGTTCAAGCTCATAAAGCATATCATCCCTCCCCTCGTCCACCCGTGGAGCCTGGCTGGTAGGTCCTATGAACTGTGTGGAGAAAAGATAAGAAAGTGCCGGATGATGCTGCCAATAGGTGATAAAACTACGAAGCACATCAGGCCTTCTTAGCAATGGACTGTTTTCAGGCGAATCACCCCCCAGCGTAATGTGATTTCCTCCACCCGTCCCGGTGTGCTTTCCATCCACATTAAATTTCTCGCTGATCAGGCGTGTCTCACTTGCCTTCTCGTACAGTGTCCCGTAATTATGTAAAATCTCCTTCCAGGACTTGGCGGGCTGAATATTCACCTCTATCACCCCAGGATCCGGAGTTATCATCATTTTTTCTATTCTTTTATCAGACGGAGGATCATATCCTTCAATCAAAATCGGGACATTCAGCTTCTTTGCTGTACGCTCTACTGCTCCTACCAAGTCTAGGTAATGTTCAATAAAAGATACTGGAGGAAAAAAGACAAACAATTTTCCCTCACGGACTTCTACTACCAGGGAAGTTTTAAAAACACGGTCAGAATTTATGGGTTTTCTCTTGTGGGAACTTACAACTGTAGGTAATGCCCCTACTTCCGCAAACAGATCAGTTTCAGGTTTGATGGGTTCATCTTTGGCAGGGGTAAATTCGATGGAATCCAACGGTAAGCGTAAACCCGCCGGGGAATTTCCGGGAATCAGGAACATATCCTTTCTGCGGAAATTCCAACGGCAACTCATCCAGCGCTGCTCTGTGTACTCCCATTCCAGCGGAATAGAAAATCCCACTGGCTTGTCCATGCCTTCATTAAGAAGCTGGGCCAGCTTTTGCCGCTCCAATGGTGATTTCAGATCGTATTCATAGGGGTCTATGTTTACCGGCACTTTTCCTTCCTGCCAGATAAAATAAAAAGGATCTTCGAAAAGTGGCCTGATATTCTTTGGATCTATACTGAGCTGCTCCACTAACTCGGCCGAAAATCTCTCAGCATCCTTTGCGCTTAACTTATAATCCTTTGACAAATCAGCCATCAGGCTATCATCATGCCACATAGGCACTCCATCCTTTCTCCAGAAACATGCCAGTTTCCATCGTGGCAATGGCTCTCCGGGATACCATTTGCCTTGTCCGTACTGCATCAGCGCACCTTTGCCAAATTCGTCTTTGAGCTTATGGAAAAGTGTATTTGCTAACTTCCGCTTATGCTCGCCATCAGCATCAGAATTCCATTCCGGAGCATCCTGATTATCCACTGCCACAAAAGTTGGTTCTCCCCCCATGGTTAGTCTCACATCATTGGCTATTAGGTCTTCCTCCACAGTTTCTCCTACGGATACGATTTGCTCCCACTGCTCATCGCTGTACGGCTTGGTTACTCTGGGTGTTTCCTCGATTCGGGTAACTTTATTTTCGAAGTGAAACGCTGTTTTTACAGGTTCTGCCATACCTGAAATCGGAGCGGCGTCCTGAGGGTTAGGCGTACAGGCTAAAGGAATATGCCCTTCTCCGGCAAATAGTCCGGAAGTAGAATCCAGACCTATCCAGCCAGCTCCGGGTACATATACCTCCGTCCAGGCATGAAGGTCTGTAAAGTCCGCTTCTGGCCCAGAAGGGCCATCCAGGGATTTTTCATCCGCTGTCAGTTGCACCAGATATCCTGAGGCAAAGCGGGAAGCCAAGCCTACATGGCGTAGAACCTGTACCATCAGCCATGCAAAATCACGACATGATCCTGAGCCTATAGTCAAGGTCTCCTCGCAGGACTGCACGCCAGGTTCCATGCGTACATTATACTTCAGCTCCCGGTTGATCATAGCATTGATGGCAACCAGATAGTCCACGGTAATGATATCTTCAGTGATCAATTCTTTCGCCTTTTTCACCAACTTCATGAGCAACGCCCCTCTTTCAGTAATAGCCAGATACGGACCCAGTTGAATTTTGAGGTTTTCCTCATAGTCAAAGGGAAAACAGGAAGCATAGTCATCCACAAAAAAATCAAATGGATTGATCACCACCATATCGGCGATTACTTCCACATCAATTTCGAAGAATTTGACTTTTTCCGGAAAGACCACCCGAGCCAAATAATTACCAAAAGGATCTTGCTGCCAGTTGATAAAGTGATTCTCTGGTTTGATATTCAAAGAATACCCTTTGATATGTGTGCGTGAATGTGGTGCAGGTCTCAGACGTATCACTTGAGGACTTAAGCTGATATGCTTTTCGTATTCATACTTGGTATAGTGCCGGATAGCAACTTTGATAGACATAGGTTCGGTAAGAATTTCACGTTTGAAAAAGAATCAAATCAGCAGCTAAACTGCATGGTTTAGATTATTTGGGCATCAATACTACCTGTAATTTAAAGTAAGTCCGCTTCTATCAAAGCTTTTTACTTAAGAAATATACTACACCACCTGAATATTCCCTGTACTTATACTTTAGGACTTTCACACAAAAAAAATCATAATTAGAGCCACACAAACCGAGATGGAAAAGGAACTTCTCTTTCATGCAATCTGCGAAGATCCGCGTCCTTTTCTGTGATAATCCGCAGGAACCACAAAGACTTTCAAAAAAAATAGAGAATTGGTATAAATACTTCTTCGGTAAATAAACATTTCTATTTAGTTTCAATGGATGGAAAAAAACAAAAGGAAAATCCTGGTCATAGATATCGGGGGTTCGAATGTGAAAATCCTGGCTACAGGTGCAGAAGAACGTATAAAAATCCCATCTGGTGCTGATTTTAAGCCGGAGGAAATGGTAGAACTTGTCAAAGAAAATGCCTCCCACTGGGAATATGATATGATTACTATGGGATTTCCGGGTGTGGTCAAAGAAAACAGGATCATCACCGAGCCGGTCAATCTTGGCGAAGGCTGGAAGACATTTGATTTTCAGGCTGCCTTCAACTGTCCGATCAAATTCATAAATGATGCCGCCATGCAGGCGCTAGGCAGCTTTGAAGGCAAGAAACTACTTTTCCTGGGCTTGGGTACAGGCCTCGGTACTGCCATGGTCATACACAATACCATTATTCCTATGGAAGGCGGCCATCTACCTTTTAAGAAAAAAACATTTGAAGACTACGTAGGCAAAGAATACCTGACAAAAAACGGTACCAAACGCTGGGAGAAAAATGTCCAAAAAACCATTGAAATTTTCCGCTCAACCTTTCAGCCGGACGATATTTTGCTTGGGGGAGGAAATTCAAAATTGCTGACCCAAATCCCCGAAGGTTGCCGTCTTGGCACCAATCAAAATGCATTTAAAGGTGGATTTAAATTCTGGGAGGAAGATTTTAAATTATAATTCCCTTTTTTTCAGTACATGACTTTTCAATATATTTCTTAATGAATTGATTTACATCATGCAATTCAATTGACAACCTATACCCAAACCTTAAAACCTATGAAACAGCTCTTACTCTATGGCCTGCTGGTCTCTATATTTTTATCTGCCTGTCAGGACAGAGACGAAACCTCCGATAATTTATTGATAAATGATCAAGCCCGTGCACGGATAGACTCTACCCTATCTAGTTTTGTAGAAAGCGGGAATATAGCAGGAGTCTCAGCATTGATTTTCGAAAAAGATCAGGAAGTATATTTCAATGCGTTCGGCTATGCGGATCGGCAGAACCAGATAAAAATGGACAGAAATACCATTGTGCAGATTTACTCCATGACTAAGCCGATTACCGGCACGGCGTTGATGACGCTATACGAGGAAGGGAAATTCCAGTTGGATGATCCGCTGTCAAAATACGCACCTGAATTCGCAGATATGAAAGTCTATGACGGTGTAGATGAAAATGGCAACATTAAGTTAGTCGATGCTGACCGTCCTGTCACTATACGCGATATCACACGACATACAGCAGGTTTCCCAAATCGGGCAGATATACCTGGACTGAGTGAGGTTTTGGCTGAAAAAGACCCCAGGAGTTTTGATATAGATCTGAGCGAAATGGCAAGACGTATCGCAGAAGTGCCACTATGGTTCCAGCCCGGTACTCAGTGGGAATACGGTCAATCTGTAGATGTACAGGCATTTTTGGTGGAAAAAATTTCAGGAATTCCCTACAAGGACTATGTGCAAATGCATGTCCTGGATCCACTGAAAATGAACAATACCCGATATTTTGTGCCTCAGGAAGACAGAGAGCGAATGTCTGCTTCTTACCAAAGAACCGGAGAAGGACAGCTACAGCAAATGCCAAATGAAGAAACACACGACTTCAATATTAATGAATACCCACTGACACCAGGAGGATTCGGATTAACTTCCACAGTGGATGATTATATGACCTTTGCCAGAATGCTTGTCCACAAAGGGGAATTTGGCGGAACAAGAATCTTAAAACCTGAAACCGTAGAATTGATGGCTACCGACCATCTACCGGACTCTGTCACAGAAAGATCCTGGCTACCCAGTAAGGGAAATGTAGGGTTCGGGATTGATTTTGCAGTGCGGACAGACCCGCCTGCAAATGCTGATGAAATGAATGGTATAGTAGGAGAATTCTTTTGGGACGGGGCCGCCAGCACACTTTTCTGGGTGGATCCTGTAAATGAAATCACTGCGGTACTTTTTGTCCAGCTTTTCCCTTACGATCAGATCAAGCTTCATAAGAAGTTTAAGGATGCTGTTTATGGGCAGTACAGGCCTATCGAAACCAACTAGTGTACTGCTAACCAAAACCCGTCGGGTTTGCACTATCGGTTTTAGATGAATCTTTCGGATTTAGCGATGCCAATTGCAAAACCTAACAGGTTTGGCAGGTATAAAGGCCGCCGTTCGTGTCACGAACGATATATTGATCCAGATAGCCCCTCGATCTTATGGAGAGTTTGAAGATCTTAATAAAATAACGGGGCACTGCATTTTAATTAACTTTGTCACATCAGAACCAATTTCATCTGAAATACTGTTCTGCACACATTGTAACCTAATGGACCTTGAATCCATTACTTATTACAGCACATGAAGACAAGACCAAGAGTAGTAGTCGGCCTCTCAGGAGGGGTCGATAGTTCCGTGGCCGCTCACCTACTTATCGAGCAAGGCTACGAAGTCATCGGGATGTTTATGAAAAACTGGCACGATGAATCCGTCACGATTTCCAATGAATGTCCCTGGATGGAAGATTCCACCGATGCCATGTTGGTGGCGGAGAAACTAGGCATCCCCTTCCAGGCTATAGATCTGAGCGAAGAGTATCGAGAAAGAATCGTGAATTACATGTTTTCGGAATACGAAGCAGGCCGCACCCCCAACCCGGATATCCTTTGCAACCGTGAAATCAAATTCGATATTTTCCTTAAAGCCGCAGAAAAACTGAAAGCTGATTTTGTGGCTACCGGGCATTATTGCCAGAAAGGTGAAACGACGGGCGCAGATGGAAAAACAGCTTATCAGTTGCTTGCAGGAGCTGACCCCAATAAGGATCAGAGTTACTTCCTATGCCAATTGAACCAAAGTCAATTAAGCAAAGCACTCTTTCCTATCGGTCATTTGCAAAAGCCGGAAGTAAGGAAAATAGCCAAGGAAATGGATCTGATCACTGCGGACAAAAAAGACAGCCAAGGGCTTTGTTTTATAGGGAAAGTACGGCTTCCGGATTTCCTTCAGCAGCAGCTAAAGCCTAAAAAGGGAAAGATTATCCAGATTCCTGAAGAGCTGGCAATTTATCAAAGTCAGCAAATCCCAGCTGGAATAGCCCCGGAAGAGTATGATCAGGAAATGCTGGATGCCATCTCTCTCCCACTACACTATTCCCAAGATCAGGGCAAAGTATTGGGAGAGCATAACGGAGCGCATTATTTTACCGTAGGCCAACGAAAAGGATTACAGGTAGGCGGGACAGGAAAGCCCTTGTTTGTGATTTCCACCGATACAAAAGAGAACGTGATCTATACAGGTCTGGGAGAAACACATCCCGGATTACTTCGGAATGGGCTTTTTGTGAAAAATGAAGATATTCATTGGATCCGCGAAGACCTAAAACTCAGCATAGGAGAAACTACCAGATACCAAGCCCGCATCCGCTATCGACAACCACTCACCGGGGCTACTCTGATCCAAAAGGATAATGGCCTCTATGTTATATTCGATCAGCCTCAAAAAGGCGTGGCTTCAGGACAATTCGTGGCATGGTATGATGAGGA
>CBFGUY010000184.1:0-7685 GCA_965651895.1 uncultured Algoriphagus sp. | reverse complement strand
ATAAACGAAAAACTCCTTTTTCTCGCTATTGAAGATTGACTTAATAGAGGAGGACTTATATTTTTTTAAAATTTCCTTACTTATGCTTACGGCTCGTAAAAATAAACCGAAGGTATAATCAGAATCGCATTATATGCACCATGAAACAATATCGAGAACCAGATCCCATGGCTTAAACGGATATAACTAAGAATCAATCCTAAGAAAAACTGAGCTGCTACCAGAAAAGGGATCCAGTAAAAGTGGTCTACTAATTCAAAATTAGAAAAGTTCCCCACATGGATTAGAGCAAAGAAAATTGAGGATGTATAGACAACAAATTTGAGATTCGGCAGTCGATGACGAAATACTTTTATAAGTAGATAAACTAGGTAAACAATAAATACAGCTGTTACATACCATTGTTGACTAATCAATAGAATAGACATACCTAATCCCCACCAAATAGATGTTATTTTTAAGTCAAGGTGAAGTCTGAAAATCGGTTCCTCTAATAAAGGTGCCAAGAAAAGAGCTCCAATAACTACCAACCATTTGTTTTCAGCCAGCATTTCCTCCAGAATTGAATCAAACTGATCCATACCCAACCATTCCAGCAAAATGGAAAATGGAATTACCAAAGCCAATACAAGAAGTAGTAGAACCAAAAAACTTCTTGCGGGTATTTTGGTATAGGACTCAGACTTAATTGGATTTTTTAAGAATGCTAGAAAATCTTGAAAAATAGGTTTAAGCATCTGAAAGAATTCTGTGTCAGTGAAAAACAATTAAACACCCACTATTTACTAAAGAATACTTAGTCAAGCAATCTAAATTTAATTTTTAGCCTTTTTCTTCTCAAATCTTAAGCATAGAAATAAAACACCCGCAAATCCTAAATATAAAAATCCTGCTGTCCATTTGCTGACATCAAAAAGCCCTAAGACGAGAAAATCATCCTCTACTTTAGTGAATAGAAAAACATAAGTGGAGTTCAACGCAAAAACAAGGATTAGAATCCAGGTAAATCCATTAGTGATTTTTTCCATTATGATTATCTACTATTTTCTTGAGATGGCTCACCTCTTAATCCTCTTTTGAATTCATCCCAGTTTGCGAAAAAGCAGGAAAATATTAAAAAGGAAACTGTAAATGCTAAAACTTTAACCAGTGTAGAATTCTTCATGCCATTGACTTTAAAATGAAAAGCTTTTTCAATTTAAAAAATTAGTCAATAACTTCAAAAAATCAACTTGACTTCTTCACCAAGCCCTCGGCAATCTCATTCATGGCTTTGTATTCGAATTCACCTTTGAATATCAAATATTTCTTGATTTCAGATTATATAAGCCTGTAAGTTGCAAGGGCACCATCAGATTCGCTTTAAAAACATAAATCACATTATGAGAACCTAAAATGTGAAAAATATCACATAATACAAACATAAAACGTGATGTTTATCACATAATACGAACCTAACAAAATACTTCGGGATTTGTCAAGTGCCCGACTGTTGACTCCTTATTTTCACCAAGCCCTCAGTAATCTCATTCATCGCTTTGACTTTGTATTCAAAGTCGCCTTTAAGGGTTTCACGGTAAGCATTTAAGTTATCCAACAAATCATCCAATTCCTCTGGAAGTACATCTTCCAATAATTGTCGAAGTCGCTTGGCAGCTGTAGGTGATTTTCCGTTGGTACTGATCGCCACTTTCAGGTTGCCTTTTGTTACAATTCCACCTAGATAGAAGTCACAAAGCGCGGGAGTATCCGCCACATTCACTAATAAAAACCGCTCTTTAGCCTCGTCACGGATCTGGCGATTGACTGCTTTATCATCCGTGGCAGCAATGACAATATGCTTTGCCCCCAGGTATTTTTCATGATACACATCCTCTATCATAGTGACTGTATCTGTGGTCTCTGCCAAGTCGATAAAGCTTTGGGAAAATTCCCTGGAAACGGCAGTTACCTGTGCCTTTGGGCTGGATTTGAGCAAAAATTCCAACTTCTCCGTACCCACATTTCCTCCTCCGATCAGGAGCACACTGAGTTCGTGGACTTTAAGGAATATAGGATAGAGGTGGTTCATTTTTTTTAAGAATCAAGAGGTTAGAGTCAAGACATTGAGAAGGTATCAAGAAGCAAGTATCAAGACTATAGATCTTGAAATCAACCTTCGGTACTTAAATGTCAACATCAATAGTTGACAATAAAATGGAAGAATGCATTTTGAAAACCTTCGAGGAGACTTCTCGCTTGACTTTGGAAAAGGTTCTTATTTAAACCTTCGAGGTTTGTAAAACCTCAAAGGTTATATTTCACAGCTTCACGATAAATCTCAGCTAATCTAATACTTTCGCGAACGACTTCCCCAATGATAATAATCGCTGGAGCTTCCACCTTGTTCTCAAAAGCTTTTTCTTCAATATCATGGATAAAACCAGCAGTGATTTTCTCATCGCTGGTTGTGCCACTTTGGATGATTGCAATAGGCAAGTCTTGTTGACCAAACTTCCGGTAAACCGATACAATTTCAGCCAATTTTTTGGTTCCCATCAATACAACTACTGTAGCGGTAGATTGGGCTGCCAAAGCCAGGTCATTGGAAAGCTGACCCGATGAAGTGGTTCCTGTCACCACCCAAAAACTCTCCGAAACTCCACGTTTGGTCACTGGTACTCCAACTGCAGCCGGTACGGCTATAGCTGAGGTAATACCTGGAATCACTTCGGTGGAGATACCGAAAGTTTCTATATAATCAACTTCCTCCGCTCCACGACCAAAGACAAAAGGATCTCCGCCTTTCAGACGGACTACATGCCCGTGTTTTTTGGCTAGGCTGACGCAAAGCTGATTGGTGTCTTCCTGCGGCAGGGAATGTTTCCCTACCCGCTTGCCTACAAATAATTTTATAGCCGAAGCAGGGGCATGATCAAGCAAGACAGGGTCGATCAAGGCATCATATAACACCACATCGGCTCTATTCAGTGCCAATACTGCCTTCAGCGTGATCAGTTCAGGATCGCCTGGACCTGCACCGACTAAGGTTACTTTAGGTTGAATCACAGGTTTCATGCGGTCACCTCTTCCTCGCGGTAGCTTTTCAGCAAACCATAGATTTCCAAAGCCTGATTTCCATAGGCATTCGCAAATTCTTCTGTAGGCTCATTCTGATTGATCTGGTAGATCTTCTCTGCAAATGTTCCTCCAAGATTGATTTTACCTGACTCTACAAACACCTCATCAAACTGCTTGATAATATTCGCATAGGAATTTGTGCTCACACTCTCGCTGAGCAAGATTGCTTTTGCAGCATTGATCAAACCTGCATAGTGATGGTAAATGCTATCTGACCAGCGGCCTTCTTCCAGGCATTTCTGTGCGATGTCAATTTTCTCTTTGGCTTCCAAAAGCAAGGTAGCCACCAAGTCAAGAACCACACCGGCACATTCACCCACACCAACTGCGATTTTATACTCTTCAGTATTTCCCCAATCCACATAATCAGCAGGAGTCACTGTAGAAGCATCTCCAAGTTCTTTCAATAACTCATAGAAATAGATTTGTCCCTTTTCGTCGTAGTAACTCAAGAAGTCCTGACCATTTGCATTGGCCTCAAAATCATCCAATAAGATCCTCAATGCCTGAGGGCCTCTTTTACTAGGGATTTTGGTCACTTTGTCTGCAAAACGACCATTTCCATCACCCATGTTTCCGCCTCCAAGCAGAACTTGAAGCGCAGGAATTACAACTTTACCAGCCTTCATGGACATGCCCTGAAAACCTATATGAGCCATATTATGCTGACCACAGGCGTTCATACATCCTGAGATCTTGATCACCAAATCCTGATTTTTCAGGTATTGGGGATACTCAGCTAGAATTACTTTTTCCAATTCAGCGGCAATCCCGGTAGAACTTGCAATTCCCAAATTACAGGTATCTGTACCCGGACAAGCAGTGATATCTCCAAGGGTATTGTAGCCAGCGGCAGCAAGTCCTATTTCCTTCAATTCTTTGTAGAAATAAGGCACCAAATCTTCACGCACATCACGGATCAGGAAGTTCTGACGAAGCGTGAAGCGAACTTCTGCACTCGCATATTTCTCCACCAAATCAGCTAATTTTCTTGCCTGATCAGTATAGAAATCACCAAGTGGGACTCTTACTCCCACAGAAACAAAACCTTTTTGCTTTTGAGGCAAAATATTGGTGAGCTTGAAATGCTCAAAATCCAACCCAAGCTCCTCTTCTACTGTCGCAACCGGAGCATCGGGAAGCTTTTGCGCCGCATCATAAGATTCATGATCGATCGGATAAGACTTGAATGGAAGGGCTGTTTTTTCCTTTTCCACCAATTCCAAGAATTCTTCCAAGCCAATATCTTTGATCAAGAATTTCATTCTGGCTTTCATTCGCTTGGCACGCTCTCCATGACGATCAAAAATCCGGATCACTGCCTCCGCAAAAGGAATAATCTGATCTGCCTCCACAAACTCCGAGAAGACATCAGCATGACGGGGCTGGGATCCCAAACCTCCACCAAGCATCACTTTAAATCCACGGACTTCTACCCCATTGATCACTTTTACTTTTGGAATAAAGCCCAAATCGTGCAAGTAACTTAAGCCGGTATCTTCGTCAGAAGAGGAAAATGAAATCTTGAACTTACGTCCCATTTCCTGGGAAATAGGATTTCTCAAAAAATATTTGAAAACAGCATCTGCATAAGGAGTCACATCAAATGGCTCATTTGCATCAATTCCAGCGGTTTCAGAAGCCGTTACATTTCTCACGGTATTTCCGCAAGCTTCGCGGATGGTGACATCGTCCCGCTCCAGTTCTGCCCAAAGCTCTGGGGTTCTATCCAAACTCACGTAGTGAATCTGGATATCCTGACGTGTGGTGATATGTAGTCTTCCTGTAGAGTATTCATCCGAAACCTTGCAGATTCTGCGAAGCTGGTCTGAAGAAACACGCCCATAAGGAAGTTTGATCCGGATCATCTGCACACCTGGCTGACGCTGACCGTAAATTCCCCTTGCCAATCGAAGGCTACGGAATTTTTCCTCATCTATATTACCACCGTTGAAAAGTGCGATTTTCTTTTCTAGATCGATGATATCTTGTTCTACTATATTGTTTTCAAGTTCTGTTCTAAAGCTTTGCATGGCTGTAATAGGTTTTTGTTCGGGCTGGAATTGAAAAGATTGTCACCCTGAGCGAAGTCGAAGGGTGGAATCTGAATCATTCTATAAATCCAACCGAAACTGTATCGTACTCAGCTTCATCGATTAGGATAAAGCTTCCATTTGACTTATTTGTGCTATAAGCATCAAAATGAATCGGCTTGCTCAATCGGAAATGAACGCGGCCTATATCATTTAATTTTAGCGAGTGAGCCTCTTCTGCTCCTGTGAAATCCGTGTGAATCCTAGATTCAATCTGATCCACTTTGGCCAACACGCGATTTACTCCGTGCTGCAAAATATATTTCTTGCCTACGGTCAGTGCCTTATTGTTTACCTGACAAATCGTGGCAGAAATCTGCTTTTCACTGGTTGGCAACTCACCGCTTTTCACCAACATATCTCCGCGACTCAAATCCACTTCAGTTTCCAAAGTGATCGCAATGGAACTTCCCGGGGCAGCTTCTTGGATTTCTTGGTCGAAATAATGAATGCTTTTAATTTTAGAGGTATTTAGAGAAGGGAGCAAGGTTACTTCATCACCGACTTTCAAGTTGCCCCCATACAGCATTCCGGAGAATCCTCTGAAATCGTGATATGCTTCAGTCTTGGGACGGATGACATACTGCACGGGGAACCTGGCAACTGAGCTAGGCTCCAGATCCGCCGGTTCCAATACTTCCAGATGAGCCAATAGCGTATTGCCCACATACCATGGCATCTCGTCAGATTTTCTGGCGATGTTATCACCTTTTAGGGCAGACACTGGAATAAAGGTGATCTGCTCCTCAGTGAAGTCAGATTTGGCCACCAATGCGTCAAAATCCGCCTTTATTTTCAGATAGACTTCTTCGTCATAATCCACCAAATCCATCTTGTTGATCGCCACCACCACATGGCTGATACGCAAGAGATTGGAGATAAAGAAATGGCGATAAGTCTGCTCGATCACACCTTTTCTGGCATCTATCAATATAATCGCTACCTGTGAGGTAGATGCACCGGTCACCATGTTTCGGGTGTACTCCACGTGGCCAGGGGTATCCGCTACGATGAAATTGGTTTTCTCCGTGTTGAAATAAATATGTGCTACGTCAATCGTAATTCCCTGCTCACGCTCAGCTACCAGTCCATCTGTAGCCAGAGAGAAATCCAGGTAATCGTATCCTCGCTGCTTCGAACTACGCTCAATCGCCTCGATTTTATCGGTAGTAAGTGATTTAGTATCGTATAGTAATCGACCGATCAGCGTGCTCTTGCCGTCATCTACAGATCCCGCAGTGGCGATTTTTATAAGTTTTCTATTTTCAGACATGTTGTTTCGTTTTAAAGGGTAATCTGGAGTTTGTGATTAATCTTACTTACCGTCACTGCGAACGAAGTGAAGCAGTCTAGCTAATTGGAGATTGCTTCGTTGTCGTACCTCCTCCTCGCAATGACGTTCCGAGTTCTAGAAGTACCCGACTTTCTTCCTCGTTTCCATAGCCGCCTCGGATCTCTTGTCATCGATACGGGCTCCACGCTCTGAAATGGTGGATTCCCTGATCTCTCCGACCACGTCATCAAGAGAAACCGCTTCCGATAGCACAGCGGCAGTACAGGTCATGTCCCCTACTGTCCTGAAACGGACCATTTTTACCATCACTTCCTCATGCTCTTCTCTGAATACATGCTCATTGGCAGTCCAGATCATCCCGTCACGGAAGAAAACTTCACGCTCATGGGCAAAATAGATGGATGGAATCTCAATATTCTCAGTTTTAATATATTCCCATACGTCCAATTCAGTCCAGTTGGAAATAGGGAAACAACGCACATTCTGTCCTACATGGATTTTACCGTTCAACATATCAAAAAGCTCCGGACGCTGGTTTTTTTCGTCCCACTGTCCAAAGTCATCTCTTACGGAAAAAACCCGTTCTTTAGCTCTGGCCTTTTCCTCGTCCCTTCTCGCACCACCTATACATGCATCAAATTTGAATTCCTCAATCGCATCTAAAAGGGTAGTAGTCTGAAGAGAATTTCTGCTGGAATATCTACCACGCTCCTCCCGCACTTTTCCCTGGTCTATGGAATCCTGCACATTGCGAACGATCAGCTCCAAACCAAGCTCTTCCACCAGCTTATCCCGGAACTCTATAGTCTCGGGAAAATTGTGTCCCGTGTCCACGTGCAATAAGGGGAAAGGAATCTTTGCAGGAAAAAAAGCCTTTTGAGCCAATCTTACCAATGTGATGGAATCTTTTCCTCCGGAAAAAAGCAAAACCGGACGCTCAAACTGCGCCGCCACTTCTCTGATGATGTGGATCGACTCTGCTTCTTTAGGATTTGGAATAAATAGGTTGTTCATAACATTTATGATTTACGAAGTACGATCTACGTGGTGAATCTGCACTTCAAACTATATCTTCTTATTATCTATTTTTAATTGTCTTCGGTCTCCTGTCTTCAGTCTCCCGTCTCATTTCGCATGCAGCCCACACTCTTTTTTGGAATCTTCCCACCACCATCTAC
>CBFGUY010000183.1:0-7750 GCA_965651895.1 uncultured Algoriphagus sp. | reverse complement strand
TATAATCTTCTGGAAGATCCTGCTCAATCCTGATTCTAAGGTGATGTTGCGAAAACAAATTCTTACTGCTTTTTTTTATACCAGGGAAACCATTTTTGCTGATTAGAAAATAATCAGATGGATACTCTCTTACTCCCAAAGTAGCCAGCAACCTGCGCAAAGCAGGAGTAATAAGAATATGTCTGGCTTTTCCGTTTTTTGCAATCGATCCTGGTACAAAAATGCTGTTCTCACGCACATGACCAACCTTCAATTGAACTAATTCACTATATCTGGCAAACGTATAATAGATGTATTGTGCCATTACTTTTACTCGAGATGGATATGCTTTCAATAGATTTTGACAAACATCCTCAGGGAAGTAAACATCTTCAGTCTGATCGACTTTGAGAGGTTTCAGGTTTTTCGCAGGGCTTTTCGGAATAAATTCACTGTCTGCCAGAAGATTAAAGAACGCTTTAAACAGAGATAAATAGGTGTTATAGCTACTGTTTTCGAGTTCCCGCTCCTTTCTCATCCAAAGCATAAAATCCTCACAGATTCTGAAGCTGACGTTCTGGACTGGAATCCCCTTCAATTTTTGGTTTTCAATCCAGATTTTAAAATCCTTCAAAATCAGTTCATACTTATCTCTGGTGCTATCTCTCACAGAAATTTTTTTTTTTTCAAAAACCCAATCAAAAGCCAGCTCTGCCGTAAATATTTTAGGTCTTTGGATAGTCGGAGATGAAGACTCACCTAGATGATAACCTTCGGCCAGCAATTTGTTGATGCCTTTGATCAGGCGGTTGGCTTCGGCAGTTTTCTGGGCCTTGGTGGAGAACTTAGCAGGGATCCATTTTTGTCTTCGTACGAGTTCACTAATTTTTGCGTCCCACACATAATAGATAATACGCCACCTTTTGCTAGGATCACCACCGGCATTGGAAAGCTTGGCCAATCTGTAGGGAAAGGATTCTTTCGTGTTCATAACAACATGCTCGGAAAAACCGAGAAAATCCAGAAATCGCCTTTCGGCTGGTTCAATCTCTGGTTCAGTTGAAACAATGTCCCCCTCTAGACGCCTAGAGGGGGTATTTGGACACTTTAACCACTAACAACCATAAAACAAAAATATTTTAAGACTTAGCGGTAAATGCGCTCTCTTGTCTTGGTAGTCGGTACGGGAATCGAACCCGTGTTTTATCCGTGAAAGGGATACGTCCTAACCCCTAGACGAACCGACCAAAATAAATCAAAAATATCACAACTTCCTGTAAACCAGGCGACAATGTAGTCGGTACGGGAATCGAACCCGTGTTTTATCCGTGAAAGGGATACGTCCTAACCCCTAGACGAACCGACCATTTTTAACTTTGAAAAACTTGCTTTTCCAAATGGTTGTGCAAATATAGCGGGTTAAGTTTTTAAAACCAATTTGGCTCCAAAAATTTCTATTGATTTTTGCTAAAAAGCTGATCCCAAAGGAATAAAATTTTCTTTCGGTGGATTGTTTTTGATTTTCCTATTTTTGATTTCTAATTACACACCTACCGATGATACCAAACAAACCGATTAGAATTGCCATTAATGGTTTTGGACGAATAGGCCGCTACACTGCCAAATTAATCCTGGAAAAAAAGGAATTTAACTTGGTGGCTATAAATGATTTGGCTGATAATTCGGCTATTGCACATTTACTAAAATACGATTCTATTCATGGGAAGTCTGAAAGTAAAATTGAGCTCCACGAGAGCCTTTTAAAAGTAAATGATCAGGAAATCCAGCTTTTTAGTCAGGCTGACCCTACACTGCTTCCTTGGGGAAGTTTGGAAATAGATTTGGTCATAGAATGTACAGGTAGGTTTACCGAACGTACAGGGGCTGAAAAACATTTGCACGCAGGTGCTAAAAAAGTAATCATTTCTGCCCCCTCTATGGATCCTACTGTCAAAATGGTGGTATTAGGTGTAAATGATTCTATTCTGACAGGTGAAGAACAGATTGTTTCCAATGCTTCCTGTACCACAAACTGCCTTGCTCCTATGGTGAAAGTGCTGGATGATAGTTTTGGTGTGGTGAAGGGCTATGCTTCCACTGTACATTCCTATACCAATGATCAAAACCTGCATGATGCACCACACCGGGATCTAAGGCGTGCCAGGGCTGCAGCTTACTCTATTATCCCAACTACAACAAATGCAGGAAGGGCCTTGGATGAAATCCTACCAGAACTAGCAGGGAAGATAGAAGCTTCGGCTATGCGTGTGCCAGTGCCTGATGGTTCGCTCACAGATATGATCGTAGAGTTAAAGAATGAAGCCACAGCAGAGCAGATCAATCAAGCATTCAGAAATGCTGCTGCTGGCTATTTGAAAGGATTACTTGAAGTAGAGGATTCTCCTATTGTGTCCATTGACATCATAGGGAACCCGAATTCCTGCATCATAGATGCTGCCCTCACCTCTTCTAAAGGCACTTTGGTCAAACTTGTGGGGTGGTATGATAACGAAGCGGGCTACGCCAACCGATTGGTTGACCTAGCCCGCTTGATAACTGGGAAATAATTTCCTTTATGCTTTTACACGGTTGAGAGAAAGGAGCTTTACCACGAAGTTTGGAAGGTTTCCTTTCTTTTTTCTTTCGCCTAGATTGAGGTACCAGCCAAACTTCTCCATGATAGGTACCTTGAAAGTCTCCACCATTTCGATTAAAGTACCATCGGGGTCTTCGAGATAAGAAAAGCGCCCGGCAGCCTTGCCCATATCAAATTCATTCTGACTATCAACGGTAAGTTCGATCCCATCTTTTGCGAGTTTTTCTTTAATATCACCCATTCCGTTGACATCGAAGCAAACATGGATAAAACCAAGGTCACCCCAGTTCCTATCTTCAAATATCTTGTTTCGAGGCTGTTGATCTGTTTCTATCAATTCCACTTGTGTCTGGCAGAACAATCTGCCAAATGCACCGGTCATGACAGAGGATCCCTGCAGTATAGCTCTTCTATATTCCGAATCTCCCTCTCCCACCTGGGAAAAATCCTCCCACACACCTGTTTTATCACACAAAATTTCCGATTGCATCAGGTGGTTTTGATAGACAGGCAAAGCCTTATCTACAGATGATACTCCGATCACTACCCCCAAAACGCCTCCTGTCAGATCTTTGTTTTTACTGAACCATGAACTATTTTCTATCAACTCAAAGGTATTTCCGTAAGGGTCTTTCACATAAAAATGCCAAACACCCAAAGGATTTTTTACAGGTTTGCCCAACATAGTAGCTCCGATCTTATCTAGGTGAGCGTAGGTCTTCTGGATATCATGACAGCGCATCTTCACTGCCAAAATTCCTAAATCTTTCCAGGTTAGTTCCTGGTCTGAGGCCAATGGCTCTTTGGAAGTGTACTGCCAGATTTCAAATCCACCGCCACCTTGCATATTTAAGGCAAGGATAGCATGTCTGCTTTCCACCTTGCCTGAGGTGTAGCGAGTCATCAATTTTGCCTCCGCACTGTCCTGAAAGATCGGCACATCCATTTTAAATGCTTTTCTGTACCAAGCCCATGCTTGGTTTGCATCTTTTACTCCTATACCAACCTGTTGGATCCCATTAATTGTCGCTTGATTCATTCAACTACCGTTATGCTTTTACTTCTTTTGGTTTAAAAGATTTAAATATAAACTTTTGATCGAAGCTGGCTTAACTTTTAACAAAAAAAGAGAAAAAGCTATGAGGTTGGCAAGCTGGACTTTCATCCAATTATTTTCGGTGTACTTGCGGGCAGAAACTCTCATTTTATAGGGAAGAACGTGAAAATCAGTTTTTTGCCGTATCCTTTGTACCAGCTCAAAATCCTCCATAATGCAATAAGTAGCATCAAATCCCCCCAAAGACTCAAATAATAATTTTGAAATATAGAGGCTTTGGTCTCCGCCTCCTGAAAAAATCCCGTTGAAACGGGTAAACCAGCAATTGATTCTCAGAATCTTTTCAGATGAATCAAACCTGTATTGAAAACAACCGGGTTCTTTACCACCTGATATATGGTCTAGGATCACTTTTGCAAATTCCAGAGGGGGTCTGGTATCCGCATGGACAAAGTAAAAAACATCAGCTTTTGCCTGCGCTGCTCCCAAGTTTAATTGTATGGCCCTATTCCTGACCGGTGAGTGGATGATAGTGGCTCCAAATGAGGCGGCAACTGCTACAGTATGATCTTGGGACCCTCCATCCACCACTATAATTTCCTGAACTTTCCCATCAGCATATTTTTGAAGATATGGGAGTAATTCCTTTAGATTCTCCTCTTCATCTATACAGGGGATTATTATAGAAATTTGGCGTATATCAGTCAACTTTAAGTTTAATTGAATAATTCTTTATGTTGTTCTCCAAAATTACTTTTTGCAAAACCCCTCCTTCGTAATGAAACCGGTTCATATTTCCATTCACATCTATTTCATAGACTCCCTTACTTATTTCCCTCACCTTGGTAAGCATCCCGAAGTTTTCTGAAATCAGAACATCACCATCCTTAGGCTCATGGAAATACAATGTGGCAGTACTTGCATTGATCACTTGCTTAATAGGCTCTTCATTGTGGAATTTATAGGAATTGGCATCTACATCATAGTGGTCTTTATTCCATGTGACTGTGGTCAAAAAATTCCCTCTGTTAGAATCTGAATTTGTAGTGGCCCGCATGAGCTGTCCATTTTCATAATGTGCTTTTTGTAGGAATTCTACATGTATTTTTCCAAAAAACCAGAATTCCACCTTACTGTGAATCTGGTAATCTATCCCCTCGGCAGTAGTAGTTTTATCTGCTTGCATACTCCCTATTGTGAATCCTGCCAGTACGATATCATACTTATTTGTCTGGGTTTGTCCATAGCTATTCCAGGGTAAGCTTATCAGTAGGAAAAGCACGATGAATACAAAACTGGCTGGCTTATATCTTTTTATTGTCATATTGATATCTATAATTTAAGAAAGCGATCATGGGGCGATCAGAATCATGCAAAACTCAGGTAAGATCAGGACTTTCCTGTAAATTCCACAGCGCGCAAACATACTTTAAGATTTAATCTTGTCCTTCACTTTGTTCCAATCCTCTATTACATCTACATCCGAGAGAGTTGAAAGCTGGGAATAAGAATACCCATTAAGAGACAGGTAATCTTTTGTCAACGCAGCGACCTGGTCTGTACTCCAGGGAATTCCCCGAAATACCCCTGGGATAAACCTACGCATCCCCAACAGATAGTACCCGCCGTCCTCAGCAGGGCCTATGACTACTTCATTTTCTTCCAATTTATCAAATGCCTCATTAATCAATTCGGGAGTTAGTTCAGCACAATCCGTTCCGATTATTAACAGTCTATCAAAACCTTCATTGAATAGTTTCTGAAAGGCATTGCTCATTTTCTCCCCCAAACCTGAACCTGACTGGAGTTCAAATCGATAATTTTTTGGGTAAATTGATAAATCCATTTCAAAGTAATCCGAATAAAAGAGCACTTTCTGTGCATCAACTTGGGAAAGTACCCTATGTGTATAACTCACCAAAAGTTCATAGACCTTTAAAGCAGCATGATCCCCTATTCCTGCTGCCAGCCTGGTTTTGACTTTGCCCAATCTGGCATTTTTCTGAAAAATCAATACAGCATCTCTCATATCAGGTAGTAGCTCCACCACAGCTCGACCCTGCTCCCGCAGTGCAACCAAAGCAATGGTTTTTCACAATGATTTCCCGTTCGGTCAATGACTTTTCGTTCCAGTCCCGAATGTGCTGGGAATTCTCAGAGGTTACTTTTAGCTCCAGCATTTGATTAAAATCACAGTCATATAGATATCCGTCCCATCCTACAGAGATAGTATTTCTGCACATCACTCCGGAAGCGGCCACAGGATTGAAGCTAGTGATAAGCTTTTCCATGTAGGACTCATAATTATCCGTTCTTAAGAGATATTCCAAGAATCGGCTAATCGGAAGGTTAGTGATGGTAAATAGAGAATTGAATGTAATACCAAACTTCTCCGAGAGCTTTTTCTTAAACTCTGCCTCAAGTCCGGCTTGAGCTGCCGGCATAAAAGCACCGGAAGGATTATATACCAGATTAAGAATCAGCCCGCTTCCCTCTATCCCATAGCCTTGTTCATTCAACATTTTTAATGCCTTGATGGATTTATCAAAAACCCCGTCTCCCCGCTGGGAATCTGTTTTCAGGGCAGTGAAATAAGGCAAGGATGATGCGATTTCTATCCCATGTCTTCTATAGAACTCAGGTAGATCATGGTATTTAGGATTGGCAAGAATGATGGTAAGATTGCAGCGGACGATGATATTCACCGATGGATTAGCTGCACGAATAGATTCTACAAACCAGCGAAAATCAGGATTCATCTCCGGCGCCCCTCCAGTCAAATCTATGGTAGTGATGTTATGGTTTTTGATGACTTCAAGGCATTCGTACATGGTCGCCTTTGTCATGATTTCCTTACGATCAGGTCCCGCATCTACATGGCAGTGCTTGCAGACCTGATTACACATTTTGCCAAGATTAATCTGCAAAATCTCAACATGAGTCGGCTTCAAAGGGAAAAGGTTTGATCTGCGCATTTCAGCTGCAAACCTATCCCCCTTAAATCCGGGCATGTCAGATTCCAAAAGTTCGATTTCTGCTTCAGTACTGGATAATGGGTGATCTTGTGCTTGTAGAGACTTCATTGATTACATGGATATTTCTTTGGCTTTATTCATCATCTGGGTGGCATGTACTAGTGACGCTCCCCCTCTGATAGCTGCCGCCACATGTACAGCCTCCATCATTTGCTCCTCATCACATCCTTTCTCCATTGTATCTGTGGTGTACGCGTCTATACAATACGGACACTGTATGGTGTGGGCTACAGCAAGTGCTATCAGTGATTTTTCACGGGCAGTAAGTGCACCTTCCGCAAAAACTTCTCCATAATACTCGAAAAACTTGTCCGCCAAGGGCTTTTGAAACTCACCTATTTTGCTAAAGTTCTTAAGGTCTTCGGGATTGTAGTAGGTTTTCATTACTATTTCAGATTTGGTTTAAATACGAAGTAAAAGGATTAGTTGGACTTACAACTGAGATTTTCATAATCGGGTTTAAGTTTGGGTGGATTTTCAGAAAGATTTAGAAAAAAACAGGAACTGAAAAGCATCTCGGATGTTATAATGGACGTATAGAGATCAGAACTTTTAAACACAAAACAACATGGCATTACGACTAGGTGATATGGCCCCGAATTTTACGGCCGAAACTACAGAAGGAACAATTGATTTTCATGAGTATTTAGGAGACAACTGGGGAGTTCTGTTTTCCCATCCTGCCGATTACACTCCGGTTTGCACTACTGAACTTGGTACTGTAGCCAAACTTAAGGATGAATTTAAGAAGCGAAACACCAAAGTGGTGGCACTCAGCGTGGATGGCTTGGAAAGCCACAAAGGTTGGATTTCAGACATCAATGAAACCCAAAATTGCGAAGTCAACTTTCCGATTATCGCAGATGAGGACAGAAAAATCGCTGATCTTTACGATATGATCCATCCCAATTCAAATGAGAATTTCACTGTACGCTCTGTATTTGTAATTGGTAATGACAAGAAGATCAAGCTGATTATTACCTATCCTGCAAGTACAGGTAGAAACTTTGAAGAACTTCTCCGGGTGATTGATTCCTTACAGCTTACCGCTAACTATTCTGTGGCTACTCCCGCCAACTGGAA
>CBFGUY010000182.1:0-7952 GCA_965651895.1 uncultured Algoriphagus sp. | reverse complement strand
GAGTTTCACCGGGCTGCAGAATTAATAGAAATAGGCCGGCAGAAAGCCGCCAAAGCACTAGATGAATGGGAAAATGCAGATCGCAGAACTGAATAGATTACTCGGCAATATTGACATCTATCTGCTGGATCAGATCCTGAAAGGAAGATTCACCCCTGATATGAAAATACTGGACGCAGGATGCGGGGAAGGCCGTAACGCTCAATATTTTATTAATGCGGGTTATCAGGTATTTGGAATCGATCAGCAGGATCTTGCTATTCAATACCTTCGCTATGCTGCTAGAAGTCTTGATCCATCTTATGATATTCATCGTTTTCAGCATGGAAAAATGGAAGATATTCCTTTTCATAAAGAGGCATTTGATGCAGTAATCTGCTCTGCCGTGCTTCACTTTGCGGGAGACGAAGCCAACTTTTGGCAAATGATGAACGAAATGCTCCGTGTGCTTAAGCCTGGAGGAACTTTATGGTTCAGGATGACCACGGCTTTTGGAGGTATGTTGGAAGTAAGCAAGGAGGTGAGTGGTGGTAGATATCTATTGCCGGATGGATCTGAGCGATTCTTGCTACAACAGCGGCATGTGGACAAGTTAAATACACTTGGCTTACAATTTATAGAATCTCCAAAATCAGTGCTTGTCCACGGGCAGCGGGCCATGGGAGTTTTTGTAATGGAGAAGAGCGTAAATTGAAGCTGTAAGTGGTAAGTTTGGAAATGTTGGATGTGGGAACAGCATTGTATAAAGAATTTTTAGAATATGGAATTACAGTATGCCTTAGAATTGCTTGGGACCATTGTCTTCGCCATCTCTGGCGTCCTTGCTGTTCGGGAGCGGGAGCATGATATGTTTGGGGCTGGTTTTACCGGATTCATTACAGCCATCGGAGGAGGTACGCTGCGGGATATTTTGCTGGATAGTTATCCACTTGTCTGGATTGGGGACGTAAGGTTTCTATATGCTATTTTGATAGGTATTTTGGCCGCCTTTGTTTTCCCTAATTTCCTAAGTAGGCTACGCAGAACCTTCTTTCTGTTTGACACGTTGGGAATCGCTTTTTTCACTGTTTTGGGGGTAGAGAAAGCACTTAGCTTGGGAGTTAGGCCAGAGATTGCAGCTATTATGGGAATGTTTTCAGCGGTAATGGGCGGAGTAATCAGGGATACGTTGACCAATGAAATACCTATTTTATTCAGAAAAGAAATCTATGCCTCGGCCTGTCTGTCTGGAGCCATTTTCTATTTGATACTAAATTATTTCGATGTTTCCAGAGATGTAAATTTGCTCTCATCCATAGCGGTCATAATCTTGATCAGGCTTCTTTCTATGAAGTACAAGTTGAGTTTACCTAAATTGGATTAGAATGACCGGGAGTAAATGAATAATGTTTATTGCATTATATTGGACTCGGTTTTTCCCAGGAAACTATCGCATTTTATCAATTAATAATTCATGCATCTTACTCAAAATCACGTGGATTGGAGATCCATTTTGGATCCTTTTTCTATTCTCTATATCATAGCTGGGGTGTTTTGCGCCGCCGCCGCCCTTGAAATGTTCCTTCTACCCAATCAATTTCTAGATGGGGGAGTAACCGGTATGGCTATTATTGTCAATTTGCACTATGGTGTCAATATCAATCTATTACTGGTAGCCTTCAATATCCCTTTCCTTTGGCTTGGCTGGAAGAAGATAGGGAAGACCTTTGCGGTACAATCCACTTTTT
The DNA here is from genome assembly GCA_965651895.1 of uncultured Algoriphagus sp. Classification (GTDB taxonomy): domain Bacteria; phylum Bacteroidota; class Bacteroidia; order Cytophagales; family Cyclobacteriaceae; genus Algoriphagus. The sequence continues at coordinate 6,225 of CBFGUY010000182.1, read as the reverse complement.
CAATATTCCTGTTGGTCTTGGTGCTGGAGGTTGTCTCCTTCACCCCGATCACAAATGACATGGTGCTCAGTGCTGTGTTCGGAGGTGTTCTGATGGGGGTGGGGATAGGTCTGATATTGCGTGGTGGAGGATTGATAGATGGTTTTGAAGTGATCACGGAGTTTGTACACAAAAATTCCCCGCTTTCCGCCAGTGAGATCACCATGTTTTTTAACTCATTGATTTTCCTGTTTGCTGCCTTGTTTTTCGGAATCGAGCCTGCGATGTATTCTATCATCACCTACTTTACGGCGATCAAGATGACCGATTATATTGTAGATGGTTTGGAGGAATACACTGCTTTGACGATTATTTCCAAAAATGACGAAGAGGTCAAAAATCTGATCGTAAAGCAGTTTGGTAAGGCCATTTCGGTATATAAAGGAGAGCGGGGCTATCTGCCTGAGACCTTTCATATCAAGCATCCTTGTGATATCATCATGACAGTCGTGACTAGGCTGGAAGTACATCGTATCAAACTGGCAGTACAGGAAATAGATCCTACAGCCTTTTTCTACTTACAGACAATCAAGGAAGTGAAAGGTGGACAGATTAAGCATGTGGGAAAGAAGCACGGCTAAGGTTCCGAGAGATTTTTTCGGTTCAATGCCGTGCTCAGAAGCAGGTTTTTGCAGAAGTCCAGATGAAGAGAAAGGAATTGTAATTCCAGCTCAGCGGCTTACCCTAATTTCGGGATCAGGGCAGGCACCGTAGTTTTATATCCGCGATAGGCATCACCATATTTTAGCAGTAATTCTTTTTCCTTAAGAGAGATCCCAATTGGCAAATAAAGGATAAAGCATCCTAAATGAACAGCGGCAGTAATGGTGCCTGAGAACAGGAAATACCCACTAAAAATCAATACTAATCCGGCATAAAGTGGATGCCGGATTTTGGAATACAATCCGCTAGTGACCAATTTTTCTTCCTCTGAACTGGACTCAAATCCCAATAGTCTTTTCAAAGAATACTTCTTGCTTGACTTGGTGACGATGATCGTGCCAAATCCGGCTAGCATATAGCCTAGGTAATCAGTTAGATCACTTTTGGAAAGCAATACCGTTTTGTGGATCAACAGTGCCTGCGTAGTAATCCCTGATAAAATCAAAATAGTCAATAAGGCATGGACAAGGAGGTACCATTTGTTTGCTTTCCCCCATTTTACCTCCAAAATTCTTTTTATCTTGGATGCAGCCAGTAGGGAACATAACGTGTAAAACAGAACCCAGTTTAGTGCCAGAAGAATGTAATCCATTAGGAAGTACCAATTTAGGAGAAACTATAATTTTTATGAAAATCGGAATAATTCGCGAAGGAAAAAATCCACCTGACAAACGTGTTCCATTTACCCCTGCCCAGCTTAAGGACATTCAGGATAAGCATCGGGGCGAGCTAAGCATTCAAGTACAGTCCAGTTCTTTTCGTGCGTATTCAGATCATGAATTTAGGGAAATGGGTGTGGAAGTGGTGGATGATGTCAGTGGATGTGATGTGCTCTTTGGAGTGAAGGAGGTGCCGGTACCTAATCTGATAGCAGGTAAAACCTATTTTTTCTTTTCGCATACGATCAAAAAACAACCTGTTAACCGAAACTTGCTGCGGGCTGTTCTGGATATGAATATCAGGTTGATTGACTATGAAGTTTTGAAAGATGAGCAAGGAAAAAGGGTGGTTGCTTTTGGCAGGTGGGCAGGAATTGTAGGAGCCTATAATGCGTTTTGGACTTATGGAAAAAAAACGGGATTATTTGATCTCAAACGGGCAAATGAATGTCTCAATCTTGAAGAACTTCACCAGGAGCTGTCAAAAGTCCAGCTTCCTCCGGTGAAAATTATACTGACCGGATCAGGAAGAGTAGGCAGCGGTGCGATGGAGGTTTTGGATGCCATGCATATCAAGGAGGTTTCAGTGGATGATTTCCTGCATCTCTACTATGAAGAACCGGTTTACGTAAAATTGAAATCTGAAGATTACAATCGAAGAAAGTCTGACGGGGGCTTTGACAGGGAAGAATTCCATGCTTTTCCCGAGCGTTACGAAAGCCACTTTCTGAAATTTTCCGAAGCAGGGGAAATTTTGATTTCTGGCGCTTATTGGAATCCCGACGCTCCCCGCTTATTCGAATTGAGGGATATAGCGGAGGAGGATTTCCAACTATCAGTGATCGCTGATATAAGCTGTGATGTGGGTGGGGCGACACCCACTACACTTACTTCCAGTACAATTATAGATCCGGTGTATGATGTGGACCGCCAATCGGGCAGTAAAATCCCGGCATTTAGCAGCCAGACCAGTATTTCCGTCATGGCAATTGATAATCTGCCTTGTGAGCTTCCACGAGAGGCCAGCAAAGAATTTGGCATTCAGCTGACAAACTGGGTGATTCCGGCACTTTTGGGAGAAAACTCCGGAATTCTGGAGCGTGCTACGATTGCCAGAGATGGGGATCTGACCCTAGAGTTTATGTACCTGACTGACTTTGTAAATCACCATGAATAACCTAAACAGATTTTTGGAATCCACTCTACTTAAGCCCACTATGACAGGTACTGAAGTGGCGTTGCTCGTCAGAGAAGCGATAGAGGAGCAGTTTATTGGAATTTGCGTTCCTCCTTTCTGGCTGAAGCAGGTAAAGAGGGATTTGGGAGATGAGAATGTACAGCTGGTGACTGTTATCGGATTTCCTTTTGGCTATACTGATACAGCTACAAAAGTATTCGAAACCAGGGAATCGATCCGGCAGGGTGCGGATGAACTGGATCTGGTATGGTCTCAGACTGCGTTTCATTCGGGGATGAATTGGGCCAAAGTGGAGATCGCACAAATCGCCAAAATCTGCCATGAAGAGGAAAGAATCCTAAAGGTGATTATAGAGACAGCTTACTTGACGGAACAACAAATCATGGAAGCCTGTACGATCTGTGAGGATGCAGGGGCTGATTTTGTGAAAACATCCACCGGATATGCTCACAATGGCGCACAAATAGACCACATCAGATTAATGCGCCAGACCTTATCCTCATCAGTAGGGATAAAGGCAAGCGGAGGAATCAAGACGCTTGATTTTGCGCTGGAGTTGATCAAAGCAGGTGCAGACAGGATTGGTACAAGCTCAGCTAAGGTCTTGATGGATTCCTGGAGGAATTCCGGTTAATTGCTGAAGTAAATCAGTAAAAATGGAATAATGAAGAAAGTCAACAGGATATAAGCAAAGCCTATAAACTTGCTGTTAACGGATTTAGTACCCATGTACTTGGCCAATTGTACTGGGAGATTTCTTAGAGTAGGAAATGGCAAAAAGATCAAAGCTCCTATGAAATTGAAGAGAAAATGGACAATGGCCAGTGCGATGGCAGCTTCTGTCTTATAGATTGCGGCTATTGCGGCAGTAATGGTAGTTCCTATATTGGCGCCAATGATAAAGGGAAAGGACTTTTTTACAGACACTTTTTTATTAGCCACCAGAGGCACTATCAGCGAGGTGGTGACGGTGCTGGACTGCACTGCGGCCGTGAAAAATGTCCCATAAATAAAGGCCATGTAAGGATTCCTGAAGATCAGCTTGTTTAATTCTTGAAAGCTGTCAAGTACAAATGCTTGGTAAACGGCTGATGACAGGAGTTTAATAGCACCAAAGACCAGAAAAATAGAAAGAATCATGGTCAGGAATGGGATATCAATCGTACTGGAGATCCACTCAGTTATAGGTCTTGTAAAGACTTTGTTGTAAACGATAGGGCCAGTGTAGGACTCATTCGGTACAAAGAGGTGGGCGATCGAAATGGAAACCTTGGACAAGAAACCGAAATATACCTCCAATGGCAACAAAAGAACCACCGTGAAAATATTGAAAATATCATGAAGCATTCCTGCGGACAAAGCCCTCCTGAATTGTTTTCTATTCATGATATACGAAAGGGAAACCAGTGTAGAAGTCAGCGTGGTCCCTATATTGGCACCCATCACCATAGGGACGGCCTGTTCCAGTGTGAGATTGCCCGCAGCCACCACCGCCACTACACTGGCAGTGACTGTGGAACTGCTCTGAATCAGGGCCGTCATCAGCAGGCCGATAAAAAGACTCACAAACGGATTACGGGTAGCCAAAAGAATATTTTCTGCCACTTCGTTGTTTAAGTGGCTCATGGCTACGGTGAGCAAGTCAATGGCAAAGATGAATAGCAAAAGTGCCAGAAGCATCAGCAGATAGCTTTTGGTTCTATTTACTTTGTTTTTTTCCAGCTCTAAGCCCTCCATCTACATGATTTAGGATGTATCCTTGTTTTTTGTAATCAACTGTTTAGGATTGAGGAGGTAGAGGCTTGAAGACAAGCTTACTCTAGAATCCAAATTTTCAATAAAATTATGGGCAAAAGTTGAAATTTTTTTGCGAAAAACAAGATGAAACTATCTTTTTGAAGTAGAAATGTGCTTACTTAACAATTTGATAATATGGATAGAAGTATATCTTCTTTAATTTTGCGCGACTGACCTAAAGGCAAACCATGGCCAAAAAGAAAATAGACCAAAACATCAATCAGGATAAGCTGTCTAAAAGCGCATATTCTCTTTTTGATTTCACCAAAAAAGAGAAATCATTTTTGGTAGTTATCTGTGTTCTGATATCCATCGCAGGATTATTGACACCCTATACCTATGCTGCCATGTGGTTTGGATTTGCGCTGGCCGCTTACTCTGCCATAGCTAACGACAGTATCCAGACTATCGGGACATTCATAGCCTCCAATTATAATAAGAAATGGTATTGGCTTTGGCTCTTTATGGGGTTGATTTTTGTAGGGACTGTTACTTATAGCTGGTTCACTTATAATGGAGATGTGAGTTACCAGCGACTTAGCGTGCCTGGGCTGGATAAGGCACCTACCAGCTTTGTTTTCCTTCAGCTCGCTGCTCCTATTGTACTTCTCATCATGACTAGAATGAGAATGCCAGTTTCCACTACATTTCTCTTGTTGAACGTATTTACCTACAAGGCAGGCACGATCGTCAGTGTCATGTTCAAGAGTTTTGTGGGCTATTTGTTGGCCTTTAGTATAGCGATGGTGGTCTGGTTTGTTTTGGAGCGTTTTGTGAAAAACTACCTCAAGGGAAAACCAGCGCCCTATTGGATTTTTCTACAATGGATCACCTCAGGGACACTTTGGGCAGTGTGGATCATGCAGGATGCGGCTAATATTGCAGTGTTTCTTCCGAGACAATTAAGCGTACTGGAATTCTCCGTTTATACCGGCTTTGTATTTATAGGTCTGGGATTTCTTTTCTATCTGAAAGGGGATAAAATCCAAGGTATCGTCAATGAGAAGACCAGTGTGACCGATGTCCGTGCAGCTACCATCGTGGATTTCGTCTATGCTATCATTCTGTTTTACTTCAAATTGTACAGTAATGTACCGATGAGTACTACCTGGGTGTTTATTGGATTACTTGGGGGAAGGGAAATAGCCATCGCACTTGGCAAACATGCCAAAGCGGAAAAGCGCAATGCCTGGCTGTTTAGAGCATTCAAGCTTGCCCGAAAGGATGTTTCCAAAGCATTTATAGGTTTGGTGGTGTCTTTGATCCTTGCATTCATCATCAACGATGGTGTGAGAAATGAAATCCTGGACTTTTTCTAGACAACTTTGGATATAGAACGATACAGTCACGAGTACTTCATGAATGAAGCCCTAAAGCAAGCCCGTCAGGCATTTGAAGAAGGGGAGATTCCAGTGGGTGCAGTCATCGTGTCTAAAAACCGGGTTATTGCCAAAGCATATAACCAGACAGAAAAACTCAACGATGTGACCGCCCACGCCGAAATGCTTGCCATCACTTCAGCAGCTAATTATATGGGGGCGAAATATCTGAATGACTGCAGACTCTACGTTACTTTAGAGCCCTGTGTAATGTGTGGTGGTGCCTTATTCTGGTCTCAGATCGCTGAGGTTCATTATGGGGCATCAGATCCCAAAAGAGGCTTTTCCCATAGTAATCCGGGGGTTTTGCATCCTAAGACAAAAGTCTTTTCAGGAAGTATGGCCCAGGACTCTGAACTTCTTTTGCAGGAATTTTTTAAAAAACTGAGAAAATAAAAGGAAATTGCATCACTGAGAACCTTTTTCTCGCTGCGGTGGTTGCTTAGGCAGACAATTCGTAGAGTTTTCAATCAATCTTTTAACCTTAAAT
>CBFGUY010000181.1:0-7971 GCA_965651895.1 uncultured Algoriphagus sp. | reverse complement strand
ACGATGATCAGGAAATTTAGCCATCTCCTCAAGATACCTGCTGAATGGCTGATTAAAGAGTATCCCTTAAGAAAGGCTGTTTGAAGAGAGGATAGCGATTGTTTATTTCGACAGACTTTCTATCAGCTCCTCTGGAGTTATCACTTGTAAATAAGGTTTTGAGAGTTTGAGAAAATCGCGGTCTGAGGTTACTATTGCATCCATGTGGTGATCAAGCGCAATCTGAAAAAATATGGCATCTTCAATATCAGGAAACTTCATAGCTAAAGCATTCTGAACATCACTTTTTTTACCATCTAAAAAGTCAAAATTAGCAATTAGGTTAGTTAAAATTTCAGATGTTTTTTCATAATCTAAGAGTTTGATCAAAACGTAAGCACATGTCTGGACAACTCCAGTGGTAATGAAACCTTGAATTTTCCCAGTTGACAAGTGATTTAGTATTACTGAAAATTTCTCTGGATCGGAAGTCCTTTTAATACTAATATCTAGAAGTACGTTTACATCAAAAAAGATCTTCATAGCCCATTTTTTTTGCTTTGGCTTTATAATATTCTTCTTTGTAATCGTAATTGTCAGGGATATCAAATTTCGGCAATGATTTCATGTATTCCACCAAGCTCATTCCATTTTTTAATTTGGGTTTGGGTTTCACCAAAGTTTCAAAATGCTCTTCTACCAAGCTAGAAATACTTGTTTCATTTTGGTCTGCGTAGATTTTGATTTTATCTAGCAGATTTTCCTCAATGGTGATGTTAAGTCTCTTTTTCATTTTTTATGCGCATGATCAAGTAGTTATACGCATAAATATATAAAAAAGGTTTTAACTTATTGATAAGCAGGGTGTAGAGCCGTGTCTGATTTTCCAATATTTCAATCCTCAAATCAATTAATCAACTCGGATCCACATCCACCACAAACCTCACCGAACGAAACTCGGGTCTGGATTTCAGTTCCTCTGTGATTTTCCAAAGGTGTTCTTTAAACACCACAGGAGTATTCCCTGACCGATCAAGTTTGATCAAACTCTCAAATTGATATTGATTCTTGATTCTGGCAATTATGCCCTTTTCCGGGCCAAGCACGATCTTTTTAATCGGTATCTCTGCCATGCCATGATGCAGGTTTAGCGCTGCTTTTTCAGCTACTTTATAATCCGTATGTCGGGTGGTGATTTTTACCAATTTCACAAAAGGGGGGTAATAAAACTTCTTTCTGTCGTGAATTTCATGGTTGAAAAACTCAAAGTAATCTCCCTTGATCACCTGGGCGTACATCTGAGTTTCAGGATCTCTGGTTTGTACGATCACTTGCCCTTGTGCTTCTCTTCTGCCAGCTCTTCCGGCTACTTGGGTGATTTGCTGAAAGGCTCTTTCTCCGGCCCGGAAGTCAGGGAAGTTTAAGATTCTATCTCCATCCCAAATTCCCACTACGGTCACCCTTCCAAAATCCAGTCCCTTGGTGATCATCTGTGTGCCGACGAGAATATCCAGATTTCCGGAGCCAAACTCATCCAGTAAGCGCTGATAACCATGCTTGTTTCGTGTCGTGTCCAGATCCATTCTTCCGATTCTAGCCTCTGGAAAAAGTAAACTGAGCGATTCCTCAATCCGCTCCGTTCCCATGCCCATAGTGGTCAGTTGGGTACTGCCGCAGGCAGGGCAGGAGCTGGGGACTTTCTCTTTGTATCCACAATAATGGCATCGGAGTTCTTCGGAGAACTGATGGTAAGTAAGGCTGACATCGCACTGCACACACTGTCCTGTCCAACCGCAATCCTCGCATTGGATATAAGGCGAATAGCCTCTGCGGTTCTGGAAAATCAAGACTTGTTCCTGCTTGGCCAGTGCATCCTGAATCTTCTCTCTTAGAATCCGGGTGGTGTCAAGTTTGAGTAGGTTTTTCCGTTTATCTGCCGCCATATCGGCAAGATGGAAATGAGGCATGCTGGCATCACCAAAGCGATGGGTCAATTCCACATACCCAAATTTGCCCTGGCTGGCGTTGAAATAGGATTCGAAAGATGGTGTGGCTGAGCCCAGAAGCGTTCTGGCTTGGTGAAAATAAGCAAGCATAATCGCAGAGTCCCGTGCCTGAAACCTAGGTGCAGGATCAAACTGCTTGTAACTTGACTCATGCTCTTCATCTACGATAATCAGTCCTAGGCTATCAAAGGGCAGGAAAATAGAGGACCGTACTCCCACCACAAAGGAAAATCTTCCACTTAAGACTCCATTCCATACTTCCACACGCTCATTGTCCGAATACTTCGAATGATAAACGCCCATTTGACTTCCAAATACTTTCTTCAGCCGAGTAACGATCTGGGTGGTAAGGGCGATTTCGGGTAAAAGAAATAAGACCTGCGAACCACTATCCAGCACTTCCCGGATCATCTGTATGTAGATTTCAGTCTTTCCACTGCCTGTCACCCCATGTAGCAGGACTGATTGCTTGCTTTCAAATTGGTGCTTTATTTCTTCGAAGGCGGATTGCTGACTGGTGGAAAGAACGGCCGGCTCCGATTCGGGTTCTTCTTCGGCAAGTCTATTTACCACGACTTTGAATGATTCAAAAATCCCGTTTTTGATTAAGGTATTCAGCGAACTCTCAGAATCACCCTCTTCCAGCAGCGTTGCTTTGGCGACTCCTTTTTCGTTGGACTTTGGCTTTTGGAGAAAGGGAACGTCCCGTAAATATTTCAGTAGAATAGATTCCTGTTTTGCTTTCTTCGACAAGCTATCGAAAACCTCCTGTAAGGCACTTTTGCTTCCAACAATTTCAGGAGTTAATCGAATTCTGGTTTCTACTTTAGGCGTGTACTTTTCCTGAACTTTCTCAAAAATCAAGATCGCTTCTTTTTTCACCAAACTCTTCAGGATTGGATGGATGCTTTTGATAGACAGAACCTTTTCGCAGTCGTCATAGGAAAGCTCAGGTTTATCCTCTAATGCATCTAAGATCATAATCTCACGATCATCCAAAGGATACTTGCTTTCTTCTCTATCAAAATTCGGATTGAGCTGCACCTTGCTTTCGCTGCTCAATCTCAAGCCTGAAGGCAGTGCTGCATGCATTACTTCTCCGATGTGGCAGAAGTAATATTCTGCCATCCATACCCAAAAGCGGATTTGAAGTGGATTGACGCTCGGTTGATCATCCAACACTTCCAAAATCGGTTTGGCCTGATAGGCTTGGGGAGGCTTGTTGTGTACTTTGCCGATGATTCCTGTGAGCACCTTCTTCTTGCCAAACTGAACAATCACCCGTGCACCCAGATTAATCTCCCGCTGCATGGAATGGGGGATGCTGTAAGTGAACATCCTTGGAATTGGAACAGGCAGAATGATATCTGCGAAATTATTTCCGCTATCGGCAGGATATAAATCTTGATCTCCAAACAGGCTTTCCAATAGTCTTAGGCTAAATATGGGAGTTGAGAAATGGCTTCTTCACGGGTACTTACAGGCTTGCGGCAGGCATGGTCGAAGCAGACATAAATTAAGGCATTTCCGGCCGGATCAGGCATTTTATCCGCAAGAATTGCGGCATTATCTGTCGGACTTTCTGAGAACGCCACAATCATATTGGGTGTGTAGTTCTGATGAAATTCTTTGGCTCTCATCGAAGCTCCTGTTCCAATTATTGCTGTTTCCGCAGTTGGGACAAGTTTTTCGAGAAATAAGGAAGCCCAATTGCAAAGAAAACCGGGTTCTTTTAGAATTAATTCTTTCATTCCACCAAGCATTTTGGAGGCTATTTCAGTGTATTTTTCCTCGTAAGTGAAAAGCGACAGCCTATGGAGATTCCTTGCCATCATAGAATTGGAAGCAGGGATCACATTGTCAAAAAGCTCCTTTTTATTGGCAATTAATTTTTCTGCGCTTGGATTGTTGAAATAGAAAAACCCGTCCGAATCATCGTAAAACTCTGCAATGCAAAAGTCTGCCAGGGGTCTTGCGAAATCGAGCCATTGTGCATCTCCTGTGGCTTCAAAGGCCATTAATGATGCTTTGATCACGGACGCATAATCTTCCAAAAAGCCAGGAGTATAAGCCTTTCCGTTTTTGTAAGCACGGTGTAATACGCCGTCTACCAGTAATTTGTCCTGAAGGAATTTTAGATTTTTGACTGCGAGATCTAGCATGCTTTTTTCACCGGTAGCATAATACGCCTGAATCAATCCCGAGCTCATCAGACCATTCCATCCGCTCAGGATTTTATCGTCTTTTCCCGGGAAAATCCGTTGGTTTCTTACTAACAGCAGTTGACTTTTTACTTCTCTTAATTTGCTCTTTAATTCATCCTCACTCATCCCAAACCCTTCCGCTATTTCTTGTTCGCTTTGTGTTTGGAAAAGAATATTTACCCCTTCTTCCCAGTTCCCTTCGGGTTTGAGATTATAAAGTTTACTAAACCAAGGCAACTCATTTGGGATCAATTCCTTCAGTTCTCCATAGCTCCAAACGTAGAACTTGCCTTCTACACCTTCCGAATCAGCATCTTGGGCCGCATGAAATCCTCCTTCACCGTTCCCCATTTCAGCTTCCAGCCAGGCGACTGTTTCTGTTACTTTTTCTTTGAAAAAATTATCTCGATTCACTTGAAAAGCTTTGGCATAAAGCTCCAGTAATTGGCCGTTGTCATAGAGCATTTTTTCGAAATGCGGGGCAAACCACTCTCCATCCACGGAATACCGTGCAAAGCCGCCTCTCAACTGATCGTAGATTCCTCCCATTCCGATTTTACGCAGGGTAAAAAGTACTTCATTAATGAGCTTCTCGTCCCGGCGAAGCAGCCCATAATCCAACAGAAAGCTCCAGATAGCAGGCATGGGGAATTTCGGCACACGGTTCATTCCGCCCCATTCCCGATCAAGCTGTGAAGTGATTTTAGCGGCTATTTCCGCAAGTTCATCCGGGTCGAGCTCCTGATTACCTGCAGAAATCCCATATTTCTCCGTTTCCTTTCGGTTCAAACTGGTACCAAATCCCTCTGCACTTTCAGCCAGTTGATCTTCGTGTTTTTCAAAAGCATCCGCAATGTTTGCCAAAAGCCCTTTCCATTGTTGGTTTGGGAAATAGGTGCCACCGTAGAATGGCTTTTGATTGGGCATCAAAAACACATTAAGCGGCCATCCTCCCTGCAGCCCCATAGCTTGCACTGCATCCATGTAAATATTGTCAATATCAGGCCGTTCTTCTCTGTCGATTTTGATGCAGACAAAATGCGCATTCATCAGCTCGGCCGTAGCCTCGTCTTCGAAACTTTCGCGCTCCATCACATGACACCAGTGACAAGCCGAATAACCAATAGAAACCAGGATCGGCTTATTTTCGCTTGTTGCCTTTTCCAAAGCTTCAGGTCCCCAAGGAAGCCAATCTACCGGATTGTGGGCGTGTTGGAGTAGGTAAGGACTTTGGGAATGTATAAGGCGATTAGGCATGGTGGATTGGTTAATTAGAAAGTGGTAAGGTTGTAAAGTGGTGAGAAGGGAGATGGATTTTGAATGGTAGAAGAGGTGTAGGATTATAATATGAGTTTAACACTAAGTTTTACCCCGTAAATCGTATTTCGTAGCTCGTAAATGAATCACATTGTTAATTGTGTTTTCACTTTCTTAATCTCCATAGAAAAATCAAATTCCGTATTTAATCGTTCCAGCTTTGACAGAAGACTTAGCAGAAACTTTCTGTGGCTCTCACTTTTGGGGTTGAGTGGGCGATGGGCAAGCTCTTGGTTGATCTTGCGAATCTGCTCGGTTTTATGTCTTGTTTCTTCAGTGAAATTTGAGTTTTTCCATTTTTCCCAGATGTAATTTTCTGCTTCCAGGCTGGGATGAATCAGGTCTTCTTTGTAAAAGCGATAGTCGCGTAACTCATCTATAAGGATTTCATAGGCAGGAAAGTATGTTAAATTACTTAATCTCATTTCTAGCTCATGACAAAGAACCCGGAGAAGGCTTTTACTTAACTGGTTTTCTGGAATTCCGTCTTTGATATGCCGGACAGGACTCACTGTCAAAATGATTTTCAACTCAGGATTTATCCTGGAAATATTTCCGAAAACATGGCTCAGGTGGGAAACCATCTCCTCAAGAGCTACAAGCTTTTTCCTAAACAGCTTTTGTGGAAGCTTATGGCAATTTGCGACTCTTCCAAATCCCTCTGTTTTGTAAATCCAGGAAGTTCCAAATGTCAAAATAAGATGCGTGCCGTTTTCCAGATAATCTTTCACCGCAGCAAGCTGGGTTTGGTATTTTTGAGCCAGCTCACTCTTCGAAAAAGCATACAAGTCGGAATGGGCGCCCAGATAGAAAAATACTCCATCACGTTCTACAATTCCGTTATCTTCCAGCTCGTCCTGGAAAATTGCGTGATCCAGCAGATCCCCCAAAATCATGGGATGAAAGATTGTTCCAAACGGATTGACCAAGCAATCAAATTTGTGAGCTATCATTTTTTGTCCTATAGTCTGTGCAAAGCAGGAACCCAAGCTTAAGATTTTGCTCTGATGAGAAATAGGGAAGAGGGATTCCGAAATTGTAAAAGGTGTGGACCACTGCATAACACGAAAATAAGGATTTGAGATGGATTGTTTTAACCACAGAGGGTACAAAGGTTTTCAAAGAGAACCCAAAGAATTATTTTGACTTCTGCTGTAGCAGTTGTCCTGCTTCTCCAGAAGCTGGACTTTATTACTATTTTCGTCACTGTTTGTATCTCAGGAACAGTTTTGCATCTACTATTTTATTTTTGCTAAATATTATTCCGCAATTCTGTGATTTTTTTCAAGGATCGGAGACTAATAAAGTAAATGAGACCAAATGAGTAAAGAGGAAGAGTTCGTCAATCTTATCCATGAAAATCAAGGGCTGATCTTCAAGATTGCGACGATTTATGCGAAGGAGAAAGCCGAACAGGAAGATCTTTATCAGGAAATAGTCTATCAAACATGGAAATCCTTTGACAGTTTCAAAAAAGCGGCTAAGCCAAGCACGTGGCTTTACAGAGTGGGAATGAACACTGCGATTACCCATTTGAATAAGTCAAAAAAGCAATTGAATACACTGCCCTTCGACCAGGTGACTATTCAGCTATCCGACTCAATTGATTCTGAAAAGGAAGAGAGAATCCAACTGCTGTATGCTCAGATCAGAAAACTAAACCTGCTGGATAGAGGTATTGTTTTTCTGTTTTTAGAGAACAAATCTTATGAGGAAATAGCAGAAATATCAGGAATCTCGGTAAGCAACGTGGGGACTCGAATGGCTAGAATCAGGCAAAAACTAAAATCAGAAATGAATCCTAAACCAATGGAATATGGAACTTGATGAGATGAAAACCCTATGGGCTGATGTAAGTCTTCGTGTCGAAAAACAGGATAAAATCCAAAAGGAGCTACTTATAGAGATCACCAAGCAAAAATTCAGAAAGAAGCTAAACACAGTCAGGATTTCTGAGATACTGGGTTCCTTGGTCTGTATAGGCTATGCAATGTATTTGTTGTCTCATTTTTCAGAATTTGAGCTTTGGTACAATCAGATTTTTGCCCTAATCAGTATTTTTATCATGATAGCTCTTCCAACAGCTAGTCTAACAGCGATTAAAGGTATGAGAAACGTACGGATAGACTCAGAAACCCCCTCTACCATTTTGAATACGTTTATCAAAAACAAAATCCGATTTGAGAAGGTACACCGGTATGGGATGATTGCCGGAGGGGTAGTGATGATTACGATTTTGCCGCCATTGGCTGAACTACGGGGTTCTTTGGCGAAGATTTCAAGTCCTATGTTTTGGGTGATTTACATACCCGTCTGTTTAGTCTTAATGATCTTTCTAAGCCGTTGGGTGTTGAAAAAGTATAAAGGAGTAATTGATTCATCTGAGAAAATGCTAAAGGAATTAGAATGAAAAAAAGGAGCTGACTCATAAGTAAGTTTTCTTGTCAGGCTGAGTAAGAAAAATT
>CBFGUY010000180.1:0-8015 GCA_965651895.1 uncultured Algoriphagus sp. | reverse complement strand
CCTCTTAACTCTAGCTTCCTACCTCCTGTAGGCAAGCTTGATTCTTTTCTCAACAGTGCCCTCTGCGAAAAACTCCGTGTCCTTCGTGGTTAAAATCCTGATAAAAAAAGAGCCCGAAACTATCGGACTCTTTTTTGAACCCGAAATATGCATTAGCAATTCTATTGCAGCCATTAATTGCTTCAAAATCAGCCATTACATTGCTGTTTTCGAGTTCACCATAGCGGTGCTATGCCTCACTCTCCAAACAGCCTGATTTTCTTGCAATTAATGCCCTCATGACGAAACCTAATGCATAATCCGGGTTGAAGAAATCAACTCATCAACAATTCTATTATCTCCGCGGGAGCCTGTACTCCTGCCACCTTATCATCCTCTATCTGCTTTCTCAATTCGTATTCAAGTTCGAATATCAAACCGGACACAAATACCTTATCCATCCTCAAATCGCTCTCGAAAGAAGCGTATTTTCTTTTTCCTGTCAGGTCTATTCCATATTGATGGAATACTTTGGATATTTTCCGTAAATCAGTATAATTTTTCATTGGGTTATAATTAATGCCACTAGCCCATATACCTAATTGAGATGAGCTAGTGGCTGTTTATCTATAGATTCGTCTAGACGTAGGCTGCTGCTTCGGACTCAAATTCCTCCACATTAGTCTCTTCCAGTTCGATTTGCTTCTTCTCACCTTTTCCGATTTTGACCATAAATCTGTCAAAGAGATAATATATAACAGGAACTACGACTAAGGTCAGGAACATGGATGACAGCAAACCACCGATGATAACCCAAGCCAGACTGTTCTTCCATTCGGCGCCCGCACCTGAAGCCAAAGCGATAGGCATCATCCCGATCACCATGGCAATCGTCGTCATCAAGATAGGTCGGAACCTGATTTTCACTGCTTTCTCCAATGCCTCTTTCACTTCTACCCCAGCCTCTTTCAGCTGATTGGTGAAATCGACCAAAAGGATGGCATTTTTCGCTACCAGACCCATCAACATAATCAGACCCATGATGGAGAAGATACTCAGCGTACCTTTGGTCAGTGCCAAAGCCAAGAGAGAACCGATCAAGGCCATAGGAAGTGAGAACATCACCACCAGAGGATAGATGTACGAGTCATACAATGCCACCATGATCAGGTAGATCAAAATGATGGAGGCCATAAGTGCCAATCCCAATGATCCGAAACCTTCAGACTGGTTTTTCATATCACCGTCATAATTGATTTTGACTTGCTGAGGAAGATCCATCTTCTCTATCGCGGCAGTCAACTCTGCACCGACAGTACCTGAAGGCACCCCGGCTACCTGAGAGGTGATTTTCACGGAAGACACCCTGTCCCTTCTTTCGAGTTTGGTGGGACCTTCTGACTGATTCACTTGAGCGAATTGCTCCAGTTTTACCAGATTTCCACTTCTATTGAGGAAAGTAAGGTTCTGCACATCAGAGATGGATTTCCGGTCAAATTCATTGAGTTTGACCATAATATCATACTCATAATCTCCATCCGTATATTTAGAATCGTCGTTACCGTTGAATGCAACCTGGAGTGCTCCGCCCACCATATCCATGGAAAGTCCAAGTTCGTTCATTTTGTAGCGATCTACTTCTATCCGGATTTCAGGATTACCGTCTTCCAGTGAGCTTTCTATCTTTCTGGTGCCTTTCAGTCCGGCAAGAATTGCCTCTATCTTCTCCGAAACCACCCGAATGGAATCCTTGTCAGGTCCAGAGACGATCACTTGGATTGGAGCATCATTGGCAGTACCCATGATGGAAATAGGCACACCCGTATATTCAGCCCCAGTAATATTCTCCTCCAGGTAATTTTCGAGATTCCTCGCATAATCAGGCCCCGTCATAGACCTGTGCTCCGGCCCTACCAGTTTCACCAAAATCTCAGATGTAAACGGTGAGGACTGCGAACCTGTAAACTGTCCACTGGCTACACCTACGGTAGTAAATACTTCAGTAACCTCAGGAAGAGTTCTCAAGTAATCCTCCACTTCCCGGGTTTTAAAGTTAGTCTGCTCCAGTGTGGCATCTTTGGGAAGCTCCAGCCTAAGTAGGAATTCCCCTCTGTCACCTTCACTCACGAATTCCGAACCGATAAATCCTTGGATCACCAAGAAGAAAGAAGAAATAAAGAGTATGAAGGTAATGGCCAGCAAGGCAACCTTGTGTGCAAAGCCCCATCTTAATATTTCTATCAACCAGTCCACAAATGCATCCAAACCAGCTTCGAAGCCATAGATGATTTTTCCGAAAAAGGAATTCTTATCCAGATGCTCCAGCTTGGAGAATCGCGATGTGAGGAGCGGGATCAGGGTAAATGCAACCAGCAAACTGATCAAAGTAGCCGTGGCCACCGTGATACTGAACTGAGCCAATATACCCCCGATCAATCCTCCGGTCATTGCCAATGGCACGAACACCACAATAATTACCAAAGTAATGGATACTACCGTAGCGCCGATTTCGCGGATACCGTCATATGAAGCCTGGGCGATAGTCTTTCCCATTTCCAGGTGACGGTAGATGTTTTCGATGACCACAATCGCATCATCGACCAGAATACCCACCACCAGGGAAAGTGCCAGCAGGGACATCAAGTTCAGTGTGAAACCTGCGAGGAACATCACCGTGAATGTAGCCACGATAGAAGCAGGGACTGCCACCATCACGATAACCGCATTCCGGATACTGTGCAGGAATAGTAACATGATCAATGCGACCAACACAACTGCAATAATTAAATCAGTAATCACATGATTGGCTGCTTCAAGGGTAAACTCAGAAGTATTCTGGGAAATCTGGAAAGAAACCCCTTCGGCAGTATAAGTCTGCTCCAAGGAATGAAGCTCATGCTCCAAAATCTCAGAAACTTCTACCGCATTGGCATCGGATTGCTTCTGTACAGTAAGGCCTATCGCTGATTTGCCATTTAATCTTGTCAGGATATCTTCATCTTTGAATGAATCTTGGATTTCGGCAACTTCCTTCAGTTGTATAGGAGATTCATCCGTACGATAAGCAACCACGAGGTTTTCTATATCCTGAATGCTCTGGAATTTACCGGCAAGACGGATCAAAACCTGTCCTTCTGTATCTTTCAACCTTCCTGTAGGAAAATCAAGGTTACTCGCATTGATGGTTTGGGCTACAGAAATAGGAGAAATACCGTAGGCATCCAGTTTATTTCTATCCAGGTTTACTTTAATCTCACGCTCTGTACCCCCCAGCATATTCACTTGAGCCACTCCTTTGATCTGCGCCAGGGAAGGCTGGATTTTGTTTTTCACCAAATCATAGAAAGCAGAAGGATTCAAATCCGAATACACAGCCAGCTGCATGATAGGAAGATCATCCAGATCAAACTTACCTAAACTGGGTGGGTCAGCATCATCGGGGAGATCGCCTAGTATGGCATTGATTTTACGCTGAGCATCCTGCAGGGAATAATCTACATCCTCTCCTGCTTCAAGTTCTATGGTAATGATGGACACACTCTCCTGGGAGATGGAGTTCATGGACTTGATTCCTTCCAAGGAAGCCACCGCATCCTCTATTTTCTTGGTCACGGAGGTTTCCACCTCAGAAGGAGCAGCCCCGGGATAGATGGTAGAAATGGTCACCACATTGGTTTCCATTTTTGGCAAAAGCTCGTAAGACAGCTGTGTGTAGGAAAAGATCCCCAGCAGAGTCAGTACGGTGAACAGCACGACCACCATGGTGGAGCGCTGTATAGATATTTTGGTGATCTGCATGGTTTATTGAACTTTCACTTTTGTACCTTCTTTCACATTGATGAGGCCTGAAGCAATCACCTTATCCCCTGCTTTCAATCCCTCCAATATCTCTACAGTCCCATCATCCAGCGGATTGATTTTGACAGGCTGATAAACCGCCACATCGTCTTTAATCAAGAATACACCGGGGGATTTCAGGCTTCCTTCAATGGATTTTCTATCAATTTTCAGCACTTTTTCTTCCTGGGAAAATTTAAACTTGGCGGTACCGAACATACCCGGCTTGATTTGATCCTGATTAGGACTGTTCATGATCAGCTCTACTTCGTATTTGAAGGAAGCATCTGCCTTATCTGAAATGAAATGTACTTTTCCTGTAAAATCCTGGCTGGAAATAGCATTCACACGAACTGCGATTTCCTCGCCCAACTTCACTTTGGCTATCTCACTTTCGGTAACTTTCACTGATAATTTCAGAGGATTTTTGTTGATGATGTCGGCCAAAGGCATTCCTGGGCTTACCAAGGTTCCCATTTCATAGTAATCCTGATTGATAAATCCAGAAATAGGTGCAGTCACCTGGGTATCGTCCAGTCTTTTCTTCAAAGCTGTCAGTTGTGCGTCAGCAATTTTAAAGGCCTTTTCATTTTCTTCCAGCTGCTTTTTGGTGATCGCATCTGTAGCTGCCAGGTTCTCAAAGCGCTTCAGATCCTTCTCCGCCTGATCTCTATTAAGTTGGGCAATCGTATAATCAGCTCTGATCAGGCGGTCGTCTATCTGCACAATGAGGTCTCCTTTACGGACATAGTCTCCTTTTCGTTTTTGGATTTTCACGATGGATCCGGAGGTTTCTGACATAAGCTTCAGTTCTTGGGAAGGTTGGAAAACCCCGTTTGCCTCAAAATTTCTGTTCACTGTTTTTTCCTCTACAAGTTCCACGGTGACGGAAATGTATTCGCTTGATTTCATGGCAAGCGTAGCAGCTTCGTTCATTTCCTCCTTATTGTTATAAAGCGTGAAGGCTACCGCCCCTACTCCTACCAGGAGTAATGCTATGATTATTAATTTCTTCATCGTTGGTATAAGTTTTCGGTTACAGTAAAAGATTAGTGATTTTTCCGGTTGAGTTCAGAATCTCCAGTTGGGCTATCCTTACCTGGATGATCTGGTTGTTGTAAGCGGCTTGAGCCTGTCGCTGGGTAGTTTCAGAGTCCAGCAGATCTGTCAGCGGGCTTAACCCTTCCTTATAAAGTAATGTGGTCTCCTCAAAGACATCATTTGCCAGATCGAGATTGCTGTCCAAGGAGGCTAATGTGCTTAGGGAATTGTAGTATTTGTTGAGCGCGTTCTTGTATTCCAGTTCAGCCGCATCCTCAGCCTGCAGGCGATCCAGATTCAATTGCTGCGCATTGACTTTGGACTGCGCGGCCTTGTATTTGGTCTGCATGCCATCGAAAATGGGGATCTCCAGCTTGAGTCCGATCAGGAAACCCTGATACCATACTTTTCCCTGACTAAGGAAGTCAAAATCTTGGGCGAAGGCATTTTTATTGAAATCAGCAAACCCTACCAATTGAGGCTGGTGTGCTGCTTTGATGTTTTTGTATTCATATTCGTATAGTTTCTCCTGTACCCCTAGCACCTGTATATCCTTTCGGTCGAAAATGCTGAAATCCTGTACCTGAAAATTTTTCACTTTCTGATCCATATCCGCTACTGACTGATCCAGCGTAATCTCCGTATCCACTGGAATTCCCATCAAGAGCTTCAGATATCCTTCCTGCTGGAAAATAGCTATTTCAAGATTTTCCAGCTCACTTTTGATGGAGGTTAGATTCACCTTCACACGGTTTAGATCCACTTTACGGGCCAGATCATTTTCATACTGGGACTGAAGTATTTTCTCCAAACTTGTCAGTTGATCTATGTTTGCGAGGAGGTTTTCCTTCTGAAGTTCCAGCTGGATCACTCCCAGGTAATTCATGGAGATTTCACGTATTACATTTTCCTCGGATTGCTCAGCCAGGATCTTGTAGAATTCCTCACCTGTTTTCGCGGCTTTTAGCCCTATCAGATAAGAATTACTGAAAATCAACTGATTCAGTTGAAAACCTGCCTGTAGGGATTGAGGTACCCCAAGGGCAATGACCTGGATATCATTTGGGTCACCTCCAAAAATACCTCCCGGTACTGCCTGAGGAAACACATCGATGAAATTGTTGTATTTCCCATAGGCTGAAAATTGTGGCAGCCCGGCTCCACGGATTTCATTTCGTTGGTAAGTAGCCTTTTCCTCGTCCAGAATAGCCTTTTTCAGGGTACGGTTATTTTCCATACCGATGCGGATACTTTCTTTCAGAGTGAGCTTATCCGGGAGAACAAGTTCCTGCATTGCTTCCTGTCCCATCGCCATGACTGGGGCTATTAAGAAAAATGCATAGGTTAAATACTTTTTTAGCATGTTATTGAAGAATAGTTGGTTATAAAATATCTAGTTGGTTCTGTTTTTAATAAACCTAGTAGTCAAATTTTTTTAGCAATGTTGCTTTTTAAAGCGTTCAAATAGAGCCGGGATTTCTTTTTTGAAGAAGCCTAAGAAATCAGAAAAATCTTTCATTTTACAATTGAATTCTGGGTTTTTATCTGTTCTCACTTCCAGCACTTCGTCTATGAATTTCTGGATCTCAGCTATATTTTCGAGTTCCTTCGCAAAATCCTCTCTCCAGTCACTGAGTTTAAGGGCAAAATATCTTTTTCTATCCCCAGGGCGGGTAGAATAAACACACCTACCTTTGGCTTGTAAGAAAGTCAATGCATTGCTTACCGCACTTTTACTGACGCCTAGCTGCTCTACAATCTCATCAAAGGAAACCTCGCCTTCTTCGTGAACCAAAAGAAGACCTATGATCCTTCCAACCAGTGGCTGCATTCCTTTGTGTTCGTGGAATACACCAATACGCTCTATGAGTTCTTTGTGTCTTTCAGTTAAAATCATCTTCAATTAATTTGGGTTATGGGGTGATAACGGCGCAAAGGTAAGCAAAGTTCAGTTAGTTCTGCAAATACAGAACAAAAAAATATTTTAAGGTTTTATTTTGGGGCTGAGAATTGAATTTGGGTGGTGTTTTTCCAGTAGATGGATGCTGATACGGAACGGTAGAAGGATGTTTACCCGCAGATGGGAGTTGGATAAGGTAGGAGACAACTTGCTTTCCCGCAGATATGCGCTGAAAAGGACGCAGATTGTCCCCTCAGGGCACTAATACTGTTTTGCTCCCAGCAACCTGCACTTCCTCACCATAAAGTAATCCCAAAATAAATATCAGAACTATGCGAGATGATCTTTATTTATATCGTCATTGACAAGTTCCCCACCAAAAATTTTGCGTCTGTGGTTTTCTCCCCAACTATGTAAGGCCTCTATTACATCTTTGAGTGTCTCCCCATATGCGGTCATGGTATATTCTACAGTGACAGGAAAAGTGTCATACACAGATCTCTTCACCAATTGATTCAGCTCCAGATCCCGGAGTTCTTTGGAAAGCATACGGTCAGTGATTCCCGGAACTTGCCTGGAAATCTCGGAAAAGCGTTTGTACCCATGAATAAGAGCCACGATGATGGGTAATTTCCATTTCCCGCTCAACACATCCAACGCGTCCTGAACAGGCCTGATAATTCCAGTACACTGACTATGATTATTCTTGTCTAGATTTTCCATGATTAATACATTGCACGTTAAACTATACCAGAGTATAGTACTATACCTAAGTATAGTACTTACAAATGTATAGCTTATTATCATAGGTTTGTAAAAAAACACAACTATGAAGAACAAAATTATTTATTGGACAGCCACCTCTCTGGTATCATTGATGATGCTATTCAGCGCATATGCTTATTTTAGCGATCCAAACGTCTCCGCTGGATTTATTGCGATGGGATTCAAGGATTTCTTCCGGATAGAGTTAGGTATCGCAAAGTTTCTGGGAGCCTTGGCATTGTTGATTCCTGCTGTTCCTAAACTTATCAAGGAATGGGCGTATGCAGGATTTGGAATTACCTTTACCTCAGCGTTTATAGCGCATCTGGCAAATGAAGATCCGGCAAGTACCCTGGCCATGCCTGTCATAGCTTTCGCATTTCTTGCTGTTTCCAGGATTTATCTTGAGAAAATTTAGAAGAGAGGTGCCGGATGCCCGCTGACCGATGATGTGAAGACGGAAGACCGGAGACCGAAGACGGGAGACAGGAGA
>CBFGUY010000179.1:0-8069 GCA_965651895.1 uncultured Algoriphagus sp. | reverse complement strand
TCACTGGCAGCATGAGGAACTCTGCGCTTTCTCTTGGGATATTTTTTTTGGTTGGATTAGGGTTCCTACTTTTAGTTTCTATCCCGAAAAAGGACTTCCAAGAGCATTGATTTATCAACGTTCCTGAGCTGTAGTTTTTTTACTTTCCTGTAGCGTTTTCAGGTTTGATACGTCCTACCTATAGGATAGATTTTATGTGTAATATCTAAAATTTTATTTAACTTTATAGTTGTGTGTTTTAGTGAAAATTTTAAGCGCAATTACCCCTTATAGACATTAGGGTTTAATAGTATGCAATTTTTGATATTCGGAGAAAATCCAATCAAAATTGGGGATTAAGCTAAGATACAGACGGTTTAGAAGTTAGGTAAGATATATTTTACTAAAGTATCAGGAGCGTGCCCAAGTGTTTGATTTACTGGATGACTAGAGATGAGAGTTGATCTTGAAATTGGCTTGTTATATCTTGGTTTTAGAGACTATTGATTTAATAATTAAATTTTAATGCGCAGACCCCTATTATTTACTACTGTTTTCTTATTCCTATGCAATTTTTGGGTAAGGGCTCAAGACATTCGGATTAATGAAGTAATGTCTTCAAATAGTGAGTCAGTCTTTGATGAGGATGGGGATGACAGCGACTGGATTGAATTGTCAAATATTGGAGAATCTCCCGTAGATCTAAAGGGATTTTTGTTGACAGATGATGAGTCAGAACCGGGAAAATGGGAATTTCCAGCTATTACTTTACCGGGAAAGGGCACTTTGTTGGTTTGGGCGTCAGGTAAGGATCGAAGAATTGCCTCTAGTCCTCTTCATGCCAATTTCAGTATCAAAGCTGCAGGCGGCGAGACCCTTTTACTATTCTCTTCCGAACAAAAGGAACTAGATAGGCTGGAGGTTCCGGCTATACCAACCAACAATTCCTATGGTAGATTTCCCAATGGTACCGGAGCGTGGTATTTTATAGAATCACCCACTCCCGGAAAAGAAAACAAGGAAGCTGGACAGGTTGATCTTTTAGAGGCTCCTGCTTTTTCCCATACACCCGGCTGGTACGGGGAATCAATTTCCCTGGAGCTAAGTGCGCCAGGTGATTCGGTAAAAATCCTATATACACTCGATGGCTCAGTTCCTAACATTGAGAATGTAGAAGAGGGAGCCCCTGAGTTCCTGGTCAATTATTTTTACTTTGGAGAGTGGGAAACAAGCGAGAATATTGCGAGAAAAAATAAAACCTATATTTATAGTGGACAGATACCGCTTTCGGACAAGACCGGGGAAGAGAATGATCTGTCAGAGATAATCACCACTTACCAAACATCCTTTGGGTTGGGCTGGAAGAGGCCACAAGAAAGAGTTTTTAAGGGAAATGTGGTACGCGCCGCAACCTACAAAAATGGGGAAATGAGCCCGGTTACGACTGGCAGCTTCCTGATTGACAGGAGGCTCAACGAACGGTATAGCTTACCTGTGGTGTCTTTGACGGGTTCGGCTGATGATCTTTTTGGATATGAAAGAGGGATCTATGTCCAGGGGAAACCCTATTTTGATAATGGAGGAACTCCGCACAACTATGTTTATCAGGGCAACTTCTACCATAGTAGTGAAAATTGGGAACGGCCGGTTCATGCTGAATTCTATCTGGAAAATGGTGAAAAAGTGATTTCCCAAAATTTCGGAATGAGAATTCACGGAGGAGGATCTGTAGAAAGAGCCGCTAAGGGACTTAGATTGTATGGCAGAGATAGCTATGATACCAAAGATGAAATAAGTTACTCTATCTTCCCAAACGCCTTGGACGCCTTTGGGAAGAAAAAGGACTCGTATAAACGTGTGATTTTAAGAGCAGGTGGGGACTATATGGATATTTATTCCGATGCAGTCAACCATCAAATCATGGAGCCTGCCCAGGTGGAACTGCAACATAGTCTCCCGGCTGTTCTATTAATTAATGGGGAATTCTGGGGATTAATAAACATCAGAGATAAATATGATGACCATCACATCGCACGGCAGTTTAAGCTGGACAAGGATAATGTGATCATTCTGAATGCTCCGTGGGGTGAGGGAAGCGGGGAACAGGTCGATGAAGGAAGGCCAGAGGACATCAGGTATTATAGAGAGCTTTACCAGTTTGCCATAAACAATGATCTTCAGGACGAAAGGAACTATGAGTATCTTGAGGGAAAAATCGATATGCTGAGCTATATCGATTACAATGCCATGTTTATCTATTTAAACAATGTGGATTGGTATGGCGATAAGCATTTTAGATATTGGAGGGCAAGGGAAACAGCGGATGCTCCCTATCAAGATGGCAAGTGGCGATTTATGATTTGGGATTTTGACACCGGTACCCGGCCAAGTTCTGTCCCGGTTTCATTTGATTTTCTGAATAATTTCATTCATCCAGAAGGAGGGGGCGAATCATATATAGCCGGAGACCCCAGCAAGACGGCCCTGCTCAGGAGCCTGCTTACCAATGAGGATTTCAAAAATCTTTTTATCAACCGGTTTGCAGATCATATCAATAGTACCTTCAGGCTCGACCGGGTGGAAAACATTTTAAAGGAAAGATACAATCTGCTGGAGCCACATCTCGATGAGCACTATAGAAGATGGAATCATCAGGGTACGACCTTACAGCGCAAGGATGAAATGACCAACTTCTTTAGAGAGCGTCCAGGCATCCAAAGGGAGCATATTCGAAAGCATTTTAATATTGAGAAAGATGTCGAGTTGACTTTGATAGTTTACAATGACAATCAGGGCTACATAAAGTGCAATACACTGGATATCACGCCAGATACTCCCGGAGTAAATGATATTGCTTATCCCTGGAAAGGCACCTACTTCAAGAATGTGCCGGTAACACTTGAGGCTAAGGCAAAAGAGGGGCACACATTTGATCATTGGATCTTGGAGGGCGAAAGATATAGTGAAGATTCCGTCATTTCTCTGACTATGGAGGAGAATACTAGGGTAGAGGCTGTATTCACTTCCTCGAATACCCCGGCAAAAAAAATGATACACTTTTGGTATTTTGGAGATGACAATGTGGAGAATGATGTTCCACTGGTACAGTTAAACGCGACCTATAGCAGTAACAAGGCCAAAGCTCTTTTATATTTTCAGCCGGCTATCTCTCCTTATCCGCCAGCTGCCGGAACGGCCGGAATTATGGACAGGGTAAATGATCCCACGCCGGTCAATTATCGTGACAAAGGAAATGGGAACAGAGCCTATTCAGCGGATCAAATGCGTGGTATTCGAACACGAAACCCACTGTCCACGGGTGATAAAGAAGCATATTTGGTTTTTGATGTACCTACAGTCGGATATGAAAAAATAAGCATGTCCCTAGCGCTGTCCAGAACTGGGAATGGGCCGGATAAAATGCTAGTGCAATACTCAGTAGATGGGGAAGAGTGGAGCGATGAAGATCTTGAATTGAATGAAATACTACTTGAGGAAACATTTGCCTTGGTTACCATAGACTTCAGTCAGGTTCGCGGTGCGGATGATAACCAGGATTTTAAAGTCCGGTTTAAGTTTGATGGGCCTTCGGTGACGGGAAACTCCGGAAACGCCAGATTTAACAACATCAGTATTGATGGTCATCCATTAGCCGGTGGAATGTTTGATATTGATGATGAGAATGAAGCTCAATACTTGGAAAGAGTATTTCCCATTCCCACTGAAAACGATCTGACACTTCAGTTCAGAGACGGGGCTCAGAGTAACATTAGGCAAATTGATATAATTAATACAAACGGTGCGATTTTGAAGACTTTTGATAAAGCGCTTACCTATCAGGTTCAAATCCATACGGGGGATCTTCCCGCTGGAGTCTATATTGTCAGAGTCGTGAGTACGGCTGGTATGGAAGTCAAAAAATTCGTCAAGTTATAGTCACTGTTTTCTATATAATAAACCAGTTAACATCTCTTTAAATACATGGATTATTTCAGTTTACAAACCACAGCAGAGTTCCCACCATTTTTTTCGGTACTTTATTCTGTGATGTTTGCTTTTAGCCTTGCAGTATTGGTGGCCTTTACATACTATCGAACTACTGAAATCGCTGGCTATAGCACCCCGTTCATCCAGTCACTCATACTTAGCCCAATTGTAGCTATTATGGTGATCCAAGCGATAGGAGATAGTGTGGCGATAGGTTTGGGTATGCTGGGAGCCTTGGCAATAATAAGGTTCAGAACCAATTTTAGAAATCCGAGAAATATAATCTTCCTATTCGCGTCACTGGCAATTGGGATTTCCTGTGGCGTATATGGATTTGAAATAGCGGTCGTGGGAACCTTGTTTTTTTGTCTGACAGCTTTTATGCTAAACTTCACTTTCTTGGGAGAAAAGTATCCGCCAATTGGGGTGTTACGGATTAATTATGAAGGTAAGGAGGATTTGAAGGTCTCTATTGAGGAAGAGCTTCGTAAGTGGTGCAAATCGTACAATCTGCTAATGGTAAGAACCAATCATGCTGAGGAAGCTGGCCGGAACTACCAATACAATTATCAGATAAGAATGAGGAAGCAAGAAGAACAGACTTTTCTCTTTGCGGCACTTAAAGAGGTGAATCCACAATTTTCTATCCGGATAGAATACGATACTGTAAGTGAAACTTTTAATTGATTATGAGGAAGGCTAAATACATTGTGCTTTTTTGGTTGATTATAGTTGGAGCTTTAGTTTATTTTAATTTCAACCTCCACAGTTTTAATAAATCCTTTTATGGGATTGCGGAGAACAGTGATTTTGTGGTCAGTTACGGAGGGTTAGTTGAGATTAGTAAAATCCATGTGGTGCAGGGGCAGAACGTGCAGCAAGGAGATACGCTCATTGAAGTGGTCAGGCCAGAACTGGATGAGCGAATACGGGAGATCACTGATCAGTTGATCACGTTGAGAAGCCAAAAAACAGCTGCAGGATTTGATGCAAAAGCAATGATTTCCCAACTAGAGGCAGAAATCAAGGCCAAGCGGGCAGAAATAGCATCCCAAATCAAGCAGATTGAGATGCAATATACAATCAACAAGTCGTTGACCAATGAGCTGAAAAGTATCCAGTTTGAAGCAGATAGCAGTTCCAATATTAACCCAACGAAGGTGCATATAGACGCATTAAAAAATGACTTGGAACTTATGATAAATCCTTTGGAGCTACGGATCGAACAGCTTAAGTCCCAATCAGGCTCTCAAAAGAACCCATTTTCCACACAAATAGGCAATCTGGAGAAGGAAATAGAAAAGATGGAGCTGGAAAAGAAGAAACTCATTGTCTATGCACAAGCCGAGGGAGTGATTGGTACAATAGCTTTTAAAACTGGAGAAATTGTTTCGCCTTATACCCCAATATTGATATTGAACTCGCAGACACCCGCATATATTACTGGGTTTATACATGAAGACAGCTATCAGAATATTCAAATCAAGGATCGAGTCCAAGTCCAATCGCTGGCAGATAGGTCGAAGAAACTGGAAGGAGAAGTGGTGGGAGTAGGATCCAGCATTACCGAATATCCTGAGCGGTTAAGAAAAAACATCGATGTGAGACTTTGGGGGAGAGAAGTTCAGGTGAGGGTCCCCCGTGAAAACCAATTGCTTCTTGGAGAGAAAGTCATACTCAAAAAAATCTTTTAATATGTTATTGTTTTATATAATGATGCCATTTGTTGGTTTATCTGCGCAGGATACAGCCAAGACTACCACTACTGCTGTTTTAGCTACGGCGATCGAGGATTCAAATTATAACTATCATGCGGAGCAGGTTGACTATATCGATGAAAATACCTACAGCCTCTCGTATATTGATCATTTAGAGCTTAGGACAAGAACCCGCAATTTTGACTTGAATGAACAATCATATCGATTTAGGGCTTACACTAACTTTCCTAAAGAGAGAAAGCTGAACAACAAGTATAAAGCCAAAAGTTTGGATGAGGGCAGGCTTCAAGGAAAGGAAAAGCTCAACAATGCCCTTAAATACCGCTATAAGCTAATTATATCGATGATCAAAAACGAGGAAGTTCTACAGGGAAAGCTGAAGTTGAAAGAATTGCTGGAAGACCGTATAACTATTTTAAAGAAGCTGGCCAATAACCTCGACTTTGATTATCAGGATCTCCTAGATGCAGAGAACGATTATCACAAACTGCAAATTGACCTTGTGGATTTAGAAAACAACATGAAGCAATCTTCTTGGGAGGTATCTGAATTATTGGGGGTAAAAGAAAAAGTGCAGCTGAACAAGGAAGGCATCATATCAGTGGAGGGGATTGCCCAATTTGTAAATTCCTTTGACAAAGAGATTGCTGAAGACAATCTTTATTATGCGCAACAAAGCTTGGATGTCGAACTTGCGGAATTGGAGTATGAACAAAAAAAGGCATCGGCGAAAACACCCCTTAAATTTCTTGAAGCTTCCTATCGGGATGATCTTAATGAGGGGTTCCGAAAAGATTTTAGTCTTGGGGTAGGGCTCAAAATACCAATTGGATCAGCGGTGAAAGGGAGTCTCAACGAACGTGTCATCAAAATCGCCAAAGAAAAGAACAATCTGGATGATATAAAATACGAATTGGAAGAGGATATTTCGGAAACCTTAACCGTCCTTGAGGTGCTTTTTGCCAAGCATCGGCTACTGTCAACGATTCTGGAGGAGAGCAATGAAGAAGAATCATTGAAAAAATACCAATCCATAGAGGGAATCTCCCCTTTGGTATTGCTTAAGGTCAAAGAAAACATGATCAAAAAGAGACAAATCTTACTGGATCTGGAAAAACAGATTTTTTCTTCCTATTTGAAGTTTCTTGATTTAAATGGGTTGCTTGTAAGAAGTCCTGTTGTCAACTACCTCAGCAGTAAAAGCGACTTTGTTTTTTAACCCGGATTATGCATTAGGTTTCGTTGTGAGGACATTAATTGCAAGAAAATCAGGCTGTTTGGAGACTGAGTTCGCCGCAGCGGATATGGTGAAGTCGAAAACAGCAATGTAATGGCTGATTTTGAAGCAATTAATGGCTGTAATAGAATTGCTAATGCATATTTTGGGTTTAACTACCCTCATATGCAATCGACACGAGTAAAATCATCATTAAAAGACACAGGTCATTGATTATTTTAATCAAAGCATCCTGAAATTTGATAAGTATTATCAATAAGACAGCGCTAGACTTCCCTCAGTTATCAGTCAGAGAGGAAAAAGGGGATATAGCATTTCACATTTTTCTTGTTGGATTAGGTTTCCTACTTTTAGTTTCTATCCCGAAAACAGG
This sequence comes from uncultured Algoriphagus sp., assembly GCA_965651895.1. Lineage (GTDB taxonomy): Bacteria > Bacteroidota > Bacteroidia > Cytophagales > Cyclobacteriaceae > Algoriphagus. The sequence continues at coordinate 775 of CBFGUY010000179.1, read as the reverse complement.
ATTGGAAACTGAAACGGCCTGATTATGCAAAAAATTCTTTCCGGTACCCAAGTCAGAGAGCTAGACAAACGCCATGTGGAATTGAGTGGACAAAGTAGTCATGAATTAATGGAAGCAGCTGCATTGGCCTTTGTCGAATGGTTTCTAAATCAGAAATTCTCTGCTGATACACCGGTTCAGATAGCAGTGGGCAAGGGAAATAATGGGGGAGATGGTCTTGCGGTTGCCAGACTTTTGTCTGAGTATTCCTATAAAGTTTCCATTTTAAGCTGTTTTGAGTCCATAGATTCTATGAGTCATGATTCCCTTAACAATTACAATCGACTTCCACAATCTGTGCGGATTTATAGTATTGGAGATTGGGAGTTGGCAGAAGAAGGGATCCTGATCGATGCGTTTCTCGGTGTAGGATTACAGGGTGCCCTCAGGCCGGATGCCATTGATTTAGTAAAGCGGATTAATGAATTTAAGGGGACTGTAGTGAGTATGGATTTACCCTCAGGTTTACCTTCAGATGAATTGGCCGGTGACACGGTGGTATGTGCGGACTATACTGTAAGCTTTGAGTTCCCCAAACTTTCATTAGTGCTGCCAGAGCATGCCACTTTTGTAGGTGAGTTAATTGTTTTGAAGATTGGAATCAGTATAGAAGCATATGCCGAATTCGATTCTACCTGTTATTTCCTCGAAGCCAAGGATATTCTCCCGTTACACAGATCCTTCAGCAGGTTTAGTTATAAGGGAGACTTAGGCAAAGTACTTTTGATAGGAGGAG
>CBFGUY010000178.1:0-8095 GCA_965651895.1 uncultured Algoriphagus sp. | reverse complement strand
GGTGATACTTTTAAGAGGCACTTTTTGAAACAGAAGCTAGTTGCGCCCCGCCGGGGCTGTAAAGTTTGTTGTTACCTGCCTACCCCCGGCTTTGCCGAGGGTTATGGATAGTTGCAACCCTTCGGGTTTTCACCGTGTGTGATGCCATAAAAAAAGGGTTGGTCTCAGATAATCATCTATTCAAGCACACTGGTTCTATCTATATTCAACCCCCAATAATGTTACTGACTTTTTTCAGCAAGTCCTACTATTAGTTTCTGACTTCCGAAGGACAGCCAATTATCCCTAAAGGCTGGAAACTAAAAAAAAGAACTAAAACAACAGAACTTGTTGATTTCCAGTAAATCTACTATATTCATCAGCAAGTCAATTTTCACAGCGATGCGACAATGGAAGAAATTGATTTTAGACTGAAAGGGTTGGCGGGGATTTTCTCTGATCAAGATTTGACACGGGTCTTGTCTGAGCGAGATCCAGTGCTGGCCATACTTAGCTACTTCGCCACTTCACTTTTCGACAAAAACACCGTCAATGATGTGCTTTGGGACATCACCGCCAATTGTATTGCTCAGCTGGAACTTGAAGATTGTGTCATTTATCTCCTTGATGAGAAAAGTATGCTTCTCAAACAACGAGCCGCCTACGGTCACAAAGACCAAGGGCAAAGAAAGATCCTGAACCCCATAACCATTTCCCTAGGAGAGGGTATCGTCGGAAACGTAGCAAAAACAGGCACCGCGGAGATCGTGGATGACGTCACTCAGGATGACCGTTATATTTTGGATGATCTTCAAAGAGGCTCTGAACTTACCGTCCCTATTGTCCTGGAAGGAAAAGTAATCGGTGTTTTGGATACCGAACACTCCAAAAAGCACTTCTTTACACCTCTTCATTTGTTTTTGTTTGACCTGATTGCGCAACTTACCGCCAAAAAACTCTCACACCTCAACCGGGGATACAAGCTTAGCTTCACCAATGACAACGCATACTATCTGCAACTTCTACGACTGCTGGAAAATGAAAAAATCTATAGAGATCCCTATCTCAGCCTGGGAAAAGCCGCAGAACAACTTAGTATCAGTGCCAATTATCTTTCTCAGATGGTCAATCACCTCAGTGGTTGCAGCTTTTGCGATCTGATCAACCGCTACAGGATAACTGAAGCCATGCAATCGCTGTCACACCCCGACTTTAGCGACTATACCGTCGAGGGGATTGGTTACGAATCCGGTTTCAATTCCCCTTCTACTTTTTATTCCGCCTTCAAAAAGCATACGGGCGTCACCCCATCTACCTACCGAAAACACAACTCCTCCTTTTAATTTATTGAATTTCAACTATTCCGTATAAAAACCTGATGTCCTAAACTGAACTTTAGGGCTGAAATTCTTTTGTCAAATTACTCTGGGCTCTTTCTTAAAATTAAAAGTCCCAGAGCCAAAACTATTTTATCATGAAAACAAGACTATTCTCTTGGGCCATCATCCTTTTATGTACAACCATTATAGCTTGCGAAGGGCCAGTAGGAGCTGAGGGTCCTCAAGGTATCCAAGGCGAACAAGGCCCGCCCGGTCCCTCGGGTTCACAAGGGGAGACAGGACCGCAAGGACCAGCTGGGGCTACCGGGCCACAAGGCCCAGTAGGATCACAGGGACCGCCCGGTGAAGACGGAAACGCAAACGTCCTTTTGTATGAATTTGGAGAACAGACTTTTACCAACTCTCTTAACCTAGTACTTGCTATAGAAAGAGAGAGCGTGGACAAAAGCCTGATCCTTATCTACTACAATCCTGCTTCAGAAGCCCAAACCGCCTGGTACCAAATGCCGGGCATGGGACCTGGCGGAACCTATCACACCCGATACTTCATCTACCAGTCCACCGTCTCTCCGAGTGCTTATACACTCGGAATACGAACGGTAAAGGCCGATGGGTCGGCGTATGGGACTGAAGTAACCTATAGAAAAATCAAGGTGGTTTTCGCGGAGGCTTCCACAATCCTAAACGGACGGGTAGATCTGGAAAATTATCACGCCGTCATGGAATACCTTGGGTTAGAACCTTGAACTACTACGGATTAATTGACTCTCAAACATTCCATAGAACAGATAAAGAAAAACGAGAGAGATTTACCCCCCCCCCTGATGATGGGGATTCAGCAAAAGAGAGTACCCTGCCGTTTTTTCTACTAAATGTCGCATACTCCCAACCATTTTTCGAAAAATACTTCCGGCAGGGCTCTCTTCTTTTGATTCTATGTCTTTTTACTTCTGATCGCACCGAGATTCATGTGCATTTTCTTCAATGTTAAGCCTATCAATGACGTGTTTGGGAATTGTGATGAATGTAGCATCGCTTGAGATCTCTCCTCCGCCGAGGCGGATCGAGATGACACTACAACGTCATTCCGATTTTGTGCGGTTGACAACCAAATGTTAAGTCCCGCAATGACGCAAATCCTACTTGCGAAATCAAAAATCCTTAAGATTCCAATTCTTGCTTCTTTGCTCTAGGATCTTGGCTCTACTTCTATTTTACTGAGACTGTAACTGTAAACTAAACACTACCTATTCACTCTTCAGCGTATCTACAGGATTCATCAACGCTGCTTTGAACGCTTCAAATCCAACCGTAAGCATCGCAATGGCAATTCCCATCACACCGGCCAGTGCAAAGAACCACCACTGGATCTGGATTTGATAGGCAAATTCCTCCAACCAAAGCTGGGATCCATAATAAGCAATCGGGAAGGCTATGACTATGGCGATGAGGATCAGCTTCACAAAGTCAGAGGAAAGCAAGGTAACTATGCTTGCTACCGAAGCTCCCATCACTTTTCTTACTCCAACTTCCTTGATTCTGGATTCGGCGTTGAAAGCTGCCAAACCAAATAATCCTATACAAGACACGAAAATAGAAAGCATGGCTGCAATGGTTGTGATCTGTTTCCACTTCTGCTCCCGCTTGTAGCGATTGAGGTTATTCAGATCCTCAAAGCTGTAATTGAAGGGCATAAAAGGAACAAATTTTCGGAATATCTCCTCGATTGATTTGATTGTCTCCACGGTAGTGTGTGGATTCAGCTTGATGAAAAGTGACTGCAGTCCATACTGGGGATCTTGAGTCATCACCAGCGGAGCAATTTTTTCTTTCAGCGAAGCATAATGGTAATCCTCTACCACGCCGATGATGTTCATCTTTTTGTTTTTCCATTCAAACTCCACTTCCTTACCTACTCCTGAAGTCCAGCCCAATTCCCTAAGAAATGCCTCATTCACCACGATTGCATCGCTTGGATCTGTGCTATGATCAATAGAGAAATTCCTCCCTTCTACCAATGGAATCTCCATCGTACTTAGGAAATCATCATCCACTCCTATGTAACCAAAACCAATGCTCACATCATCGACTTTTGCACCTGTTCCATTATAATTCCCATTAAATGCACCTACAGATTCAACTCCTGGAAGCGACAGAATTTCCTTTTTGATCCCACTAACACCGCCTTCAATGCCCCTAAAACCTTCAAGTTTCATCAAATTATCGTCATTATATCCCAGGTCTACTTTGGTCAGAAAATTGAATTGGCTAAAAATCACGATGGTCCCAACAACCAGGCAAATAGAAAGTGCAAACTGAAAGACTACCAGAGTCTTGGTCAGATAATTTTGCTGTAAGAGCTTCGCCCGCTTATACAGACTCTTGGTAGGAGTGAAACCAGAAAGTACCAAAGCCGGATAAAATCCCGCCACCAAACCTGTCACCAACAGTAAGGCTATAAATAAAGAGACCAACTGAAAATCCAGCAAATAGGAAATAGAAAGTTGCTTATCTGCCAGTTCATTGAAACCAGAAAGGCATAATTGAGTGAGAATGAGCGCAAGCATAAAAGCAATAAAAGTCATTAAATAAGACTCCGTCAGAAACTGGAAGATCAACTGCTTTCTCTGTCCGCCGATAACTTTTCTAATCCCGATTTCCTTAGCTCGCTTCAGTGACCTCGCCACCGCCAAATTCACAAAATTAATGCAAGCAATAGCCAGCAAAAACAATCCTATTCCAGATAAAATGTAAGAGTAAACCGGACTGCTTACTTTCTCCAAACCATTTCTCCCACTACCGATTTCCGAATCCAAATGAATATCCATGAAGGGCTGCAGACCAAAAGCAACTTCATTTTTAAAACCTGGAGAATTCTCCAATTCCTTCGCAGCATTTCTCGCAAAAATCTCATCCATTTTCCCAGCAACCTCTTCAACATTTGCCCGCTCATCCAGTTGCACAAAGGTATTCATGTAAAAGCCCAGCCACTCGCTGTCAGTCCAGCCATTTACTTCCTGAAATGCAAAAGATATCACTGAATCGAATTGGAGGGAAGAATTTTGAGGGATGGATTTTGTCACACCGGAGACAGTGAAGGGTAAAAATTCATCATTTACCTTAAGTTCAATCACTTTTCCTACCGCATCAGTAGTATTGAAATAATTTCTTGCAGTCTCCGCAGTAATTACGATTGAACCTATATCAGAAAGTACTACGCTTGGGTCACCGGACAACAGAGGAAGGGTGAAGACTTCAAAAAACTCCGGATCGGCAAATAAGACATCTGTATTCAGAAGCTCATCTCCCTTTCTCATCACAAAGGGCTGACTTTGGGTGCGGATAACTTCACTGATCTCTGGAATTTCCTCCTGAAAAGTAGGTCCATGGATAGCGTTGGTACTCGAAATGGTATTGGATCCTTCGGAATTGGTCATGGTAACCTTGATCCTGTAAAGATTGTCGCCATTTTCCTGAAACCTATCAAAGCTCGCTTCATCTTTCACATAAAGTAAAATCAGCATACAGCAAGCCAGCCCCAGCGCCAGTCCTCCGATATTGATAAATGAGAAAACCTTGCTTCTCTGAATATTACGCCAAGCGATTATTATATAGTTTTTCCACATATAGTTGTAAGGTTTATTGGTTGGAAGGTTGTAAAGTTTCCTCGCCTACTTGAATTCAATAGTCAATCTTCATCATTCGCTTCTCTTCTCATTGGCGTATATCCGAAATCATACATCCAAAATTGTTAATCCTATCACTCACTCTTCAGCGACTTCACCGGATTTGCCCTGATACTCTTATAAGTTTGGAAAAAAATCGTTCCCAGAGCAAGTGTAAAACAAACCACCACAGCAACTCCTATCACCCAGATCTCAATCCCTGTCTTGTAGGCAAATTCCTCCAGCCATCGATTCATAAACATCATGGCCAATGGAACCGCAATCAGCATGGAAATCAAAATCAATTTGAAATAAGAAAGGGACAGCATCAGGAAAATCTCAGGTAGGGTCGCACCAAAGACTTTACGGATTCCTATTTCTTTGAAGCGCCTTTCCGTGGTATAGGCGGTCAATCCGAACAGTCCTAGGCAGGCAATCAAGATAGATATCCCTGTCAAGACCTGAAGCAGGTTTGCCATTTTCAATTCGGATCGGTAAACCCGGTTGAAGTCCTCATCGAGGAAACTATAATTCATCGGCACCCTTGGCTCAAACTTCTTCCAGGCGGTTTCCAGTTCAGCGACTCCAGCGGTAATATTTCCTCCTTGGATTTTTACCGAAATGTAATCCCTCAAGTAGTAATCGTGCAGGTATTCGATCACCAGCGGCTTGATTTCATTTCGAAAGGATTCAAAATTAAAGTCCTCCACCAGGCCAATCACTTCGAGTGTAGCTTCATCATTCTCACCTTGGTTCTTGATCACCAACTGTCCGATAGGGTCATCCAAAATCCCAAGTTGTCTGCCCGCAGTTTGATTGATGATGATTTTATTCCTATCGGCTCCCGCAGTCTCAGCAAAATTCCTTCCTTCGGTCAATTTAAACTGATAGGTATCCAGATAGGACGCATCCGCCTCATACCAGTTCATCCCCTGCTGCAGATCATTCGTTGGTAGGTTAAAAGAACGCATCTGGAACTGCCCAGACATAGGGATTCCCGTGGAGAAGCTAAGATTTTCCACATGCGAACTAGCGACAAAATTGCCTTTGAAGTCCTCTCGCTGGGAATTTTGGATTTCCCCGTCATTATGGATGATCACCACCTGGTCCCGCTCATATCCGGGATCTGAATTCTGTATGAAACTCATCTGCCGCTGGACGAGAAGCGTGCAAATGATCAGGGTAAGTGAAGTTGCAAACTGAAACACCACCAGCCCATTTCTTAAACCATTCCTGTTATTCCCAAATGTCAACTGCCGCTTGATGATCTGAAGGGGCTTGAAAGAGGAAAGATAAAAAGCCGGGTAAAATCCGGAAAGCAGTGTAAGTATGATCACCAGAGATGGGACCATCCAAATGACCATAGGATTCTTCCACAGCTCAAACTGAAGTTCTTTTCCCGTCAATTGGTTGAAAAGCCCATTGCAAAGTGTCACCAATACTGTTGAAACAATAATACTGATCAGTACCAAAAGAAATGCTTCAGTAAGGAATTGGTAGATCAACTGGGATTTATGGGATCCCATCACCTTACGGACACCCACTTCCATGGATCTCAGTCCAGCTTTGGCAGTAGCCAAATTCATAAAATTGATGCATGCCAACAACAGGACAAATGCCGCCACGAAGGAGAAAATATAAATGTAGCTCTGGTAGCCGTTTGCCTCCAGCTCGCGAAGCAAATGGGAATTCAGGTGAATATCCTGCACAGGCATGATTTGAAGATTGTAATCCGCATTTTCGTCTCCTCCGTCCAGCATAGGGATAGCATAGTCGGTGACGACTTGGTCGAGCTTTGCAGCGACCACATCCTGCTTATCCGATGGAAATTTCGCATAGGTATAGAGTATAGCCCAAGACCAGCTTTCCATTTCAAAAATCTCCGCGTTCATGCCTGGCTCATACACCAGCATATCGAAATGAAAATGCGTCTGACCCGGCAAATCCTCCACCACAGCTGCGACGTTCCTAGGATCAGGATTATTGCTACCTATCATTAGGGTCTTGCCCAGCATTTCGTAAGGCGAAAGATCCCCGAAGTATTTATGTCCCAGCTCCTCGGTAATCACCACATTTCTAGAGTCTGCCAGTGCTTTCCCCTTGTTTCCTGCCAATATATTGAGGTCGAATACCTCAAAGAAATTTGGTTCAGCATAAAAAACACTCTCTTCCCGGAATACCTGATCCTTGTTTTGGCCCGAACCCGGCTGGATCGTGAAATCATTCCATTTCAATAGCCGAGTCACTGCTTCCACTTCTGGGATATCCGATTGGATTCTAGGCCCTAATGCAGGTGGTGCGGTGGCGTAGCTAGCGGTGCTATAATCTCCCCAGTGGGAGGTGATTCTGAAAACTGACCCCGAACTGGGATAGAAGCGGTCGTAATTCACCTCATCCTGAATAAAAAGCATAATCATCAGAAACCCAGAAATACCCATGGTCAGTCCCAAAACATTCAGAACAGTATAGAGTCTGTTTTTCTTCAGGACTCTCCAGCCGATTTTAAGGTAGTTTTTCCACATTTTTTAGCTATTGAAAGATTTCAAAATTGAACGATTGGAAGATTGGAAGATTCATCCACGTCATTGCGAGTGAGGAACGAACGAAGGAATCCCATCGTGATCCCACAAAACAGATTGCCGCACTCCTTCGTCGTTCACAATGACGCTAACCGAAATCTGCCACCGTGGTCTGTGTCTTCACAGACCACTTAATACCTCGGTCTGTGAAACACAGACCGAGGTGACCAATTCTAGACCTAGACATTCCACCCCATAGATCAGAAATAAAGACAATCAAATTAATGAGTCCCAGCGGGACGATTCATATTCTTGCCAGCCATTTCAATGGCTGGACTTTTTGATGGAAATATACATTCGAAGAGTCCCAGAGGGACGGACGATAGCTATTCAGCACCATACATGATGTTCATGCGGAAAATTCAATATAATTGGATTGACATTAATAAATATCGGTCATGCCTACGGCATTAATGAGAATATAATCTAATACTTTAGCGTCCCCGTGCTGAGCCGCCGTGGTCTGTGTCTTCACAGACCACTTAATATTTCGGTCTGTGACACAGAGCGAGGTGAAGATTGTTTTACTCCT
>CBFGUY010000177.1:0-8113 GCA_965651895.1 uncultured Algoriphagus sp. | reverse complement strand
CATACTTTCAGTCAATTCCTCAGCTTCTTTTGTATCAAGGTTTTGCTCTTGCAAGAGGGCGTAAAACGCAGTCAATTCATCTTCTATTCGTTTTATTTTATCGTATTTCTCATTGATGTTTATTGCCGTTTGGAAGATTGATTTCCAGCCTGATGATTTCACAGCTGGGGCTCCAATGGAAAAATTATGATATATAAAATCCAGAACATAAACGTACATCTGATCTAGTTCATCTCTGATTGCTTTAAGAGCTACATCGGGGAATTCTGCAGTAATATTTTTTATATAGAGCGTTTCACCTCCAGGTTCAGCGCTTTTGAAACGATTCTTCAAAAATTTCTGAAAAACACCCAAAAACGGCAAAAAGAGTAAAATTCCCGCAAGATTTAAAAGGGTGTTTAACAACACCAGCTCCATCAAGGGATCAGTCATTTTGAAAAAAGAATAGACACCGTCCACTAGTGGTTCCAAAACCAAAAAAATGATGATACCCGCAGTCGAATTAAACATCACATTTGCGATTGCAAGCCGTTTTTTATCTGCTGTGCCTCCTATAGACCCGAGCAATAAAGTAGAAGTCGTCCCCATATTGGCACCGATTATCATAGCAAAAGACTGATAGACATCGATCAAGCCTGCATTCAGCGCACTCAGAATAATTACAATCATAGCAGAACTTGATTGTATTAATGCAGTAACTACCAATCCTAAAAGTAAAAAAGCCCAAAGTCCATACTTTGAAAAAGCGGAAAGGTCTAGCTGTTCAGCAACTGCATCAAGCGAGTCTTTCATAAAATCAAGACCCAAAAACAACAGTCCAAACCCAATTAAAAAACCACCAATATTTTTTAGAACAGGTCTACTCTCTAAGAACAAATAAGACAAAATCCCAACCGCCAGAAACGGGAATGAAAAATCGGCTATGTTCATTTTAAAACCAAGAGCAGCTACAATCCAGGCTGTGATGGTCGTTCCCAGATTTGCACCAAGAACAACCGCAAGCGCACTCTTTAAGGTTAGCATCCCAGTGCCGAGAAAAGCAAGAACCAGCAATGTCACCATTGAACTGCTTTGCAGGATTGCGGTAACAAATGTTCCGGTCAAAATACCCTTCCAGCTTCGATTGGTAAAACGCTTGATAAAGCGTTGGAATGATTTCCCCGCCAGACCCTTAATACCGTCTTCCAAGTGGCTCATCCCAAAAAGGAAAATGCCAAGTCCGGCTAAAAACATCCAAAAATCAAAAGGTACTCCAGTCATTTTATCCTAATTTCAAAAGAGTGTCATGAATTTACAAATTCAGTAAACACGGTATAAAATAAATATTATATAGAATTCTTAGTTTGAGTATCCGTTCGAAAGCACATAAATAATTGCAACCGAGGGATGGTGTCATTATAGCCAACTCCCTCTTTTTTCGAAGGAAGTACCCCCATCCTTCTTTCCCATACACTGATAACTTGTTTGAGATTTCACCTAGTCTGCTATCATTCCACTTCTCAAAGTCATACTAATCAATCTGTATCCATTTTCTGTTTTTAGAAAGTCAAAATGATCCTGGTAAAATTCATCTCCAATTTGGTGACTGATAATCACCGCCATTACAGGATGTTTTCCAGTAAGTGCTTGACCACAGTTATCGAAATAACTATCATAAACTTCTGCGTCGAATATGTATCGATTAAGACCTTGAATAGTAATAAAGAAATCCTGATTTTGAATTTGTCTTAGAGAAAGTGCGTCTTGTATGAGGAGAAAATTCTTTTCGAGTATGCTTTCACTTGGTCTGCTAACCCAGCCTTCCCCCTCTTTCCAAAAAACCAGGTTATCCGCCGTACCCGCTTGTAGATTCGCTAAAGTAAAGTCATCAAGTATGGCTTGATTCAACCATTGATAAAAATCTGATTCATAGTTTACAAATGAATGGAATTTCCCATCCACACCCTGGAAATATTCTCTGTTGGGCTTTTCTTCCAACAAATCCTGCTGCCGGTGGGAATAAAGGTCAAGGTATAAGGTATCGGTAAAGTTCTCGATCAACACGCGGTTAGTCGTGTCGATCAGCATTGTTTTGCCTCCTATCCAACTGAAATGGTTGCAGCCTGAATGTTCATGCTCATCCCAAAACTTTTTTTCTTTGTCTTTCAGTGCCGTGACGAGTCCATTCTTCACTTGTGACAGGTCGTCGTAAACAGCGGGAATCACAACATCCCCATTTCTGTCGAACATCCCGACTTTATCTGATTTACGGTCTCTGAATCTAATAAAGCCTTCGCTTTCACAATCAGGAGTATTGTCAAAAGAATAGATACTATCCCTTGCAAACTCCTTTCCTGATTTTGTCAAATAATAACTATCGAGACTCCCATCTTTGAATTCGGAAGCAATAAACACATGCTCAAGTCTGTTGACAAAAGAGAAAAAACCGAATTTGGGTTGGATTACGATTTGCCCGTTTTCGTCCTTGAAACCAAAATTTTCTTCCGTATCATCCCAAAAGCTTGTCCAAAAGCCTGCCTGTTGTGCATATGAGCTAGTCCCAACTAGAAGTAGAATGTACGTTATTGCCAAAGTCCTCATATAAAATCCTCCTAAGTAAACAGATAAGAAATAACCACTCCCTCCATAAACACCACTATAAGATATATAAGAACAAATTTCAGGTTTTTTAAAAGCACTTCGGATGTACTGACAGGCTGGGCCACTACCGATTGCACCATCACAATGTTTTGAAAGGATATCGCATTTCCTATAGCTGCGCCTGAGAGCAGCAAAGCAAGTCTAAGATAAAGGGGATCTCCCGAAGGAAATAATGTCATAACTGAACTGTTGAACAACAACACACTCATGGTCGCACTGCCGGTGATAAAAGTCCCCAATACCCCGGCCAAAGACACGAAAGCCAATGAGGCTACATCCGAAGCTTCCGCAAAGACCTGCCCAGCTGACATTTCCAGATTTTGGCGAAGTAGCTGTGCGAAGAAAACAAGAAAAAGAATGGTAAAAATGGGCATCGTAATGCGTGAGAGGGTGCCTTTCGCCTGTTTTTCCAAATACAAAAATTTGTTTTGTTGGGAAGTAGTGAATAAGTACAACATCGCTGCAACGATAAACACAAGCCCCGGCTGGTACAATGAAAATGCCTTGAGATCCTCTCCGAAAGTGAATTCAACGCTTCCCAACAAATATTTTGCGGGAATAAGCATACCTACAAATAACAGATATGGATAAAATGTCTTTAACCAAACCCGTGTAGGAGGTCTCTCCTTTTTTGGTACGGACAGCCATAAGAAGGGAACCATTCCTATCAAGCCAGCGACCACTGATGGGTATTCTACGCTGAACTGCCCAACTACTCCATAAGGAAAAACAAAGCAAATCCCCGCCCATGCCAGCATCTTCCATTCAGTTTTCCAAGCTATCTTTTCCTGTTCGGTTTTGCTGTACAGCCAAGCCAATCCCATCGGGACGGTAAGGGCGGGCAATACATTCATAATTACCGTAAATTGTATCTCAGGGCTATTGGAATAGATATCCAATCCGACTTTGAAGGGGGTGCCCAATGCCCCAAAGGTCACCGCAGTGGTATCAGCAGCCAGAGGAAGTACTACACTGGTAAGCGGCCTATATCCTACTGCCAACATGAGCGGGGCGATCAGCATAGCCGGAATTCCAAAACCGGCAATCCCTTCCATAAAGCTTCCCAGAAACCAGCACAACAGTATGGCCATCGTAAGTCTGGAAGAAAAGGCAGCGCTTGATTTTACAAAACCTCCAAAGTGGTCGCGGGATTCCAAGGTATTGTAAAAAAGATAGGCTCCAAAAAGAAGCAGAATCAGTTCCACTGAAACAATAGCACCATTTGCCAATGGCGTCAAGATTTCTCCTTCAGTAAAGAGCAATTTTCCAAGTATCAGGACAATACATCCCATCAATGCTCCCAGCCACAGTTTTCTTAACAGAAAACCACCTGCAAACAAAGCAGCAAATGCGAGTAACAAGAGCCAATTATGCATACTACTATTTTAATTGCTTAAAGAGGAGAACCTGCTTTCTACAAAGATATCAGCGCACCCTTCGGATACTAACACTTTATATTATTCCCTGCTGATTTCTTCACTCTTCGCTTCCGGGTCATATGATTTTTGTAGCATACTATGATTAAGATTTATGGAACATCAAGAGTTGATTAGCCAAAAAAATCATAAGAACCTGTTTATCAATCTCTGTTGATGCAACTATTTTCAACAACATACATAGCTTACAGAATAGGAATAGGCATATGGAAAAACGATAAACCTCAATAGGTACGTGATAATTAAACAAAGGGATAGGAAATGCCACCCTCACTTCTAGGATTGCACTAAGTAAAGAAATGAATTCTTGAATAGTATCTAATCCTTAATCCAAAACCCACTCCTGATAGAGTTGGCTTTTCTTTTACTAACCCGTACCTTTGCAAGCTATTTAGCTCATCTCATCCTCCCTATCATAGGTTTTGGATATAGTAACCAAAAAAAGCTAATTCATAATCTGAAACACCACTAGTAAAACCAGCGAACAATCAACTGGTTTACAAATATTTAGAAAGAATATATGATATCAGTAGATAATCTCTCCCTTAAATTTGGAAAAAGAACCCTTTTCGATGAAGTTTCCCTAAAATTTAACCAAGGCAACTGCTATGGTGTGATCGGGGCAAACGGAGCCGGAAAATCAACTTTTTTGAAGATCCTTTCCGGTGAGATGGAGAGTACCAGCGGAGGAATCAGCATCACTCCCGGCCAGCGTATGGCGGTATTGAGCCAAAATCACTTTGGTTTTGACGAAGTAGAAGTATTGAAAACGGTACTGATGGGGCATAAAACACTCTTTGCCATCATGGAAGAAAAAGACGCCATCTATATGAAGGCAGATTTCTCGGAAGAAGATGGACTTCGTGCCTCACAATTAGAAGCTGATTTTGCAGAAATGGACGGCTGGAACGCCGAGTCAGACGCTGCCGCATTGCTTTCGGGACTAGGCATATCTGAAGAACTGCACTACATGCAGATGAAAGATCTGGCCGGTAATCAGAAGGTGCGGGTATTGCTTGCACAGGCTTTGTTTGGCAATCCGGATATCCTGATACTAGATGAGCCTACCAATGACCTGGATGCTTCTACCATAGCCTGGTTGGAAAACTTCCTCCTGGATTTTAAAAACCTTGTAATCGTAGTGTCTCACGACAGACACTTCCTCGATTCGGTAGCCACGCATATCGTGGATATAGATTTTGGTAAGATCAAAATATACTCCGGTAACTATACCTTCTGGTACGAATCTTCCCAGCTTGCCCTGAAGCAGCGCTCTGATTCCAATAAAAAGGCGGAAGACAAGAAAAAGGAATTGCAGGCATTTATCGACCGATTCTCTGCCAACGTAGCCAAGTCCAAGCAGGCAACAGCACGAAAGAAGATGATCGAGAAACTGAATATCGATGAGATAGAGCCTTCGATGAGAAAATATCCGGGCATTATTTTCAAACCGGAAAGAGAAGCCGGAGATCAGATTTTCATGACAGAAAACCTGGAGCTGAAAGCCGATGGGGTGACTTACTTCACTGATGTAAACCTGATGGTGGACAAAGGCGATAAAATTGCTTTTATATCCAAGACCAAGCAGGCAGTCAACAAATTCTTCCAAGTCATCATGGAAGAGATCCCGGCATCCAAAGGAAGCTACAAGTGGGGAGTAACCATCAACAAGGCATACTTGCCAAATGACAACTCTGAATATTTCAAATCTGATCTTTCGCTGATCGATTGGCTAAGACAATTCTCAGGCAATCAGGAAGAAGCCTACGTAAGGACTTTCTTGGGCAGAATGCTTTTCACGGGAGAAGAATCCCTGAAAAAATGCTCAGTGCTTTCAGGGGGAGAAAAAGTCCGCTGTATGATCTCCAAGATGATGCTTCAGAATCCAAACCTACTGGTAATGGATGAGCCGACAAACCACTTGGATCTTGAGTCTATCACAGCATTTAACAATGCCATCATTGACTACACCGGCACAGTGCTGATGACATCTTATGATCATGCCTTTGTACAATCTACCGCTAACCGTATCGTGGAATTCACTCCTAACGGGACTATTGATCGAAGAATGCCTTATGAAGCTTATTTGGAAAGTGAGGAAATCAAGGCGTTGAGAGAAAAAATGTACGCCAAAGCTTAATCTTGGTTCATTGCTACTCACTGCAATAATCATATACCTGGCGATTACAATTGCCGTGGGAGCCTGGGCTTCCAAATTTGTAAAGGGATCGAAAGACTTTGTTTTGGCAGGTCGTTCGCTCCCTTTATTCCTTTCGGCCTCAGCATTATTTGCCACCTGGTTTGGCTCCGAAACGATCTTTGGAGCATCTTCTGTTTACCTGGAAGAAGGACTTCAGGGAGTGATTGAAGATCCGTTTGGGGGAGCGCTTTGTCTGATACTTTTCGGTATGTTCTACCTGCGCCCCATGTACAGAATGGGTGTGCTTACCATCGGGGATGTTTTCAAAAGAATCTATGGCGATAAAGTAGAATTTCTTTCCACTGTATTTATGGTTCCGGTATTCTTCGGTTACGTCGCTGCCCAGCTGGTAGCGCTAAGCCTGATTCTCGGCACTGTGACTGGCCTGAGTATGACTGAAGGAATTCTGCTCTCTGCCGGGATCGTTGTGATCTATACTTTTCTGGGAGGAATGTGGGCAATTTCCATTACAGATTTTATCCAGACCATCATGATTGTGCTGGGCTTAATCGTAGTGTCCGTGCTGGTGACAAAAGAAGCAGGAGGAATCTCTATCATACTGGATTCGGCTCCACCGGAAAGTTTTCAGTTTTTTCCTGATCCCGGGTTCAATTCCTGGATCAATTACTTCGGAGCTTGGGTAATTCTTGGATTGGGAAGTATCCCCAGTCAGGATATCTATCAGCGGGTGATGTCCTCCAAGTCAGAGAAAGTAGCAGTCCAATCCACATACCTGGCAGGCACTTTTTACCTTACATTTGGGTTGCTTCCGCTGTTTATTGCTTTGGGAGCTAAAGTACTGTACCCCGAGCTTTATCTAGAAAACCAACAAATGCTGCTGCCTTCCATGGTACTGGCACATGGAGGGTTGCCCGTACAGATCATTTTTTTCGGAGCTTTGATCTCGGCAATTATGAGCACTGCCAGCTCCGGCGTCTTGGCTCCGGCTGCTTTGATTTCAGAAAACCTCATTAAACCGCTTTTCAAACAAAAATTGGCTGATACCCATCTCTTATGGATTTTACGGGTGAATGTACTTGCGGTAGCCTTGGTGTCGGTACTGATGGCATTGCAGGACGCCAACATTTATGAATTGGTAGCAGGCGCATCTATTCTTTTGCTAGTTTCTCTTTTTGTTCCTCTTACTACAGGATTATATTGGAACAAATCATCTAAGACAGGCGCCGTACTCTCTATGGTCATAGGAATGCTCACCTATTTGATCGTTGACAAGTTTGAGCCCGAAATTTCTTCCCACCTTTACGGATTGCTTGCCAGTGCCATCGCTATGATGGCAGGAAGTCTGCTTTTCCCCAACAAACCTCAATTTACGCATGAATTATCCTAAAATCATACTCAAACACGGCAAAGAGATCTCTCTGAAAAGAAGACATCATTGGGTATTCTCCGGAGCAATTTTCCTAAAAGATCCGGATCTTGAAAATGGCCAACTGGTTTCCGTGGCCTCTTCTAAAGGCGAGTTTTTGGGTATAGGCCATTTTGCCGAAGGCTCCATCATGGTTAGAATCATTTCCTTCGAGGAGCGGGAAATCGATCAGGAATTTTGGAATGAGAAAATTGCTTCAGCACTTTCTTTAAGAAAAAGCCTGGGACTTACTGACAATGAGGACACCAATGTATACCGGTTGATCCATGGCGAAGGTGATTTACTGCCCGGATTGATCGTTGATTACTACAATGGCACGGCAGTAATACAGGCGCATCAATTAGGTATGCATGCCCATCTAAAGGAAATTGCACAGGCTATCAAAGAAGCATATGGAGATCAACTCTCCGGTGTTTACGATAAGAGCGCCGAGACTTTGCCAAAGAATTT
>CBFGUY010000176.1:0-8167 GCA_965651895.1 uncultured Algoriphagus sp. | reverse complement strand
AGGTGCTTTCTATGGTAATCAACCTGAAGAGTCAGAAAAACTTCAACGCATTTGTGAACAACTTCCGGGTGGGATATGCCATTCAATTGCTCAAAGATCCCAGCTACAACAATTATACAATCTCCACCATTGCATATGAAGCAGGGTTCAATAGTATTTCCAGTTTCAATAGTGCCTTCAAAAAAAAGACGGGCAAGACACCCCAGGCATACAGACAGGATTTGACAGAATGATCTTTTGCTTTTTCGAAATGATCATTTAGGAAGGATTAGAAACACTTGTCTGGTTGTTTTGCTCAAAATCATAGAGAGAAAATGTCACTATTCAAAAAAACACTGAAATGGGTATTACTTACCATACTAGGATTGACCTTCTTGCTTTTTGCCTTTGGGTATTGGTTTATCAGCCTGATCCCAAAACCAGATGCCGAGAATGCTATCAGTCTAACGGTCACCGGATCGCTCCCCTATCTAAGCGAAAACAAAATTAAAAACAGAGGGAGGATCCTCGCCGTAGTTACCAGCACAGAAACAATGGGCGCAAGCGGTAAAGCCACAGGATATGAGCTCACAGAACTATCACGGGCATACTATGTCTTCCAGGCAAACGGCTTTGAAGTAGATGTGGCCAGTCCAAAAGGCGGTGAACCGCCTGTCATCATTGATGATGAAGACATGGGGGTGTACGATTTTGCCTTTCTCAATGACCCTGTCGCCCAGCTAAAGACAAAAAACACATTAGCTATGTCTGAAGTGGACAGTTCACTGTATTCAGCCATCTATTTTGTCGGTGGAAAGGGGGCGATGTACGATTTTCCTGAAAACCCCCATATCCAGTCAATTGTCAGTTCCTACTATCAGTCAGGCAAGGTAATAGGTGCAGTTTGCCATGGTCCTGCCGCTTTG
Source organism: uncultured Algoriphagus sp. (assembly GCA_965651895.1). Taxonomy (GTDB): domain Bacteria; phylum Bacteroidota; class Bacteroidia; order Cytophagales; family Cyclobacteriaceae; genus Algoriphagus. The sequence goes on along the minus strand of CBFGUY010000176.1, from coordinate 7,262 downwards.
GTGAACGTTAAAGTGGAAGGTGGAAAGCCTTTGTTAATGGGTAAGTCCGTTAGCGGTTTCACGAATAAAGAAGAACTCTTTCTGATTCCTGATGCCAAAAGCATTTTCCCTTTTCTGTTGGAAGACAGGCTGATTGAAAGTGGGGCCAATTTCAAAGAAGGCAATATGTATTTGGAAAACGTAGTGAGTGACCAAAATCTGATCACAGGGCAAAACCCATGGTCCACCTGGAGACTAGCAGAAGCTATGATCAGACAAATGGGTTATCAGCCAAAAACACGTATCATTACACCTGAAGAAAATGCTGTCGAGATACTTGGGGTTTACCAAAAGGAGGGATATGAGTCCGCCAAAAAAAGGATCACTGAAATGGCTGTTAATCATGCAGAAATGAACCGAACCTTACTGGCGATGCACAGTATAGTATCGGCAATGCAATGGAACTTCACAGAATGCATTCAGCAGATTGGGTTGTTGAGCCATGCAAAAGATATACTAGAAGAGGTGGAAACTTCGAGATACGGGCTTTAGCTGTGAAGACATTTTGATGTTGCGAAATTGAAGTAAGTCCGGGCAGAGTCGAGGATCTTTCTACTCCCCGCCATGACAAGGCAAGCTGGTCAAGGAAAACATGATAACGGTTCCAAGAACAATTTCTGATATTTCTCTTTTGTACGGTTGTTAGCCCTAATGTTAACTCCCGCAATGACGCTAACACTAATAACATCGTTCTTTCGCAATGGTTTGTGTCTACAAACCACCCCGTTTGATATGAGTAGGGACACACACTCAGGCGAAAAGCATCACTAGCCCCCCTGACTATTTTATTCCTGGTTTTGATCAACATATCCATTTTCAGAATAGGTCAATTTCCGAAAGGATTCCGCTCCTTCAGAGCTATGGGCGGGCTTTGGTCTATGTCTTTTGCCCAGCCCTCGTGGACTGGGCTTTAATAATTCGGGCTTTCAGCCCTCTATTTCTTCTCAACTAGTGTATATGGTAACTGTGTTCTCTGCGTAAATCTTTGTGAACTTTGCGGTTTAAAACAGACAAACCAAGTCCCCGCCTGTAGGACTGATCCGATTGAAGCCATATGATCTCGTTCTGTAGGTACGTTTGGTGGACATCAATTCTTATCCACGAATACAATCCTTCATTTTCAAAATTCGCTGTAAAACTACTTTCACCAGGCGTTACTATGGACACCCTTAATGAACCCATCGTCTGTTTCTACCCACCAGATATCCCTATGGGACAAATACATAAGCAGCTTTGCGTTTAAGAACAGTTGCTTAGTTGTCACCTGAACATCAACATTAATACCACAGAATCTTTGATCCTGCAGACAGTCAGAAATTCTAAAAGTATGTATCTTTAAGAAGTCAGGAGTAAGCTTTGATGACAAATCTTTAATAATCTACCGCTGCTTTAAGGGTCTATCGTCATTATACTGAATCCCATTTTAATCAATCTTAAGAACTGACAAGAGATATGAACAAACTAGTATTTTCAAGCTTAGTCGGGTTTGTGCTATGGGCATGCAGTGAAAAGCCTAAAGATAGTTTTGAGGATTCCATGTCACAACCAACTGTTGAATCCGAAAACTCAATTTATAATAAAATCAATTTACAGTTTGACAGCCCTATCGTTCTTGACAGTTCAGATTGGGTTCTTTACCCTTTGACTCATGAAAAGCTGGAAGAAACAGAATATGGTTTTAAAAGCAGTAGTTATGGACGGCAGTATGCTTATTGGAATGCCGCATTTTTTAATACGCATACTAAAGAAACGCGACTTCTTTCTGAAGATTTAAAAATGCTTATAAACTCAATAAGTACAAATAATGGGGCTTATACTCATTCCGGGCAAAAAGAAAGAAAAAGTGATTCGCATATCTACTATTCGATAACTACCAAAGACTATAATCAGAATGGTAAACTAGATGTTGATGACCCGAAATACTTATTTATTTCAGACATTTCCGGCCAAGGATTCAAACAAGCATCGCCTGACAACCTGGATCTCATTCATTGGCAGACAATCAATGAATCGAACAAGATTTTGATCCAAACCCTTAAGGACAGTAATAAGGACAAAAAATTTGATGGAGACGATGAAATAGTTTCTTTTATCTATGATATTGGCAACCAAAAAATCGATCAGATCTTCAGTGATGATTTTAATCTGATGACAAAGAAATTATTTGAGAAGAAATGGGGGAAATAAACTGGTGCTAAGCCCATCAACTAGTAGCTTTAGCCATAAATTTAGGTATGGAAGCAAGCTATCTATAATGAAACAGCTAAATGAGTTAGAAACATTCTCCTTCTCAGCACAATTAGATCTGATCGGAATCAACCCATTCGTCTTTGTCCCCAGCGAAATTTTGAATAGGATATTTGAACAGGCAAATAAGGACAAAAGCCCTATCCCGGTAAAAGGAACTGTGAATGGCAAAACATTCCGGCAGACATTGATGAAATACCAAGGAGAATGGAGACTGTATATCAATCTGGAAATGCTGGAGAAATCTACGGAGCGGATCGGGGAAATAATAGATATCTCGATCTGCTATGATCCGGAAATCCGTAAAATAGAACCCCATCCGAAACTGCTGAAAGCATTAAGCGAAAACAGTGAGGCCAAGAAAGTTTTTGACGGACTGCCTCCTTCTCTGCAAAATGAAATCATACGCTATATATCATTCTTAAAAACCGAAGAAAGCATTGACAGAAATGTAGCTCGGGCAATCCGGTTTCTACTCGGTAAAGAGCGTTTTATCGGCAGGGACGAACCATAGTATTTATGAAGCTTAGAACCTATAATTTTTATCAAGCCATAAAGGAAAAGACAAGCTACCAAAGTTCAGAAAAATACCTTCTGGCCGATCAGGACACCTACCGACAGCTACGAGTGGATTTTCCATTCAGGACTTCACATTACGGTATTGGCTATAATTTTGGATCAGGAGAAAGCAAGTGCAGGATTGGAAGTTCAGAATTTACGCTTCATGAGGGTTGTCTTATTACTGTAGGGCCGGGAATCATCACCCAATGGGATGGCTTATATGCGCTGAAAAACGAAACCATTTATTTCAGCGATGAACTGCTTATGGAATTAAGCCCTAACAAATGGAAAACCCTTCCATTTTTCCTTCATGGGGGCAAACATGTGATCCGAATGTCCCAAGTCGACCGGGAAAAAATAACCGGACTGTTTCATACCATCCGGTCTTTTCAAGATAACCCACAAGTAATATCTGGGCTGATTTTTTCCCTGATGAAACTTGTAGAACAGTTCCACAAGGTATCACCTGCCGGAAACAATATTTCTGTACAAGAACAGGTGACACAAAAATTCAAAACCCTGCTCGCCCAAAAATTTCTTGAAAGCAAAGAAGTTGGGTATTTCGCCTCACTTCTCAACCTGACACCTAAATATCTAAGTGAGGTATTAACGGCCACCACAGGTAAATCTGCCAAAGAATTGATCAATGAACACATCCTATTGGAAGCCAAAAGCCTGCTCAAACAAACAGACATGACAGTCAATGAAATCGCTTATTGGTTGGGGTACGAAGAGGCCTCCTATTTTGTCAGGTTCTTTAAGAAAAATGCAGGAAAGACCCCTTTGGAGTACAGGTCTAACTGATTTTTTTACGCTTTCAACAAACAAATCAGGATCACTGATTATCCTTCCCTACTGATTTCAGGTACTCCCGGTGCTTCTTTCCCCAATCAATCATCAGGTCAATAATCGGCTGAAAACTCCTGCAGTAGTCGGTGATTTCATAATCTATCCGTACCGGATAATCTTCGATCACATTGCGGCTTACAAAGTATACCCCATTCCTTTTTCAACCCCAATAATTTCGAAATGAAGTTTAAGGTCAGCTTCACACCTGCCCTCAACATGCAGTGGTTTGGTAGGGAAATGATCAATGCGAGCAACCGAAATGGGGAAAATCCAAAAACCCTGGAAAGTGCTTTCATCTTATGGAAAATGAGAAAGGAATATCAATTGGCAAAAGAATCCACTTGGTCGAGGTGGAGCATGCCTTTTTTGGTGTTGTTGTCCACACTCACCAATGCCAGGCAAAACATCGATATGGGAGGCTATCAAAAAGTTACCCATCGACCTAAACAGAAAAAAGTACCATTATTTCCGAATTAAGTGTACCGAACACTTTAGACGCTGTACTTAATTTTGTTCAACAATAATTTATAAAAAGATCATCACATGAGGCCACTATTTATACTCCTGTTATTTGTAGCATGTAGCACAACCATTAAAAGTCAAGACCTAAAAAATGATAAATCTATGAAAACACAAACTATGATACCATTTAAGATCGAAGTACCGGAAAGCGTATTGGAAGACCTGAAAACCCGCCTTAAAATGACCCGATGGACAGACAACCCGGAGGGAGACCAATGGAGTTTTGGTACCAATGCCACCTACCTGAAAGAATTGATGAATTACTGGCAAAACAGCTATGACTGGCGGAAGCAGGAAGCCATGCTGAACCAATTCCCTCAATTCAAAGCCAAAGTCGATGGTGTTGACATCCACTTTGTTTATGTAAAAGGCAAAGGCACCAATCCCAAGCCGCTTATCCTTACCCACGGCTGGCCGGATTCATTTTTCCGATATTACAAAGTCATCCCCATGCTCACCGACCCGGAAGCATACGGGGGAAAAGCTGAACAGTCCTTTGATGTGATTGTACCTTCCGTACCGGGTTTTGGGTTTTCTGACAAAACAGTCTTACCGGAGGATGAAGTAGCAGGGCTTTGGGTCAAATTAATGACAGAAACACTTGGTTATGAAACATTCTATGCCGCTGGAGGAGATGTAGGTAGTGGGGTGACCAAATCATTGGCCAACCAATTTCCCGAATCCGTAAAAGCCATCCACCTCACCGATGTGGGCTACCCCAATGGCACAGAAGACTGGGGAAGTATGAGCCAGGCCGAACAAGAATTTGGACAGTTTATACAACAATGGTGGATGTCGGAAGGTGCCTATAACATGATACAATCCACCAAGCCCCAAACACTGGGCTACGGGCTCAACGACAGCCCGGTGGGCTTGGCCGCCTGGATCATTGAGAAATTCCATGCCTGGTCTGACCACAATGGAAACATAGAAGGACGCTTCACCAAAGATGAGCTGATTACCAATGTGATGATTTACTGGATCACCCAAACCATCAACACCTCCGTTCGCTATTATGCCGTAAACGCCCGTGACAGTTATACCGAATATGGGCCAAAGCCCGTGGAAAAAGTCAACATACCAACGGGGGTTGCGGCATTTCCCGGAGACGCCCCCGTACCCCGTGAATGGGCAGAGCGCATGGTAAATGTAAAGCGCTTTGTCAAGCTGGCCAAAGGAGGACATTTCGCAGCGATAGAGGTACCCGAGTTATGGGTGGATGAAGTCAGGACTTTCTTTTTTGAAACGGAATTTTAAAAGATGATATCGATCAGACACTAACTGAAATTCTGGCTACAGGGGGCAAATTGATAGAGGCAAAAACCGAAATTCCGGAAATCAAGATGGTATATGCGGTTTTCGAGGATACCGAGGGTAATTTGCTGAATGAAATGGGGGATATGTAAAAGACGTTAATTGTCTTTACGAAAAAATGCTAAACAGATTATTAGGATGAAGTTTTACACAACAGGTGAATTGGAAGAAGCAAAAGAAGCACTCGTTTCTACCATAAGCAAGTGTGAAAAATCCTTACTCAAACTTAAAGATAATTCATCCCAAAAAACGTTGCTTACGAGAAGAATCAAAGCACTTTGTATTTCGGTGGACTTAATCGAAGACCGAATACAAGAATTGAGGAATAATGAAAATAGACCATAAAATAACTTTTGGCAATATTATATGGCAGGTGCTGGATGTTAAGGGTGGCAGTGCGCTGATAATCACCAAAGACATCATAGCATCGCAATGGTACCATAAAAATTTTGTTGACATCACCTGGGAAGAGAGTGAGTTGAGGCGATACCTAAATAATGAATTTTACCATTCATTTAAAGAGGCAGAAAAAGAAAAAATATTGGTAGTTGTAAACCGCAACCCTGACAACCCTTGGTTCGGAACTAAGGGAGATGTGGACACGATGGACAAGATATTTTTGCTTAGCCTTGAAGAAGTTTGCAAATATTTTGGCGACAGTAATGAGCATTTACAAATAAAAGGCAAACAGAAGTGGCTGATATCAGACGAAAACGACCATAAGCGTCAGGCGAAATATGGCAACGTGTACCATTGGTGGCGGCTTCGTTCACCCGGCTACTATGGACGGACATCAGCTAGTGTCAATGCCAGGGGCAATGTCTATATTCGAGGCAACGGAGTACATGGCCGTCCCAAAGACGGTGGCGGAGTCCATCCGTCTTTGTGGTTAAAAATAAAATAGATGAAGAATCTAAAGGATTTATTATGGCTTATGATCATCAACTTGCAGACAGGGTAAGAGCATATTTAGTGCACCTTCCAAAACTTAAAATTGAGGAAAAGAAAATGTTTGGCGGGTTGGCATTTATGATCAATGGAAAAATGTGCATCAATGTGTCCGATGACAATTTGATGTGCCGCTTTGCCCCCGAAATGACCGGAAAACTGGCATCCAAGACCGGCTTCCTCCCGATGATCATGAAAGGAAAGGAGTATAAAGGGTACTGCTATGTACAGCCGTCAGGTTTTGCCACTCAAGAAGATTTTGAATTTTGGATAGACCTTTGCCTTGATTTTAATGAAAAGGCAAAATCCACAGGTAAAAGGTAAGTTTCTTAAAATGAGCTGATCCAAAAATCAGATCGGAAACCCGATGGTACTAGCCTTAGAAGGAAAGAAAGACTAAAGCACCATTCAGTTAGCTATATAATCCAAAACACCCAATAAACTGGACTGATCACTATCACTGACAGTCAGGTAATTACGTAAAAAAAACACCCCGATTGTGGAAATTGAAGACCATTTTACATCTATAGAAAAAGAGGCTGTCTCATAATTCATAATTGTCACATTGAGCGCCCGCCTCCCGGAGGGCAGGAAGTCGAAATGGGCTTAATTAGCGCATTAAAGGCTTCGACTTCGCTCAGCCTGACAAGAAAACCTACTTAATGAGACAGCCTCCTCAAAATGCCTTGTTTTACTTTCTAACTACTTCGTTTTGGGAAGTACGTTCGAGATCAAAGAGACTTTCTCGATCGGCTCAGTAGCATTGGAGTAAACTCTCACTA
>CBFGUY010000175.1:0-8267 GCA_965651895.1 uncultured Algoriphagus sp. | reverse complement strand
TTGAAATTCCTGGCGGTACCTTTGAATATCAGGTTACCTGCCGTATCACCTTTCCAGGCTTTGACGATAGAAAAATCCGCTTTGAGCCAAGATTCCATCAAGTACATTTTCCCGTCAAATTCACGTAATTCTTTACCTTCAGCTACCTCAGTTCCTACACCGGCGGGAGTAAAAAATGCTGGAATGCCCGCACCTCCAGCCCGCACTCGCTCAGCGAGGGTGCCTTGGGGAACCAGATCCACTTCTAGTTCCCCACTGAGTAGCTGTCGCTCAAACTCCGCATTTTCCCCCACATAGCTAGAGATCATTTTTTTGACCATCCGCTTTTTGAGGAGGAGCCCTATTCCAAAGTCATCCACTCCGGCATTGTTTGACACGATAGTCAAGCCTGAAATAGGTCTTTCGAGAAGGGCTGAAATGCAATTTTCCGGAATGCCTGACAGACCAAATCCTCCCATCATCAGCATGCAGTCGCTGGGAATGTCCGCTACTGCATCATAGGCATTTTTTACAGTTTTGTTGATCATATTTTTTGGGTTTATAGCAAGTTCTTGGCATTTTTCTGATCTATGAAAAGTTGGTTTTTCAATGCTTCCAGTCCGTCGAATTTCCGTTCCTCTCTAAGAAAGGCTTTGAAGTAGATTGTGATCTGCTTATCGTAGAGATCGCCTTGGAAATCGAATAAATTCGCCTCGACTGTTTTTTGCGTACCGTTGACAGTTGGCCGGTTTCCTATATTCAGCATGGCTTTATACAGGGCGCCGTTTACCAGAGCCTCTACTGCATAAACGCCATCTTTGGGTATTAGTTTATAATCATTGGGGATATGGATGTTGGCGGTAGGAAAACCTATGGATCTCCCGATCTGCTGGCCTTTTATTACCAGTCCATTCAATTCGTAGGGCCTTCCCAGATAATTAATTGCTGTAGAAATATCACCCGTTTCCAATGCATGGCGGATTTTTGTACTGGAAACACCTATGTCTTCCACATCCTGCCTGGATATTTCTTCCAGATCAAAACCATACTCCTCATGATGGGCCTTCAGGTATTCAAAACTTCCTTCACGGTTTTTGCCAAAGCGGTGGTCATAACCTATAACCAGTTTCTTTGTCTGGATCGTGTCCACCAAAACTGTCTCTATAAATTCCTTGGAACTGAGTTGGGAAAATTCCTTGGTGAAGGGGATGGTGATCAGATGATCTATTCCAAACTGACGCAAATGTTTGGCTTTTTCCTCAAAAGTGCTCAATAGCCTGAGGTTATGTTCTTCGGGGTAAAGAACCAATCGGGGGTGGGGCCAAAAAGTGATCAATGCGGTCTCTCCATTGATCGAGCGGGCCAATTCCCTTATACGATGAAGTATTTTCTGATGGCCTAAGTGAACTCCGTCAAAAGTCCCACTGGTCACTACGGCATTGGAGAGTCTGGGGAAATCAGCTAAGCCTTCATAGATTTTCATTCGTTCTTGATTTGATTTCTTCTATCAGTGCTACAAGTTCATGTGCTTCTGAAAGTTTGAAATTACCGATTCTTGTCCTACATAGTGAACTCATATACGCTCCAACTCCCAATTTTTCGCCAAGATCTCTGGCAAGACTACGGATGTAGGTGCCTTTAGAGCATACTATTCTGAATTCTACTACAGGATTCTCGAAACTGGTGATTTCAAATTCACTTACAGTCACCGGACGGGGATCCATCTTGACTTCTTTGCCCTTTCTGGCAGATTCATACACCCGCTTGCCATCTACCTTGATCGCTGAGTGCATGGGAGGCACCTGCAGAATATCCCCGGTAAGCTCCGCCACTGCTGTTTTTACCTGATCAAGGGTTACAGAAGAAGGATCCGCCACGGATACCACCGGCTGTTCCAGATCAAAGGAATCGGTGGTAGATCCGATTACAAATGTCCCCGTATATTCTTTTTCCTGCCCCATAAAGCTATCAATCTGCTTGGTCATTTTGCCGGCACAGACGATGAGCAGACCTGTGGCCAAGGGATCCAGAGTACCTGCATGCCCTACTTTTTTGATTTTAAGGGCATTCCGGACTTTCTTTACCACATCAAAAGATGTCCATTCCAGAGGTTTGTTGATCAGAAATACTTCTCCGTAGGGTTCTTGCATCTTATAAATATAAGCCAGCTACTATTGCTATAATCCCAACTATAAGGCAGTAAATTGAAAAATAGCTTAGCTTACTGTTTTTCACCAATTTAATCATCCAGGTGCAGGCAATAATTCCGGCTATGAAAGCTGCCAAAAAACCTGCACTAAGGTATCCAACTCCCTCAGTTTCCATAGAAAGGTCTCCACCTAATATATCTTTGGCAATCTTGCCCAAAATCAATGGTACCACCATCAGAAATGAGAACCTGGCAGCTTTTCCTTTATCTATACCCAGTAGGACAGAAGTAGAAATTGTGGCTCCAGAGCGGGAAATCCCAGGCAGAATGGCGATTGCCTGCGCGACACCCACAATTATTGCTTGCCAAAACGTCACAGGTTGATTCGTGAATTTGGCTCTATCTGCCAGATAGAGCAACACTGCCGTGAGGACAAGCATACATCCTACGAAGACAATCTGCCCTCCAAATAAAGTCTCAAGTTGCTCCTCAAATACAACTCCCACAATCGCCGCAGGAATCATAGAAAGTACAATTTTGGTGACAAACTGAGTTTCTTCGTTCCACTGAAACCTGAACAAGCCACTGAGAATTTCTCCTATGTCTTTTCGGAACACAACGATTGTGGAGAGAGCTGTGGCAAAATGTACCACTACTGTAAACATCAATCCCTCAGCAGGCATTTTATGTTCTCCCAAGATTGCTTTTCCCAATTCCAAATGCCCACTTGAGGATACCGGCAAAAACTCCGTCAATCCTTGGATGATTCCAAGGATAATTGCATCAATTATTTCCACTTTTAGTTACTTTCTGTTTTTGCGAAAATCGCGTAAAATTGAAAAACAAAGCCTGCCAATGTCACTATAGGACCGATAGTCAACCCTAACACACCGTTACCGTGTGGTTCACCATCTAAGCCGATAATAATGAATCCCAAAATGATAAGGCCTATGCCTATAAACATCAGTTTGTAGTTTTTGCGGGAAAAAGGAAAAGAAGATTTGCTCATTATAGATTAATACAGTTCGTCCAAAGACATATTTAAATACTTATTAACAGCTCGCAAGGTACTTAGAACGGATAGAATTCCGCCTACTGTAATCAAAATACCGAATAAAACGAGTAATAATTGTTGGTTTTGGAGCATCGCAAAGCCCTCGATATTTGCTTGGGTATATTTCACCAGTGCAAAAAGAATCAAGGAAGCAAATCCACCAGCCAACATCCCAAACAAAAAGGCCCGTGACAGGAAAGGTTTCCTTATAAACCCTCGGGTAGCCCCCACCAATTGCATGGAACGGATAAGAAAACGCTGGGAAAAAAGCGCAAGTCTTATGGTGTTGTTGATGAGCATCACCACAGTAATAATCAAAATCAATATAAATCCTCCGAGTACAATACTTACTTTGAGTAAGTTCTTATTGATGGAATCCACCAGATCCGTCATATAAGAAACTTCAAAAACCCCGGGAATGGCTTCGATCTCAGTGACTATTGCTTCTAGTTGCTCCGAAGTCTGAAATTCCTCCGCAATGGTCAACACAAAGCTGTCGCGCAAAGGATTGTCTTCAAGGAACTGGGTGAAATCTTCACCTGTACTTTCGATAAAAGTGGCAGCAGCCTCCTCATCTGACACGAACCTTAGATTAAGCGTGTCCCCTTTTTGGAGGATAAAGGATCGTTTGGACAGATTGTCCCTGATGGCATCAAGCTTTTTCTGTTCCAGGTTTTTCTCCAAGAATACCTGGACCTCAATATTCTCACGGATCATACTCGTCAGGGTCTTTGCCTGAATGAGGATTACTCCGAACAGACCTACAATAAAAAGGGATAGGGTAGTACTGAAAAGCACACTTCCAAATTTGAAGTGCCCCAGTGTCTTTTTCTTTCGTGGATAGTTGGCCATAGCTTGTGAATTCTACTCAAAAGTAACTTTCCCCAAGGATATTGCCAATCTATTCCCGATAAAGGATTTTGATGACTTTTTCACCACTGATCCCAAATATCTGATCTTGCGGCCGTTGCTTCACTAATGCCAGTCCAGTAAATCTTCCAAAAGCCGGAAGTATCAGTTTATTTCCTGAAAAATGAAAACACGATAAATTTATGACCTGTCGGCCTCTTCCATACAGGCGTACCCCGGGATGCACATGGCCACAAAGATTCAGTTTACCTGATGGCACCTGATCTTCAGGCTCATGGGTGAGCAATAAATTCCCCAATTCGACTGGCGCTTCATGAATTTTAAAGATGGATTGACGATAAGCCAGAGCTGGTAAAACGTCGTGATTTCCTTTGACCAAATGGAAATTCGTCTGAGTATAACTACCCAAAAAACGGCTTAAAACTTCCCATTGCGAATTCCATTCACTATGAAAAAGGTCTCCCAATATATAGAAATCTTTAGGCGATAATTTATCAAGAAGTAACTTAATATATTGTAAATCAGAATCATGTACAGGTTCAGGAATAGGTATTCCTGCTTTCCGGAAATGTGCGGCTTTCCCAAAATGAAGATCAGCAATAAATAAAGTTGAACTTTCGGAAATCCAAACAGCTTTCTCTGGTAGTAAATGGAGTGTAGTGTCAGCAAAGAAAATATCCAAATGCATTCAATCTTAGGTATGGTTTTGGGAGTAAGGTGTAAAAAACCTGATCAAATATAGATTCACCAAACGCATTTTTTATGAAAACTTATCAATTTGCTTCAGTACTCATTTTCCTAATCCTGGGAGGTACCCACGCCTTGGGACAGTCTAAGTCTAATATATCCGGTATTTGGTTCAATACAGAAAAGACAGCCCAAATTGAAATCATGGAAATGGAAAATGGGATAATCGGAAAAATAGTCTGGATCCAAAATGCAAATAATCCCGATGAAGAAAAGGATATCGTCAATTCAGATTCGAGCCTAAGAGATCGTCCACTGATGGGATTGACCATTTTAGAGGGGTTGAAATATAAGGATGGCATGTGGTCTGATGGGAAGATTTACGATCCGGAGTCAGGCCTAACTTATACATGCGAACTAAATCTGAAGAAGAAAGACCTATTAGAGGTTACAGGTTATTTGGGGGACTCCTGGGTAAGCCGCACTGTAGAGTGGAATAGGGTCAGGAAATAGTTTTGGATGTCTGTAAAATCAGAGGCTGTCTCCTAAAAGACAGCCTCTGATTTTTTATGGGAAAAACCTGTGTATTAATTTTTATGTTGTAGGTAAAAAGACTTTAGTATATACGAAAGCTGCTCATATTCTATCAGAAAGGCATCATGACCAGCAGTAGCAGTGATTTCCTTATACATTCCTTTTTTCACATGTTGACTGATGAATTGGGATTCTTCTGGGAGAAAAAGAAGGTCTGTATCAACACCGATGGCTAATACATTTGCCTCAATTTTACCCAAAGCCTCAGTCAATCCCCCTCGGTTTCTTCCCAAGTCATGGGAATCCATTGTTTTGGTGAGTGTCCAGTAGGAGAGTGCATTGAAGCGGTTGGCTAACTTTTTACCCTGATAGCGCAAATAGGACGAAGCCCTGAAATTATCCAGTTCGTTTTCACAGTCCACTTGCTTAGCGGTCAGATCGAGAGGATGTCTATAAGTAAGCATGGCTATGGCACGAGCAGTTTCGAGTCCTTTTTGGCCTGCGGCTTCATGAAGCTCACCCCAGGTGCAATCCGACTCTATCGCCATCCTTTGGGTTTCATTGAAACCTATCACCCATGGCCTAGTCTTGGAGGTGGATGCCAGAATTACGGCATTTTTAAGTTTGCGTCCTAAAATATATGCCCACTCCAGGCCAACCTGACCTCCCAATGATCCACCAATCAGGCTATGGATCGAATCTATCTCCAAATGAATCCTCAAGCGTTCCAGTCCCTGGGCTAGGTCACGGGATGTCATCTGAGGGAAATCATAATAATATGGTTTACCGGATTTTGGGTTTACACTGAAGGGCTGGGTAGAGCCATAGCATGATCCCAAAAGATTCGCACAGATAATAAAATGGTCGGCAGGATCGAAGAATTTATCTTCTCCGACCAAGCCATTCCACCATTCTGATACATTAGAATCTCCAGTAAGCGCATGGATAACCCAGATTACATTGGATTTTTCAGGATTGAGTTGTCCATAGGTAGTATAGGACATATCAAATTCCGGGAGACTATCTCCTGATTCCAAGGGTAAAGGTGTATTAGAATGGAATATTTCCTGGGTCATAGTAATCGAAGCGTACTGACTTTTAAGATTCATTTGTTGATTTAGATTTTATCGAAAGCTTGTTGCAGATCCGACTTGATGTCTTCAATGTGCTCAAGACCACATGAGATTCTCAAGAGGGTAGGAGTCACCCCTGCCGCGATTTGCTCTTCATCAGAAAGTTGCTGATGGGTAGTTGCCGCTGGCTGGATGATGAGTGTTTTGGCATCACCTACGTTGGCTAGGTGGGAAATCAATTCCAGATTATTGATCAATGAAGAAGCCTGTTCTTTTTCTCCTTTCAGCTCAAAACTCAAGACCCCCCCAAAGCCATTGGTCAGGTACTTTTTAGCTAGAGAATGGTATGGGGAGGAAGGCAATCCAGGGTAATTTACTTTCTGAACCAATGGATGATTATCCAGCCATTTGGCAAGCTCAAGCGCATTATCTACTGTTTTCTGAACTCTAAGTGAAAGTGTCTCGACCCCCTGAAGCAATAAAAATGAATTAAATGGACTGATGGCAGGGCCAAAATCCCTTAATCCTTCTACTCGGGCTCTGATAGCAAAAGCTACATTAGGCAGGCCTAGCGGGTTGTTTTCTCCGAATACTTCCCAAAAGTTAAGCCCATGATACCCTTCAGATGGCTCGGAGAATTGCTTGAATTTTCCATTTCCCCAATTGAAATTGCCGGCATCTACAATGATTCCTCCAATAGATGTTCCGTGTCCACCGATCCATTTGGTAGCTGAGGATGTCACAATATTCGCCCCATGCTTAATAGGCTGACATAAGAACCCTCCCGCACCAAAAGTATTGTCCACGACCAAAGGAATGTCATGCTTTTTGGCTACCGCAGCAATAGCTTCAAAATCAGGAACGTTGAATTCCGGATTACCTATAGTTTCAAGATAAATGGCTTTGGTTCGCTCATCGATCAGGCTTTCAAAATCCTCAGGAGCACTGCTTTTAGCAAAACGTGCTTCTATTCCTAGACGTTTGAAGGCAACTTTGAACTGGTTATAGGTGCCTCCATAAAGAAAAGTAGTGGACACAAAATTATCCCCGGCTTCCATGATGTTATTTAAAGCCAGGAATTGGGCAGCCTGTCCTGAGGAGGTAGCTACTGCTGCAACTCCGCCCTCCAAAGCCGCAATCCTATTTTCAAATACATCCGTGGTAGGATTCATGATCCGGGTGTAGATATTTCCGAATTCCTTTAATCCGAAAAGATTTGCCCCGTGTTCCGCGGAATTAAAAACATAAGAAGTGGTCTGATAAATAGGGACTGCCCTAGAGTTGGTAGTTGGATCTGCTTGCTGACCAGCATGAACTTGTAGGGTATCGAAATGAAGGTTTTTTGACATGTTATTAGGGATTTATGGTTTGAAAATTTTTATAAAAGAGTAAGCCTATAACGAAATGATCGAAATAGGCCAAAATAAAATCAACAGGGAGTAAAAGCCAAAAGCTTAAACAGAATTGAGTTCAGATGAAAAGGGAGTGATATGTTTCTTGAGTGCATCTTTAATTGAACTTATAGTTCCAAAAGAGTATCTCTTTTGGCAGGAATTGGCACCTTGGACTTTCCAGGTTGCCAGAGGGTCTTTGAGCCTGTCTCTCGCCTCTTCTTTATAAATCCGAGCACTTAAAAGTGAAAGGATGATGCAAAGAAAGGGGCAGAGAACGGAAAAACAAAATTTATTTTCAAGTCCAGCCTTGAAATTCCATACTTTGCTTGTTAACGAAGGGCTGAATCATATGCTAAATCATAGTAATTAGCTCACAATCAAAATATAACACCCAACTACAGAGAACAGCTTCCACCTTGAATTAATCAAAATTTTTATTGGCTTTAATAAGATAAAGCAAGCTAGTTCAGATAAAGAATTGGCTGTACGAATCAGATTGGTGGAAAATAAAATCCAGAATTAGGATA
>CBFGUY010000174.1:0-8284 GCA_965651895.1 uncultured Algoriphagus sp. | reverse complement strand
AAACTGCCCAGGCCAAAACACAAGTGGAACTTGCCCGCTTCCAATACCTGCTTCCCCGCCTGACCAATCTATGGACCCACCTAGAGCGACAGCGAGGAGGTACCACTACCCGTGGTGGAGCCGGTGAGAAAGAGATCGAGACGGATAAGCGGGATATCCGAAACAGGATTACTCTTCTCAAAGAGAAACTTCGTGAAATCGAAAAACAAGGTGAAACACAGCGCAAAGGAAGAAAAGGAATCGTGAGGGTAGCGGTAGTCGGCTATACCAATGTGGGTAAAAGCACTTTGATGAACCTCATTACCAAAACCAATATTCTAGCCGAAAACAAACTCTTCGCTACGGTGGACTCTACCGTCCGCAAGGTGGTATACGACAATGTTCCTTTTTTGCTTTCCGATACTGTTGGTTTTATCAGGAAACTTCCCACTCACCTAATCGCAGCTTTCAAATCCACCCTTGATGAAATAAGGGAAGCTGATCTATTGATTCATGTGGTGGATATTTCCCATCCGCATTTCGAGGATCACATTGCTGTAGTCACTCAGACACTAAATGAAATCAAAGCAGGCGACAAACCCATCTTACTTGTCTTCAACAAAATAGATTTGGTAGAAACCATGCCAAGTGAGGAAGAAAGTATGAAAATGACAGAGCTGGAATTGGAAGAGTCCAATTTCCTGGACTTTTCATCTCTGGCTGATGCTTATGAGAAGAAAACCGGAATCCCGCCGGTATTTATGGCAGCTGCAAGTGGAGAGAATGTAGAAGGATTTCGCCAGGCATTGATTACTGAAGTGAAAAAACAGCACCGTAAGATATACCCTCACTACTTGGAGAATGAAATCTTTACAATAGAAGAATAACAAGTTGTATTGGCTATTGGGATCTACCGATAGCCAATTTTTTTGTGACGTATTCTAAAACTTCCTACGGGCGGTAGAGGTTTTCAGCTATTCTAGGCAAAATACTTAATGCCTCCCTCAGCTATTACTACTACATGAAGCCAGAATTTTCGCAATACGACAATTTTTTTGGATTGACTCCCGACCTGATCTGTATTTCCTCCAAGACATTAGGAAATAAAATCCAGCTTTCATTTTCTGACAACGGGCTTGGGTTTGACCTGGAAAAGGTAGGTGATAAATTATTTGGGTTTAAGCCAACCTTTCATAAGCATCAAGATAGTAAAGGAATCAGATTGTACTTAGTCCACAATCATGTGCAAAGTATAGGAGGAACTATAGAAGTAGAAAGTAGTCTAGGGGCAGGAAGTGCTTTCATAATTAGCTTAAATGCTTAAAACTATTCCCTATTGACCTAAACCTAATCAAGTTAAACAAAAGACAATACAGGACAGATGTGCTGAATAAACAATTTTATTTGGAGCAATTCATGAAAACCTACATCTTAGCACCAATGAAAAACCTGATAAGCCTATTTTTTATAACTACGCTTACCATTGCTTCCTGCTCTCAGAAAAAGGACTTTGGGAGTGACATAAGCACCGAGACAGAACAGATTGAGGCAGGAAAAACGCTCTTTCAAAATAATTGCAGTACCTGCCATAGTTTTGATCATGACGGAATCGGCCCGAATTTGAGTGGTCTGACCCACACAGTAGAATCATCTTGGATAAGAAAGTTTATTAAAGATCCGTCTGCAATTATTGATGCCGGAGACCCGAGAGCAGTAATGCTTTTTGAAAAGTACAAAGTGTATATGCCGCCCTTTCCCGGCCTGAAGGAAATGGAACTGGATGCTTTACTAGCTTACTTGCATACATTCAAACAACTCCCCGATACTTTACCCCTCAGGGGAATCAAAAATCCAATCCCTGACACAATTCCCGACTCAGGAATTAGAATAGAACTGGAATTACACAGCCAGTTGCCAGCTTCCGAAACATCGCATCCCTTGGCCAAAATGACCAAAATGGAAGCTATTCCAGCTTCAGACCGTCTATTTATTAACGATCAACGCATCGGCCTCTATGAACTTATAGCTAAAAAGCCAAAACTGTATTTGCCCATCAAAGAACTAAAACCTGAGTTGGTAAGTAGCCCTGGGTGGGCAACGGGTATGGCCAGCTTCACTTTTCACCCGGAATTCAGTGAGAATGGAAAATTATACACAGCCCATACTGAGCCCGGCGGTACCCAAAAAGCGGATTATAGCTATCCGGACAGCATCCGGTATTTTATGCAATGGATATTGACAGAGTGGAAAGCTGAAGATCCTAGTGCTAAAACATTCAAAGGTGAAAATCGGGAAATTTTAAGGGTGGATATTCCGTCCCAAGCTCATGGCATGCAGGAAATCACCTTTAATCCGCATGCCAAGAAAGGTGATGAAGATTATGGTCTTCTATATATTGGCTTTGGGGATGGAGGCTTAACGGAACAAGGATTCGCACATCTATCTGATAATAAAGGCAGCGACATTTATAGCAGCATTCTGCGAATCGATCCTTCAGGAAATGATAGTCCAAATGGTAACTATGGAATCCCGGCCAGTAATCCCTTTGCTGGAATGGCAGGCAAAGCAGGCGAAGTTTACGCTTACGGTTTCCGCAATCCCAACAGAGTTTTCTGGGATCCTAAGGGCAACATGTATGCTACCGATATCGGTCAGCACAATATCGAAGAACTAAACAAAATAGAAAAGGGTAAATTCTACGGCTGGCCGATCAGAGAGGGGCGGTTTATTATCAATCCTTATGGCAAGTTCAATGAAATCTTCGAGCTCAATGAAAACGATGAAAGCTTTGGAGTCACCTATCCACGTGTACAGCTAGACCATGACGAACTCGCAGCAATAATTGCTGGCTATGTGATGCCCTATGGACCGCTTCAAGGAATGTTTGTTTTTGGAGATATACTTTCTGGCAGACTGTTTTTTACAGACCTGGATGATGTAGATAATATAGGGGTAAAAAGCTGGGGAGTGATTTTTGAAGGCAAAGAAGTCAGTCTGCTGGAGCTCTGCGGAGGTCAACGGGTCGATCTCAAATTTGGCCAAGATGCTGAAGGAAATGTGTATGTAATGAGCAAAACAGAAGGGAAAATCTACAAAATGAAGGATTAGTTTCTTCTAATACAGAATTAATAAAACGGGGAATGCAAGTGACTTGCATTCCCCGTTTTATTTCAAAAGATGTAGCAGCGACCCTATCCTGGGCCAAGAATCATGGGATTTTAATTGCCGGAAATATTCAAGGCACCAACATAGTAGTTTTCATCTACCTTCACCTGTACATTCTTCTGGCGTACATCTATAGATCTCCAATCCTCAGTAGGGCTTAGGTCAAATTCCTTATCTCCCACGAAAACCTTGACCGGCATATTGAAGCCATACACTACATTTTCCCAGCGGTAATTTAGCTTGCCATCTACAAGATTATAGCTGAAAATCGGTATTCTAATATCTCTCAGATACTGGTCAAAGACTGGCGTCAGGTTGATTCCGGCATTCTGACTGATGTAGTTTTCGATCTGACGCGTGGATACAGTTTTATGGTAAAACTCTTCGTTTAATCCCCGTAAGATTGATCTCCATTTCTCATCATCATTGATGATCTGACGTATAGTATGGAGCATATTGGCTCCTTTGTAATACATATCCCCTGAGCCTTCGGAATTAACATTATACGTACCGATGATGGGAATATCGTTTTTGATTGCCATTCTGGTACCAAGCACATATTCTTTGCTGGCCTCTTTGCCATAAAAGTAATCCAGGAATAAATTTTCCGAATAGGCAGTGAAGCTCTCGTGGATCCACATGTCCGCAACATCACGGTAAGTGATGTTATTTGCAAACCACTCATGTCCTGACTCGTGAATGATGATAAAATCAAATTTCAATCCCCATCCCGTCCCGCTTAAATCACGTCCAAGGTACCCGTTCATGTATTCATTGCCATAGGTCACAGAACTTTGATGCTCCATGCCTAGATAGGGTGCTTCCACTAATTTATAACTGTCTTCATAGAAAGGATAAGGGCCGAACCAATGCTCAAACGCCTCCATCAATCGGGGAGCATCCTGAAACTGCTTCTTTGCCTTTTTCAGGTTTTCACGGAGCACGTAGTAGTCCATGTCCAGCTCTCCCTTTTCTCCTGCATATTTCTCACCGAAATGCACGTAGTCACCTATGTTGATATTGATTCCGTAATTATTAATCGGGTTTTTCACTTCCCAGTGATAAGTCTTTGTTTTGGCGTCCTTGTCATGATCAGTTCCTACGAGACGTCCGTTCGACACATCCATCAGATTTTCCGGCACGGTCACACTCATTAGCACTCCCTGATCCGGCTCGTCGTAGCCATGATCCTTATTTGGCCACCAGATGCTCGCACCGATTCCCTGATTGGCATTAGCGATAAAAGGCAACCCATTACTATCCTTCTGCCAAGTCAATCCCCCATCCCAAGGTGGACGAATGGCTTCTACGGGTTTCCCTGAAAAACTCAGTACTACCTGCTTTTCTTCTCCCAGGTTTTGCGCTGCTTTCAATGTGATAAAATGCGCATTACCATCGTGCTCAATATCCAGTTCTACACCATCTTGTTCAGCTTTAGTCAGCTGCATGGGTGGCTGAAGATCTATCTGCATTCGATTGGGAGCTTCGAGCACTTTGTATCTTACTGTGTTTTTACCTGAAAGGGACTTTGTTTCAGGATCTACTTTTACCTCCAAATGATAATGTTGCAAATCCCACCAGACACGCTCGGGAGTAATTGTGCCACGTAGCGTATCCTGCCTGGTAAATTCATCGCCATGGGGGAACATTTGGGCTTGGGCGCCAAAGCAAAACAAAAGGCAAAAACTAACAAAAAGGGTTCTCATAGGGAAGTTGAAATTTGGGATTTGATACCACAAGATACGGGGAAGGATTAATTGAAAACCCATAATTTTCCACGAAAGGGCTTAATTTTGATCAAAAATATAACCTCAACCTATGCAAAAGCCAGATAACTCTATGCTGATCAATTATAATAACCTTTCCTTCCGTGCGATCCAAAACTCCGAAAACGGAGAAACATCCGCACAGACTATTTTTCGTTATAAACAGGAAGCCAACATTCTGACTGCTGAATATGCCGGCGGAAAAATCCTAAAAGGGCATCTGATCGGTTTGGTGGATGAATCCGGAAACATCAACATGCGCTATCATCAGGTGAACAGCAAAGGCGAATTGATGACGGGAATTTGCCATTCTAAGCCTGAAATCTTGGAAAACGGGAAAATTCGCCTCCACGAAACCTGGGAATGGACCTCGGGTGATCGATCAAAAGGAGAAAGTGTGATTGAGGAAATTTGATTAGTAAGCGGGAAGACCGATGACCGAAGACGGAAGTATGTTTCATGTCCTTAACCTGCGTTCTCTCTGCGTAAACCTCCGTGCTCAACGCGGTTAGAAAAAATCGCCCAGCGGAATCCTACTCCGCCAGGCAAATTATGTCTAGCTCACAGGCTCAGTCACCGCTTCACGCAGTTTCTTCGCAGCGGACACCATTTCGATCAGCGCTTTTCTGGTTTCTTCCCAGTGGCGGGTTTTCAAGCCACAATCAGGATTCACCCATAGATTTGCTGCCGGGATTACTGCCTTAGCTTTCTCCATCAATGCGATCATTTCGGATTTAGACGGCACTCGTGGTGAGTGAATATCATATACTCCCGGGCCGATTTCATTTGGGTAATTAAACTCTGCAAAAGCATCCAGCAACTCCATCTGGGATCTGGAGCATTCTATCGTAATCACATCCGCATCCATGTCAGCGATATTCTGAATGATATCATTGAACTCTGAATAACACATGTGTGTGTGGATCTGCGTCTCATCTTTCACACCACTGGCTGAAATCCTAAATGCACGAACCGCCCATTCCAGATACGTCTGCCAGTCAGCTTTTCGAAGAGGAAGACCTTCCCTGATTGCAGGCTCATCGATCTGGATCACTCCGATTCCAGCCTTCTCCAAATCCACCACTTCATCACGGATAGCCAAAGCAATCTGAGTACACGTTTGAGACCTAGGCTGATCATTACGCACAAAACTCCACTGCAAGATCGTCACCGGCCCTGTCAGCATTCCTTTTACAGGCTTCTCGGTAAGTGACTGCGAGAAAGCTGACCAGCGCACCGTCATCGGCTCAGGTCTGTACACGTCGCCATAAATAATCGGCGGCTTCACACACCTGCTGCCGTAGCTCTGCACCCAACCGAACTTGGTAAAAGCAAATCCCGCCAATTGCTCACCGAAATACTCAACCATATCATTTCTCTCAAACTCCCCGTGTACGAGCACATCCATACCGATTTCTTCCTGCCACAGGATCGAATCTTTGGTCTCATCTTCCAAGAGTTTTTCATAAGCTTCTTGGGTCAAATCGCCTTTCTTAAATCTCGCTCTCCAAGAACGTACTTCGGTAGTCTGCGGAAAAGAGCCAATCGTGGTAGTGGGAAAAAGTGGAAGATTTAATGCCGCTTTTTGCTTGGATTGGCGAATGGGGAACTTGGAATTACGTTGATCATCTCCTGTTTTGATAGCATTTACCCGGTTTTTTACCTGTTCATTGTGGATCAGCAGGGAGGATCTTCTGCTGGCACTTGCAAGCACATTTTGTGACAAACTTTCCAAAACCTCTAACTCCTTATTGTTTTCCGCAAGTTTCTTCAAGATCACCACCTCTGCTATTTTCTGCTTCGCAAAAGCCAGCCATTGCTTTACTTCAGCCGGGAGAGTTGCTTCATTTGTCTCCAAATCCAGATCGCAGGGAGAATGAATCAGCGAACAAGAAGGTGCTATCCAAATACGGCCTGCTCCTATTTTGTGAACGGCTTTATCGATCACAGAAAGTGATTTCTGAAAGTCATTCTTCCAAATATTTCTGCCATCTACTACTCCCAAAGACAAGTTTACACTGGCTTTCAATTTCCCGGAATCCAAAATATCATCCAATTGGGATGGGCAGCGTACCAAATCCAAGTGAAGGGTATGAACAGGAAGAGAAAGTGCGATTTCGAGATTCTCTCCGAAGCAGTCGAAATAATTGGCAAGGATAATTTTGAGCGATGGAAAAGCTTTTTTGATCTCTGCATAGACATAGGAAAACGCTTTTTTTTCCTTTTCAGTCAGATCCATAGCCAAGAAGGGCTCGTCAAACTGGACAAATTCTGCATGAAGTGCGTCAAGCTTTCTCAATAGTTCCAAGTAAACAGGAAGCAAATTTTTGATCAGATCAATCCGCTCAAAACCTTCTTCTTTCTCCTTACCCAAAAGCAAATAGGAAACCGGTCCGATCAGAACCGGTTTGGTCAAAACCCCCAATTGTTTTGCTTCGGCGAATTCCTTAATGGCCTTGGTAGAAAATAGCTTGAATTGCTGGTTTTTGGTAAATTCCGGTACTATGTAATGGTAATTGGTATCAAACCATTTGGTCATTTCCATGGCAGTGATGTCCAGACCATTTTGCTGATATCCCCGAGCCATCGCAAAGTACAAGTCCAATTCATTTCCACCTTTCTGCAAAATCACCTGATGGTAGCGATCCGGAATGGCTCCAACCATCAAAGACATGTCCAAGACCTGGTCATATAAGGAAAAATCATTGGAGGGGATCAAGTCGATTCCTGCATCTTTTTGAAGTGTCCAGTTTTCCTTTCTGATGCTTTCCCCAACAGAAAGAAGCTCAGAAAATCCGATTTTGCCCGACCAATACTGTTCACAGGCTTTTTTAAGTTCTCGGCGGCTACCAATTCGCGGATAGCCAAGATTATGCGTCTGCATCTCTTTTAACTTTTAATGATTAATAATTAGTTAAAAGCTCTTTGGCTTGATTTCCCGTGCTGGCGAATTGGGACAAAAAAGAAAAGTGTAATACGCACATAGCAGGACTTGTCTGAGCCGCGGGACACAGATGCATACTACTAAGAAATCGTATCAAACTTGACTATAAGCCTCATTTCGCGGAAGCAACGTCAATCCTGCCTGACGGCAGGCAGGTCGGAATAGGCAGGTCTCCTGACTTGTAACGACTTTCATCGTCCTTCCCATCTCCGTGGTGGTGGAGACAGTGGACATGCGAGGATGAAGGTCTTTGGTGTGTTACTTACAGTTGCGCGACAGTTCGTGATTTTCACACGATTCCCTATTAATCTACAGCTAAGTAAAACCTCTTCCGAATGATAAAGAAATAAAGTTAAGAACTATTTCAGCGGTGAAAGTAGTGAATTTTATTGAATGAAATTTATATTATGTGATTATCCGTAGTGATGCC
>CBFGUY010000173.1:0-8329 GCA_965651895.1 uncultured Algoriphagus sp. | reverse complement strand
GAATTCTACTCTTTTATTGATAATTTCATTCATTCGGCAAGTGCAAAGGGATTGAATTTTCAACTGAATCCTCTAAAGGTTCGTTCATTGATTTTTCAAAATTAAACAATTATTCAAGATGGCTGAACACAATGAGACCGGGAAACAGGCTGAGCAAATGGCTGCTGATTTTTTGATCGCAAAAGGCTATGAACTTGTAGAGATGAATTACCGGCACCGACATGCTGAGATAGATTTGATTTTAAAGCATAAGGGATTGTTAATTTTTGTTGAAGTCAAGTTTAGATCTGGTACTGGCTTTGGTTTTGCAGAAGAGTTTGTGGATGCTACTAAGCGGCGGCTCATCATCAAAGCGGCGGATCATTAC
Organism: uncultured Algoriphagus sp.; assembly: GCA_965651895.1. GTDB lineage: Bacteria > Bacteroidota > Bacteroidia > Cytophagales > Cyclobacteriaceae > Algoriphagus. Next base: position 7,962 of record CBFGUY010000173.1, on the reverse strand, counting down.
ATTTATGAAATAGATTGGCATAATGATATCCGTTTTGATATTATCGGCGTTTATAGAGATCGCCTCGGTACTATCAATTTCCGGCATTTTGAGGATGCTTTTTACTAACAAGCGCAGTCATTTTAATTTCCAAGAAAACAAGACAAACTGGCGTAAGCCTAACCAGAAGAATGAGTGTAGCACTTGGCTTTGGCTGATATTTGCATAATTCATCTTTACGACGGCCGGCTTGCCCTGTACCTTTAAAAAAGAAAACCTGATACTTATGAAAAAATTAACATTAACGTTCTTCTTAGCCCTATTGGGAATTATAGCATATGCTCAAAACGATAAGAAGGACAAGCAGATCGAGGCAGATAGCCAAAATGCAAAAAAAGCATTTCTGAAAGATGATCCCAGTATGCAAGATCTCTTTGATTCATCTTACGGATACATCATCCTACCCAATGTAGGAAAAGGAGGATTTGGTATTGGAGGAGCTGCCGGCAACGGAGTGGCTTTTCAAGGCGGTAATCATATAGGCTACGCCAAAATGACCCAGGTTACTATCGGGTTCCAGGCTGGCGGACAGGCATATTCAGAAGTGGTGTTTTTTGAAGACGAGGAAGCTTTTGACCGCTTTAAGGCCAATAATATTGAAATGTCTGCCCAAGTTTCCGCTGTAGCTGCTGCATCCGGAGCCTCCGCCAATGCAAAATATGTGGACGGGGTGGCAGTATTCACCCGTACCAAAGGAGGATTGATGTATGAAGCTTCCGTAGGAGGGCAGCAGTTTAAATTCCGGGAAAAATAATTCAATTGTCTTTTCTGTAAACGAGATTTCCGTCCTTATCCCATTCAGCCCGGATAAAAGGACGGAAATTTTTTGTATAAGCTGTTTCCTGATACTGGATTTCTCGTTTACGGATCGCCTTAGTGTTGTTGGTGTCCCAGTATTCAGTCCATAGTCCTACCTTTTCACCATACTGGTATTCTCCGGTCACCGCCACTTGTTTGTCTTCATAGAAGTGGAAGTAATTCCCTTCTTCGAGGTTGTACTGGACGGGGATTATTTCTTTGATGGTTTTGGAAGTCTGGTCATAATATCTGACTCGGGATTCCCGTGGCCAGCCCGCATCAAAGTGATTTTTGTCCTGCAGTACATTTTTGGAATCAAAAATCATCCAGGTTTTGTGTTTGGTGCCGTAGTAAAACATCCCACTTTCCACGGTAACTTCATTGATAATTCTCTCATAGGGGCCATGAAGGAGGTAGCCTGTGCCTGCAACGTACCCCTCTGATTTCACCGCTCTTTCCTGTGTGTCAAACCAGTAAACATCCCGGATATAGGGATCTGGTCTCCTTTCCGCATCGGTATAATTAAAGTACTCTAGGATTTGTTGGCCACGGATTTCTTTGCGGGTGTACCCTTTTCTGGTCTTGATGCCAAACCATTCATTCTTCCGGGCTTTTTTCTTTTTTTCCTTTTTCGCTTCTTTCTCCTTGGTATCATCGAAGAGCATGAGAGGCATGGTAGTAGGAAGAAGAGCTGAGTTGACAACCCCGCTGGAATCAGGGTCGGATTTAGGATTTGATTCATCTTTTTGGCCAAAAGATGAATTGCTCACAAGTAGCAAAAACAGAAAACTGATATAAAATCGTCTCATTGTTTATAAAAACGCAATTAACTTCGGTGTATTTTATCCAAAAATAACATTTCGGGATCAAAAGCTGTCGATTGTTTAGATTTTATAATCTTCTCTCTATTTTTGTGGAATTTGTAAAAAAATCTCTCAAACAATGAACTCTATTTTATCAGACCGGATAATCAATATGGAGGAATCAGCCACTCTTGCCATGGCCAAAAAAGCAAGAGAGCTGAAATCCCAAGGAATTGACATCATCAGCCTCAGCCTAGGTGAGCCTGACTTCAAAACACCTAAGCATATCCAAGAAGCCGCAAAAAGTGCGATCGACGAAGGGAAGTACTTTTCATATCCTCCAGTAGCGGGTTATCAAGATCTGAGAGAAGCTATCGCAAAGAAGCTTCGCGAGGAAAATGAGATCGCTGAAGCGAAGGCTGAGAACATCGTGGTTTCTACCGGTGCCAAACATTCCATTGCAAATGTATTCATGTGCATGATCAATGAGGGTGATGAAGTTGTCATTTTCTCCCCTTACTGGGTGAGTTATGCCGAGATCATCAAGTTGGCGGGTGGCGTACCTGTGTTGATCGAAGGGACGTTGGAAAATAACTTCAAAGCTACTGCAGCTCAACTGGAAGCTGCCATCACTCCAAAAACCAAGGGGGTTATTTATTCTTCTCCTTGTAATCCGACTGGGTCTGTATTCAGTAAGGAAGAGCTAGAAGCCATCGCTGAAGTGGTGAAGAAGCACGAGAATGTCATGGTGATCGCAGATGAGATCTATGAGAAAATCAATTTTGCTGGCAGAAATTATAGCATTGCGTCTTTCCCGGGAATGTTTGACAGAACCATTACTGTGAACGGATTTTCCAAAGGGTATGCGATGACCGGCTGGAGAGTAGGATACATCTGCGCCCCGCTTTGGATGGCTAAGGCTGTGGAGAAAATACAGGGACAATTTACTTCAGGAGGTACAGGTATAGCCCAGCGCGCCGCACTGGCAGGAATAGCCGGAGACCAAGCCCCTACTACTGAAATGGCAAATGCTTACTTTAGAAGAAGAGGCCTGGTGCTGGATCTGCTTCGTGATATTCCGGGAATTAAAACACACGTGCCGGAAGGTGCATTTTATTTCTTCCCTGATGTGACTGCATTCTTCGGCAAATCTGCTAAAGGGCATCATGTGAAAAATGCAGATGATCTTTGCTTGTATCTTTTGGCTGAAGCTCATGTATCTCTCGTGACCGGAGCAGCATTTGGTGCACCGGATTGCATTAGGCTTTCTTATGCTGCCTCTGATGAGGAACTGGTTGATGCACTAGGAAGAATGAAGAAAGCACTTGGCGAACTGGCTTAAAATCCTGATTATAGGAAATAATGCTTCTTAGCGTTTTTCTTTGCGCTACTGGCGTTTTTCGGGTTTCAATCTTGACCTTTATCAAGAAATTTAATTTTTGCTGATTTTAATAGAATGAGCAACTCCCCAACCCCGGCAATAGTCGGGGTTGTTTTTTGCCTAAGAAGAAAGGCGTATTTTTGGGAAAAATTACCCTATGGCTGAAGTACTAGTAATCACCCCAGTAAAGAATTCTCTCGGAACCACCCTTGATACGGCAAAAGCAATTGCCGGGTCTTCTGTGGCTGTACGTCATATTATTTTCAATGACTTTAGCTCAGGAGAAACCAAAGCGGGCTTAGAAGCAAATGAAGTAGAAATCGGCTATGAGGTGATTCACCTGGAGGATCATACAGATCACCCTTCACCTAACTACAAGCTGGTGCTGCAGATGGCACAGAAGATGGCTAAAGAGGATGGATTGCCGCTTTTGGTCGTTGAATCTGATGTGGTGGTGGCGCACAACACTATAGCTGAATTACTGGACTTTCAGAAATCCGGCAAAAAATCAGGATTGGTAGGGTCGGTGACTGTCGATGAAGACGGTGTGGTTAATTTTCCATACCTGAAATTTAAAGGCGTGAAAGAAGCTGTCATAGAGACAAGCCGTAGTTTGAGTTTTTGCTGCACGCTTTTTTCCCGGGAATTTTTAGATCGATATGATTTTACAGGCCTTGATGAAGCTAAGGATTGGTACGATACTTTTATTTCCAAAAAATCGGTAGAACTTGGTTTTAATAATCATGTGCTGATGAATGCTCCTGTCTGGCACAGACCACATGCGAGCAGACCCTGGAAGCAACTAAAGTACTCAAATCCGCTAAAATATTACTTCCTGAAGTTTTGGAAAGGGATGGATAAGATTTGATCAGAGTTTTCCTATTAGCTTAAGAAAAGTATTGAAGGGTTTGGATAAGGTGCGTTGGTATCGAAGGGGGCCATTGAGCTCTCTATTAAAAAAATCAGCATGGTGCTTATTTAGATAAGCTATCCGTTCCCTCTTTTTCTGAGGTGTACCTGTTTTTTTTCTTTTACTTGCAGCGTGTAGTCTATAATAAAACCCGATGTATGGCAATTTGACAACCTCACCTCCATTTTTTAGCATTTTTATCCAAAATTCCCAGTCTTCTCTTCCCATTTTCATATTCTCGCTATAGCCTCCAGCTGCCAAACAATCACTTTTTCGGAAGACGCCACTGACAAAAATCATATTGTCTCTTGCCAGCGCATTTAGACTGAAAGGTTTTAAATTCCAGGGTTTTTGGGTTTTTCCGTCAAATTTTACCGCCTCACAATAGACAACTTTTACCTCAGGCCGTCTTTCTAAAATCTCAACGGCATCCCTGACATATTTGGGAGAAATCAAATCATCTCCATCCAAGGGTAAAATATATTTGCCTCTTGAAAACTCTATTCCAGCGTTTCTTGCATGGGTGACACCGAAATTCTTTTGGTTCAATAAATAAATATTGCGATGATTCTCAGTGAAACCCTCTGCTATTTCTTGAGTATTGTCTGTTGAACCATCATTTACAATAATAATTTCTAAGTTGGGGTAAGTGGATTTAAATACTGATCCAATGGTTTCCGCAAGAAAATGCGCCTGATTGTAACAAGGGATGATGATGGAAACGATAGGGTTCAAGTCAAGTTGGTTATTTTGTTGACATCGCAAGATAATGCGCCTTATGAGGAATTCAATTCTTATTTACTTTCTTCTGCAAAAGACAGTCTTTTTTATGTGTATTCGTTTGGAGGTCAGATAAATAAATGATAAAAAATTTGTTTTATAGGTATGATTCTCTAACTTTAGAATGGTGATTAAACAACTTTTTACAAAGTATTATAATTTTTTTAAAGCAATGGATCAGAAACAGTCCATTTTTTAAGCTCAACCTGTTTGAGAAAAATCCGGATTACGGTCCGGATTTTTTTTGCTTGATTTTTGGTGTTATTTCGTCCTAAGAACTTCATTTTTATTTATGATCCGCTTCAAGGTACTCCTAGTATGTTTCTTGTTTTTGATTTTTCAAAATGTCTTTGGACAATTTGGGGGATATGATTCTGCTTATGTGGAAACTCAGCCTGATAAATTCGGATTAAGGTTATATCTCTCCAAAAAATACACGAATTTGAGTGTTCGATCCCCGGAACACTCCAGCCCTTATGTTTTTAGACCTAACTCTGGTTTGAATACGGGATTGGGGTTCACTTACCAGAATCTGTCTATCAATATAGCTTTTCCTTTAGGTTTTTTGAATCCCGACCGACAGAAGGATTGGCCTTTCAGTCTTGATCTGCAGTCCCATATTTACGCTCCGAAAGTAATTATCGATTTTTTTGGGCAATTCTATGGTGGCTATAGGATTGATGCTGAAGATATGTCAAGGAGCACCGAGGATTATCTCAGGGAAGATATGCGATTGGCTTCTGTGGGTGTGAACTTTAATTACTTGTTTTCCGGAGAAAAACTTTCTCTTGCCGCCGCTTTTACCCAGGCAGATATCCAAAAGAAGTCAGCTTATTCCCCCTTTGTTGGGTTTGAAGTCTATGGGGGTAAAATGAGAGGAGATTCCTTGTTGCTGCCTCCCGCAGAAGTACCTTCTTCTGTGAATTTTCAGGAGGCGGGGTATTTTCAGGCAGGCCCAAATGCGGGGATGGCAGGTACATTGGTGATAGGGAGAGGTTTCTTTTTGACTGGTGTAGCGGCAGTAAATCTAAGTGTTGGCTATTCAAAATGGGAGAGCGATACTGAAAGTAGGGGATGGGGCGCTGTTCCTACCTATTATTTAAGGGGTTTTGCTGGGTATAATGGAGAGAGATTTTCTGTAAATGTTAATTATGTTTACAAAAATCTTAACCTAGTGAAAGTAGCGGACTACGATCAGGCAGTCAATACCGGTAACTATCGTGTGAACTTGATTTATAAAATTACGCCAAGCGAAAAATTTAAAAAAGGATTTAATAAAGTCAATCCGCTCAGCATACTTTCTAAACTATTGACCAGACAGTGATTGGTCTACTATTTCAAAAAAAACTAGCTTCGAAAGCTAAAAAACAAAATTACATATGTCAGATCAATTTGGAATTCAGCAATCTTTAGTAGCATTAGGACTTAAAACTGAAAATCTAGGGTGCTCTATAGGCTCGGAATGGATAGATTCGGGGCAAGCGTATTTTTCATCCCATTCACCTGTGGATGGCTCGTTGATTGGTCAAGTACAGGCCACAGATTTGGAAAGTTACGATGGGGTGATTCGACAGTCCCAGGAGGCTTTTAAAAAATGGAGAAATGTGCCAGCTCCCCAACGAGGCGAGATCGTCCGGGAAATCGGAAACGCACTTCGGGAAAAGAAAGCAGACCTTGGCAAGCTGGTTTCCTATGAAATGGGGAAATCCTATCAGGAAGGCCTAGGGGAAGTACAGGAAATGATTGATATCTGTGATTTTGCAGTAGGACTCTCCAGACAATTGTACGGGCTAACTATGCATTCGGAAAGACCGGGACATAGGATGTATGAGCAGTGGCATGCATTGGGTATCGTGGGGATTATTTCAGCTTTTAATTTTCCTGTGGCAGTATGGTCTTGGAATGCCGCACTGGCTTGGGTTTGTGGAGATGTGTGTATATGGAAACCTTCAGAGAAGGCTCCGCTTTCGGCCATTGCATGTCAGTTGATAGCCAGCGAAGTATTTGCCCGGCATGGGATGCCCGAAGGGATATGCTGTCTGGTAAATGGTGATTACCAAGTGGGAGAGATGATGAGCCAGGATGTGCGGGTACCTTTAATTTCTGCAACCGGATCCACCCGCATGGGGAAAATCGTGGCGCAGACAGTAGGGGCAAGACTGGGGAAATCTCTTTTGGAACTGGGAGGAAACAATGCAATCATTATCACTGAAAATGCAGATATGGATATGGCTATCCGAGGTGCCTTGTTTGGGGCTGTGGGAACTGCCGGACAGCGATGTACCAGTACGAGACGGCTTATAATCCATGAAAGTGTGTATGAAGAAGTGAAATCCAGACTTGCTGCTGCTTATAGTAAATTAGTGATTGGAAATCCCCTCGATGAGAAAAACCATGTGGGGCCGTTGATAGACAAAGATGCTGTGAAAATGTATTTGGCAGCTTTGGAGAAAATAGAAGCAGAAGGGGGTAAAGCCGTAGTAGAAGGTGAAGTACTGGAAGGTGAAGGCTTTGAGTCTGGCTGCTATGTGAAGCCTGCCATCTATGAAGCAGAAAACCATTTTGATATCGTGCAGCACGAGACCTTTGCGCCGATTCTCTACCTTATCAAATATAAGTCTCTCGAGGAGGCAATAGCCATACAGAACGGCGTACCTCAAGGATTGTCTTCTGCCATCATGACTACGAATATGCGGGAAGCCGAGGCTTTCCTTTCTGTCGCTGGATCTGACTGCGGAATCGCCAATGTGAACATCGGTACTTCGGGTGCGGAGATCGGAGGTGCTTTTGGAGGTGAAAAGGAAACCGGTGGAGGTCGGGAATCAGGTTCTGATGCATGGAAAGCCTATATGCGTAGACAAACCAACACGATCAATTACTCAACAACTTTGCCGCTGGCACAAGGGATTAAGTTTGATATTTGAGGTAAATCTCCTCGGGATTTTGAAAAGAAATGTCTAGATGAAAAATTTTTTATAAATATTCGTTCTCATTTTCAATTAATTAGGGTTTGTGTTCCTAAAAGTATTTGCTTAATAAGAATTAGAAATTACCTTTGCAATCCATTTGGGACACAATGGGAGTTTAGCTCAGTTGGTTCAGAGCATCTGCCTTACAAGCAGAGGGTCGGGGGTTCGAATCCCTCAACTCCCACTTTCTTAGACTATCCAAAAGTGGATGTCAACATTTCTCACTCTGGGAGTTTAGCTCAGTTGGTTCAGAGCATCTGCCTTACAAGCAGAGGGTCGGGG
>CBFGUY010000172.1:0-8474 GCA_965651895.1 uncultured Algoriphagus sp. | reverse complement strand
TAGCTAAAGAGCCTGCCGTAGGTAGGTCATGTGAGTAGCCCAGGGTAAGGAGGCAAGAGGGCATCATTCGGAGACAGGAGCGTTGTGCCAGCAAGACGGAGACGGTAGAAATGTCCGGTGACCACAGAGAGGCACAGAGAAAATGGGAGATGCACCGAGAGAAGAGAGGTTAAGGGTTAAAATGTTAAAGGTTAACTGTGGTTAGGGGATAGAATTTAGATTAATGCACCCCGCCTGAGGAGGTCTGCGGCGTCTGTGAGATGAATAGCTAAAGAGCCTGCCGTAGGTAGGTCATGTGAGTAGCCCAGGGTAAGGAGGCACGAGGGCTTCATTCGGAGACAGAAGCGTTGTGCCAGCAAGACGGGGACGGGCCTAGTGTGGAGATCTTCACCAGTTCAACCCCTTCGGGGTTGCCAGTGCCAATATCGATTTCCCATCCCCCGGTTGCACCGGGGGTTATTGAAAAGTTTGACCACTCCGTGGTCATGGGAGTTGCCCCAAATAAAAGATCAGTCCTACAGCGCTTAGGCTATTAAATAAAACACTTTACTGTCCCCGGTTGCTTGTGGATTTGTCCCATAGGGACGGGCATGTTATTGCCAGCCGTTTCGTCGGCTGGAATATAGATGACTCGTTGATCCGGTAAAGTGTCGTAGGCATGGACGACAGAAGCTGTTTGGAAAGGCAGTGGGATTAAGACTGGAAATCCGTTTTTAGGAGGATCGAAAAATATTTATCAATCCGAAATTCACCAATTAACCAGTATTGATAGCTTTGAAGTGTTTTTCTTGTCCTTTTGCCTTGTTATAAGCTACTTTAAAACGGATTTAAAATCTTAAAAAAATGTTTTTCAAGACCGATGAAATTCATTTCTTTGAACTGTAATCAGCTTTGATTAAACTAGGAAAATTGAAGTCTATACGTACCACTTCACCCGCCCTACCTATTTATGATTAAACTAACTGAGGATCTGAGCATTATCAGGATAAAACCTGAGGAGCAGCCGGAATTGATAGAGCTGATGAGGGAAATCTATATACCTTCCTATAAGCATATCTGGTCAGATGATGGGGAGTGGTATCTGGAACAGATGTACAACCCGGAGATTTTTAAGCAGGATTTGGCCAATCCAAACAGCCATTATTACTTTGTCATCTATGAGGGCTGGAGAATAGGTGTGCTTAAATACGATTTTCCCGAATCCCCCGAAGTAGTACACTTTCCTAATGCCCTCAAACTGCATAGATTATACCTGAGCAAAGACTATCAAGGCCGGGGAATTGCCGCCCAACTAATGAGATGGGTGGAAGCTGTGGCAAGGGAAAGAGGACTCCAATACATGTGGCTGGAAGTGATGGATACACAACTTCAGGCGCAGAAGTTCTATAGAAAAGTGGGTTTTGAATGGATTTTTACCTACCACTTGGATTATAAGAAAATGCTCAGCAAATACAGAGGAATCCAGATTTGGAGAAAAACCTTGAATTGATGTTGGGTAGTTTTGGATCGAGGATAGAAAGTATGGAAGCTGGAGGTGGGAAGTTGGAAGTCGGAGGTTGGAAGTGAGATGTTTGATGGCCGATGTTGGGTAGTTGGTGTTGGATCGAGGATAGAAAGTATGAAAGATGAAGTGTGAAAGCTGAATACGTCCGAAGACGGGTACTAGGTCATTTCGACTGAAGCTTGCGGAGGGAGAAATCTCAGAGGTAAGTGAAAGGATTGGGGGTGGGAAGTGGGAAGTTGGAGGACCGGAAGTGGGAAGTTGGAGGTTGGATGCCCGGTGACCGATGTTGGATGTTCGGAGCATGTCGCAGTTGCAAAGCAGCCTACACTATTCCTAGTACAAGCCTGCCGTAGGTAGGCCTCGTGGGTAGCCCAGGGTAAGGAGGTACGACGCAATCCTGGGCAAAAAGAAATGATATCGTAACAGCGCTGGCCCACAGACATCATTCGGAGACGAGAGCTTTGTGCCAGCAAGACGGAGGCGGGAAGTTTGGAGAGTTGCAGTAATCAGTCGCAGTCGCAGGAGTCGGAAGTGCCCAAGGTCAACAGTCCATGGTCGACCGTCCACTGCCGTCAGATGTCGGATGCAGGGTGACCGATGCTGGATGCCTGTGCTGGGAGTTAAATGTTAATAGATTATAAATCCCCCTTGCCCCCTTTGACAATGGCTCTATTTTCAAAAAGGAACTAGAAGTTAAAGGGGGAGTTTGCTGGATTTGGCGCTGGGATAGAAATTAGTCGTTCGTGTCACAGGAACGGAGGTATAGAATGCCAAAGGCATTCCCAGTGTCAACCCCGAATCCAGCGAAGCGAAATTCGGGAAAACTAGAACTCCCATGACTATATAAGAGTGCCAACGGCACGATCAGTAATAAACAGAATCTGAATTAGCATATTATCCTCTGGATAATACAATCCTTACTACACCCCACAATTGGATTTACAAACCTTGCCTTTCGCTAAGAGGATTAGCCATATTTAAGGGCAGTCTGAAGACCGCATTATTATAGGCACAAGTCAGGAGACTTGCGCCAAGTAGGTCTGAAGACTTGCGCCAATTAGGTTCTGGGTTGATCCCAGCCACTTACTATTAAACTGGTTTTTACCCCATTTCAGTCAAGGCATTTTTTAATTCCAAAATAACGGTTCTAATAGTATCGGACTTTTCACCGGGAATTTTCCCCAGTACAGTTTCAAGAACATCCAATTGCTCAAGCTCGGCTTTTTTATGCCCTTTGTGCCCAGCTTTTTTCCAAAGCATCAAATAGGCATTTGTTACATTTTCGGCTTTTAGGGATGATTTACTTAATAGAAATATAGTTAAGGTCATGCCTGCAAAATGGGATATAGTCCAATAATCATCGGAGTCTTTTACATGCTGGGAGTAGTTTTCATAGATATTATGCAGGGAATTGATGGCTTCTTTCTGGGCTTTGCCTATATAGGTTTTACCTTCCAGCCACAGTTTTAGCTGAAGAAGAACCAGCCAGTTGCAGAGCGGATATGGATCTGAATTATGGCATCTCTCACTTGCTGATCGGTAAGCTGCAATGGCATGGTCCAAAGCCTCAAAATCCCCCTCACCGACAAGTAGAGAAAGCTGAATTTTTCTTTTGTAGGCACTTCCCAGAAGAGAAATCCTATCCCCTGTTTCTCCCAATAATCGACTCAAATCCAATAACTCCTGGATGACCGTGTCAATTACTTCCAGCGCCTTCCCTATTTCCAGTTTGTTGTCAGCATACTGCTTCACTGCCAGCTTAGTCCGTATATTACAATACTGTTCAAAAGCCCTGACTGAATAGCCGGCCCTTTCGGATTCGAATAGTTTCTTATAACTCGAGCAAGCCTTACCATAATCCATAAGCCCAGCATATATTCCTGCGACCAATTCGAGGATCCTGCTGCTGCTTCTGGATCTTTCCACTGCAATAGTGTACACCTGTTCCACCCTCCCGCTGACGTAGTCAAAGTCAAATTCATTTGCTGACATTAACTCAAGCAGGTTTTCCAGCTCAATCTCAATCTCCTCTGTACATAGATCTTCATCCTGTGTAGCTCCTGATCCTCCCGCTGTCAGTTTATAAAAAGGATCCCCATAGCATTGAAAAGCACCCCAAGTATTGTTTTTATACTTTTTGAAGATGGTCGTTCTAGCTTCCTTTATAGCCTTACCAAAACCATATCCGGAAAACATATACTTATAGAATTCCATGGAAAATTCTAAAGCCGCAGCATCATCCACTGCCCATCCGGCCACTATGACGGCGCGTGCGCCGTTGTTGATGAGTTGGGTACCTATATTAGCCGCAAATCTATTACTCTGCTGGCTCATAAGCTCTGCGGAATTGTCCATCTGCCCCAAATAGCAGCAATTTACAAACACCAACTCTGCTGAAGAGCTCATTCCGGCTATCTGTCCTGGTGTAAGGAAGGTATTGTTCCCGATCACCATTCCAGTGGAATTTTTGGGGCCATAGCGATACACGCCATGCCCTGCCAAGTGAATGATTTTATGGTTTCTGGAAAATAATGCCATGATTATATCCGGGGCTTTGGCATTGACAAGGCTCATGGTTCTGTAATCCTGCCGTCTGAGAATAGTACCCACAGCCTCTGCTTCCTGCCTTGCTCCGGGCAATTGGACCATGTAGTCATCGAGAACAGGATCCCCTACGATGAGCGCAGTGGACTCAGGTACTTTCGCTATGGTCATGCGGGAGTGGGAAGTGGCCAATTGTCTTACCATCCCCATATTCACGCAAAGCGGATCCGACTCCACACTATCCATCAGCATCTCCCAAGGATAAGCAGCCGATGCGCCATCCACTACCCAATTGATGTTATTCAACTGCTTGATCAATTCCTTGAACTGGAAAGGTACCAGGAGTTCAAACATGGCTTTTGCTATCTCTGGGGAAAACTGATTCCTGATGGTCATCTGCCTGAGTAGAATATCCAGGGTCTGATCACTAGATGGTATATATTCTACTTTCTCGCTTGCCCCATCAGTAGTAATCGCCATCCTGATCATCTCCACCCCGTCTTGCTGCTGTGTATTTCTGGTTACCACACTGATTGTAATCCTGGTCCACCAGTCTAAGGAATTGTCCACAGGAATTCTCCGCTGCTTGCCCAGGCTATACTTAAGGCCATTGGCATTGAAAACAATATTGAAGTCCTTCTGGCCATCTGAGCTTAAACGCTGGACGGATTTCAATATGGAAAGTGCCCTGTCGTGGTAGAGTTCTATGATCTCTACCTCCTCAATCCCCCGGATACTGCCATTATAAACCTCATAAACATTTCTGTTGGCCCGCTGTACGCCCGTCAATACTGCCCTAATCGAGCTTTCTATGGAAAGGCCACCGAAATTATTAGCTATCGCAATGACTGAAATTCCATTGAGGCTAAAATCCTGCTGGGAATCAGCTTCCGGTTCTTGCTCTTTTTTGATCGTCAGATACCTGGAGACACCTTTTTCAACAGAAGTGGTGAGGTAATAACCGGAAAGCTCACCCTGTGGCCCCAACCCAATAATAATCCCTCCTTTGAAAGCCGAATGCAAGGTAGATCCACTGAGAACAATCTGGCTGGAGCCAATTGCTCCCGGGTACAGGCCCAAGGAATGCAACCTGCTCAGTTCCCAGTTGAGATGCCTATCTATGGCACGTTCGGCATTGAGGATGGCATCGTTTTCGAAATGCCCGGCCAGTACAGGGTATTTTGAGTATTTCAGATCACCATGAGTCACCTGTACATTTATCGGTTTCTCGTCCTGCCATGTATCTTCCTGCTCATGGATTCCCAGTAAGGTAGCCACCAGATTTTCCTCAGAGATATCGAATACTTCCATTTCCTGAGGTATAAAATTATCCTGATCTCCCCTGCTGGTCGGAAGGCTATTCTGCAGCCTTTTGGTGCTTCCGAAAATCAACAATTCCTCAATTGCCGTGAAAAGATTTTTCTCTTTTGACAGATTGCCATGCGTGACATTGGCATAATACACTTGGTTGCCTGCCCTCATACTCTTAGGAATTCCCGAGGCCCAGGTGACGGACTCATCTCCTTGATTAGTGGCGTAGAACACCAGTTTCCCCTCTTCTATTGCCAAGTTGGAGACAGTAAAATTTTTCTTCCCACTTTGTCCTGCGATGTATGTGAAATTTGAAAAATCCATGGTGCCGTTCTTTTTCCATATTTCCTGTTGATGCGCTCCAAATTCCGCCAATAGTTCTTTGGATGGGATTGGCCAGTCCTCATCACCAAAGGCTGTGCGCATCTTTTCCCAGAGTTTGACGTCCGAAAAATCATATTGTCCTTCTGGGTCTATAGGAAGTAGATTCAGGATACCGGGGAAGTTGCAAAAGATCTCAAGTAATTCTTTCGTACTGTGCTTGATATCTATTTTCCCCAGTAGCTTGATGATGCTATCCTTCCCGAAGAGAACGTAAGGAATCCTGAACGAACCGCCCAAAGGTGACCCGAGAAATACTCCGCGAAATCCAGCTGATTTATTCAGCTTCTGCCAGGTGTCGCCATGGTAAACACTAAAATCCCTGACCAATACGCCCCCCATACTATGGGCTACTATTTTTATTGGCTGGTTTTTGGTCAGCAGATCCTTAACTCTCAGGTCAAAGGCAGCGGCGGTTTCCTTAAGTGGTTTTCTCCAGTCAAACTGAAAAGTGACCACCTCATAAGTTTTGGCTAGGCGCTCACCCAAATTCCGGTAGGAAGTCTTGATAAGTGAGTGTGCCGTTAGCTCACTAACTGGTTCGGGAAAAAGCGCCAATTCCGCTAATTGACCTTTGAAAAAACCCAGGTAATCTATCCATACCAGGTCATTTTTTCCCTTAGGGGCATAAGCCTTCCTGCCGATGTTGGAACCCATAATCCCAGGAATCAGTATTAAGATTGGCTTGTTTCCACTGACCGTGTCTTCCAGGTACGAACCATGTTCTATTCCCAAAATCCCACGTTTTTTTGATTTGCTTCGCAAGGTGAATTCTGCAGGAATCACACCTGGGTCTGCTGATATGCCTGCAACTACCGCATTTAAAGTAGGAAGAGTACAGAAGTACTTGAAATGGTCTATTTTTCCACTTTGCTCTATAAATATGCCCACTTGATCATCATTCCTACGGGATCCCCATTTCATACTTTCCGTATCAACGACAAGGTCATTTTTCCCCCTGAAGAAAAACTTACCCAGAAGCACCACCAGGGTTTTGAAACTCACACTCAACTCTGAACTCCCTCCCACTACAAGTAACGGGAAGTTTATCTTAATATCAGAACTTTGGTTATTCAAAACCTTGATAAACGGAGACTTAGGATTCATGGATTCAAGTCCCGGAAGAACGTCCACATCATCCTTGCAGGCCACTGCTTCCATGATAAATTCCTTGAAAGCAACAAAAACCGGATTGCCCACATGCCCTACAGCAAGGCCTATAAGATTGAAGGTGACGTTAAGATATATATTGAGCCTATTGGATGCCAGGGTGGTACCGTTTGCCGGCCCCGCCACTCGGACCATAGACCGGACTTTTATCCCCCTACCAGCTATATTTTCTTTGATTTCCCTGATAACCTCCCGGTCTCTTGTCCTGTCTGATTTCAGCAAGAGTGCGTCTTCGACCGGATCAAAACCCATGGGATCAGCGCAAAACCTTGCCAGAAGTTCTGCCAGAAGGCCTCCACGGGATTGACTCAAAAGATCCAGTTCTATGTTATCAGGAAGGCTCTTTACCAAACCCAGAATATTCTCCAGCGGACTTGCAGTCAATGATCTATGCTGAAAAGCCAGCAAATTGCCTTCCTTATACTTAGATGATTGGCTACTTCCATCAAACAGATTCTGCCAATCACCTGAGTCTTTCAGATCCCCAAAGGAATTTTGAGTGGATGATGCTGTCCCATGAAGTAGTAACAAATAAGGGGAAGAAACATCGATCTTTGCAACACCAGAAGGGTCAAATTCCAGGCGACTCAATTCGATAGAAGGAGAACATTTGGCCAAAACCCCAAACTGCACCTGCTGGAAATCCAGCCCTGGAAAAGCCAGCTGTTTATTTTCAAGATTGGTGGCCATCTCCCTAATCTTGGGTTTGATGATTTTCTTTTTGACAAAAACCTTCACCAGCTTAATACCAATTTTCTTAAAAATACCCCTATCCTGTTGATCAGATTCCAATTCATCCGGCAGATAGAATTCCTCCCCATCGGCTGATCGCTTGACATCCTTGGGAAAAAGTGTCCGGATAGTCTCGCTATCACCCATCCATACGGTATCGTCCTCAAACTCAAACTCGATGATGGACTGCTCGTCTAACTCAATGTTTTGCTCGGGGACATCGCCCCTGGTAGGACTGACCACCGTATAAGCCTGGCGAAGCCGGTATAAATCGAATCCGGAGTCTTCCCCCGTCACATAGGGAAGATGATCCTGTCCTTTAAGCTTTATTTTCAAAATAGCCATAGGTAAAAATCGTTAGGTTATAATTAAATTTTATATAACAATCATTCGCGATATCAACCAATACTCCGTATATCGCCTAAATAAGTACTATGGGAGGGAAAAAATCATCCCGGGATTTTTTAAAACCACTTCAATTCCGACCTAAATCCATGGTATGTACTTATCATAGAATTCAGTACAAATTAGGAAATATCACAGAATAATTAAGCATCATTACAGAATAAAACAAACGAAAACACCAGAAAAACAGAATATTTATTAGTTAAAGTGATTATCCGGCAGGACACCATTTTGCTAGACCTTTGCACTACTGATCGTCATTGTGTACTCTAAACCTGCCAGGTTTTCCTATTGGGGGCGATAAATAAACAGCTTTTTTTGCCAGACCCGAAGATGTAAACCTGGCAGGTTTTTATGGAACACTGGTATCCGCTAATCTACTGGCCACACGCTCACAGGGAACGAGAGAATATGGCTCGATGATACT
>CBFGUY010000171.1:0-8570 GCA_965651895.1 uncultured Algoriphagus sp. | reverse complement strand
ATCAATTATCTCGGATCTTTTCTGTCCCCATTGAGGATTGATCTCCAGTTGCATGTCAATTTCCCGTTGCTCAGCCTGCGCAAAGAGTTTCTCAGGAGCTAGGGTAAAAAAGCCCATAATTACCCCGTTTTTACTTGTCATGTATGGATTCTGGTTGATCACACCTATTTTGGCAGCTTTGATTAAGCCTTTGTAGGGCACATTTTTTCTGAAAGCAGAAAATTCCATCCTGACCATATCAAAATCTACCGTGGCTGGTATCCCTACAGCTTGACTGGCCATTTGAGCGTAATTCATAGCAAAAGCTTTGATTTGCTCTCCTTCAGTACTGGCTAGAGCTTCTTGGTCGGGAATCATTTTACCTGGGGTAAATTTTTCCAAAAACGGCTGAGAGCAGTAGTGCATCAAATACGGAATCAAGTCATCAAAATATACTCCCTGGTGCTGTCCATTCATTACAAAAGAATGATAGTTCATCATCAGCGGAAGGAGCCCTTGAATCTCCCCTTCCGGACTTTCCAGAGCAAGAAGAAACTTGAGATATCCCGATCCATTGGGATTGGATGCGATATCCTGATGAAGCGTCCAACCTTCAGGGATATTTATACTCAGCATTCTCATATTGAGCGCCTGATCTTGTATATCCACCCGCTTGAGATTTAAGCGTTCTTCTTCGCTTGAGCTCTTGGTCAGTTCTGTGGCGAGAGATATTTCGGTTTCAGATGAATTAATCTGATTCTGACTTTTTTCCTCAACTGGGCTAGCACAAGAAGAAAAAGCGCTAGCCCAGGAAAGGAAGATTATAGCAAGGAAAGAGAATGAGATTTTCATATTCAAAACTATTTCAAAGTTATAATCACTTCGGCCCTTCCACTCATAAATGATGACTGGAGTCGACCACAATCTAGATAATCTGGGTGGCCAGATCCCCCGAAATTGAGGTAGGAATAATAAAAACTATCCCCGTCATCATATAAAAAGAACTCGGCACGTTGAAAACTATTCGGTAACAAGGGCAACTGGGCATCTGCCTTCCAAGTGGTATTTTTTGGGAGCGGGTATCCGGCAGATTGGGTGTCATAAAAAGTTATCGCATAGCTTTCCGCATCCGGGTCTTTTTCGATGCGAAAGAAATTGTAGTGACCACACATTTTAATAGTCCCTTGAGTTAGGCTATAGGTTTGGCTATCCATACTTACATGAATAATCTTCTTCTTTTCATCATTATTGATTTTCACGGTTGCCTTCAGGTCTTCAAATAGGCGGTATTCGTCATCGGTTGCCCCTTTGGGTTTCGAGTAGATCCGGGCATTAATATTTTCCACACTTTCTTTGGTTTGGTCATCGGTAGCTTTGTACCAGATCGATCCGTTATCATATGTCGTGATGGTAGTCATGGTCTGACCAGATTCCCCTTCCATCAATCCACCGTGGCTACCGGGAGTCGTCCAGACGATTTTATAATCCGAGTCCGGGTTGGATCCCAAGGGCGAACCATTGTCTCCGGCTGGCTCGATGTGGAGCTTCACTTTGTTGGGGTTATCACCTTCCTCTTTTCCCGTCAGCGTGATCCCGTCTGGTTTGATTTCATAGAGGCTCTTTTTCACATTCACTGTCATGGTATCGCTGCCGATCAGGTCGTCTCCCAAAAACGCCTCCACTACGATCGTCTCCAGATTTTCATCATCCGACAGGTTGCTGGAAGAAGTGCTGGCATTGTAGAATATTTCGTTGGTATTGGTCTCGATCGAAGGCCCTCGGTTGTTGGTGGATTCTATTAGGTAACCGTATTTGCCTTCTGTGCTCCACTTAAACTTTAGGTCTTTTTTTTGGGACTCATCTATATCAACCGTAGAGGCGGTTAGTTTTTGTTGGGAAGCGTTGGTGATAGTTGCCTCTTTAGGAAGTAGCTTAACTTGGCTGGCCACTGCCTTTACTTCCCACTGCTCTAGCGATTTGGAAGATACAAAATGCCCAACGATCCGTCCCCAATCCGCCGTCTGAAGCAGTGCATCGGCTACAAATAATACTTTGCCTACTTTTTTACCCACGCTTTCAAGAGACTCACCTGGGCTAACATTAAGGTAACTGGAAGCTATACTCTTAACCAAAGTCTCTGCCGCATCAGATCCAGCTTCGCTCATCATTGCATCCATAGCGGCAAAAGATGCGGCCTTAAAATCCCCTTCTTTCACTGCATCATAAATATTTGGGAAAGCATCCAAAAACACTTCCACAGCAGTAATCAATCCTTCTGCACGATCTTTCTGAGTACCTTCCAGATGGCTCACGGAGTGATCCTTAAGCCCCCCTGTAGCTGTGCCAATAAGCGGAATCAAAAAATCAAGGGCAAAGGTCTCTAGAGCCAAACGATTTGCCTTTTGCGTTTCCGCGTCACTTTTTATCATTGAATTGCTTTGGTTTCCAGGGCCTACAATACGAAGCCAGTAAACAGCAACATCTTCATCTTCTGAAAGCTGAAGGCTGAGCGGTCCGGCTTCTTTTACAGCCATCTCCATTCCATCTCCTTTTACCTGTTTGATTAGCGAACCAAACACACTGGTAATCCCCTCTGTGGGTCCTACTGTTAAATCCTCATCTGCCGCAGTATTGGAACCGATCTGCTGAAGTATCTCGGTATAATTATCGGCACCAGAAGCTTTGTACTTTGATTTGTAAAGAAATCCATGGGCTCGTCTGCGGTATTGGTTGTTTATTTTTACCTGACCAGAGGCTTCCGAAAAAACCTGTAAACCACTTTTCAAGTCTGTTTCATCTACCATGATTGACGAGATTCGGCTATTTGTTTTACCAGTAGTTGTTTCTCCTCTAATATCCAACGGTTTATGTTCTCCCATAATCTTAGCTGTTGTAGAGGAGATAGCTGCCTGAATTTCTTCTGGAGCGTTCATTATGTTCGGGTTGCTTTTCCATAGTTCAGTAAACTTATCCGACCATTCCTGAAACTCCTGTAGCGCATCGATTTGATTGACAAAAATATTTGCCACTGCATCTGACATCAGTACCACCCCAGTGCTGTAGTAAAGCAGCACTTTGGCTGTGCTTTCTACGCTGATCTCATTCATGTCCTTGGTCATAAAACCTGCCAGAACAGGATTGTTATCCTCGTCAAAAACAAAAGCAATGTTGAAACCTTCGGTTATCTGTGGAATTTTGGTGTCCCCTGAGGCATTGACGGGTTCTACTAGGCCATTGGACCAAACCTGGTGTCCGCTCAGGTCATAGCTTACCCCATCTGGAAGCCTCACTTTCCCCTGCTGTGTGGCTACGCTAACAGGTGGTGTAGAATTATCGCCCCCTTGGTCTGGATCGGGGCTAGGAGTGGGATCCTTTTGGCAGGAAATCATCAATAGTAGGATTGTCAAAAATGGGGTAAGAAGTTGTTTTTTCATGTTAAAGTTATTTGGCTATGTTTATCCATTGAAATTTTTGAAGTATGTCATCAAAAATTTGAAAAAAAAGTATTCAATTACTTTAAAACTCAGTTTCTGTCTGTCTTAAACTAATCCTATTCAGTAATTTAGTTGATGACATTTCCGAAAACTTTAGATGTTAAAATAAAAAACGATTTTAATGAAATGGTGGAGGAACATTTTGATATAGGGTTCTTGAATTTAAATGCTCTATAGTTATGAGATCTTCTCATTTAAAAAATCAGCTTTTATAAATATTTATCAATTTAGTATGATGATAAAACATAAGATTATCTATATATAGACCACATTAGTTTAACAATAAAAATGCATGTTTTTTAGTAAAAACATCAGAAAAGTTGGTGTAAAAACCAAGAGGTTGTATATTTCTGCGTAGAAATAAAAGATGCAGCAATATACTTTTGAAAAATACAGCCAGGAAGAAATCATCCAAGGAATCAAAAATAATGATTCCAAAGTGATTCAAGTATTCTATCAAAGTCAGTATAAAAAGATTGAACAATATGTACTGGCCAATAATGGATACACCGAAGATGCCAAAGATATTTATCAAGAAGCATTTATTGTGCTGTGGAAAAATATTAGAAAGGGGAAATTCATTCCTGAAAACCGAACTGCCATAGCAGGGTATATTTATCAGATTGCCAAAAATAAATGGCTGGATAAGTTGAGAAATGCCAAAAACAAAACCACCGTGGAACTACAGTCAAACCTTCGTCAATCGGAAGAAGACAATGAATTAGAAACTGAAGAGTACCATCAGTGGGTAGTCAAAGAGTTTGAAAATCTTGGACAAACCTGTAAAGAGGTACTAAAAAGATTCTACTTTCAGAAAGAAAGCATGGAACAGATAGCTATGGCTTTTGAATGGACACCTGCTACTGCCCGAAACAACAAATACCGCTGCATTAAACAGCTAAAAGATAAGTGGAAAACTAAGACAAAAAAGGACTTTGAATAACCCAAATCATATATCACAAGAAGAGTTTGAAAGGATAGAGCAATATATCCTTGGCAATTTGAGTGCTCATGAGGCTTTGGCTTTCGAGCATGAGATGGATCATAATGAGCTTCTTAGGCAAAATTTTGAGGAAGTTAAAGCTTTTATTATTGGAATTGAAGAAGGAGCCCTAAGATATAGTTTAGATACTTTCCACAAGGAAATGGAAGTTCTTGGAGCAGATGTGCAATCCAACAAGGAAACAAATTATTGGACCTGGGCTTCGGCTGCTGTTATTACTTTTTTTGTAGTAACAACCGTTTGGATGTTTTGTTTCAAAGAAGACTTCCATTCCCAACAATTTACACAATTTTATACCGCAGATCCTGGCTTAATAACAGCAATGAGTTCGGCTTCGTCATATGATTTTGATAGAGCAATGGTAGCATACAAATCAGGAGATTACCAAGACGCAATTAAAAGATGGGAAAAGATTTATAAATCAAACACGGATAATGATACGCTTAATTACTTTTTAGGTTCAGCCCACTTGGCTAAACAGGAAGTGGAATTGGCCATTGTTTATTTCCAGAAAGTTGAACAATTGCCAGAAGGGCATTTTACAAATGACAATTATTGGTATTTAGCACTTTCATATCTCAAATTGGGAAGGATGGAAGATGCTGTCAATACACTGTATAAAACTGATCATCCCATGAAAGAGAAACTTTTAAATTCTATCCATGAGCGATGAAGAAAAGTCTTATTATAGGTTTTTTTGCTTTTCTTATGTCTGGGGTGTTCTATGCCCAGGTGGATGAGCAGTTGGCGGCTATTCAGAGAACACTTTCAGAAAATAGCCCAGATGAAGCAAAACAATTGTTTGACAAATCTACTGCGTCATACATGGAGCACAAAGATTACCTAAACCTTGCCTATTTTATTCCTTATGCAGGTTACATTGCCGAAAAAGCGGCATCAAGCCAGGAAGGGATTAAAGCTGCCGAAGACTTTTTAAATTTAATTCTTAAAAGTTCCGAAGATCCTAGAGTTAGAAGGCAGGCTTATTTGGAAATCCATACCTATTATTTGTCGGCAGGAAATAACCAATCAGCCTATGAGGCCAATCAAGAAGCATTGAAATATACTTTTCAGATGCCCAATTATAGGCCAGAAGAATGGGCTATAATCGAGAGGAATTTGGGTGTAATTGCCAATTTTTTGGGTTTCCCCGATAAGGCCAAAAGGCATACATTTAAGGCTTTGGAAGGTTTTGAACAGGATCCTGAAACCTCTAAAGAAAGCAAATTCAATGTACTCAATGATATAGGGGTTCGTTATTGGTACGAAGCCAAATTGGACTCAGCTGAATATTATTGGCTGGAAGGAATTCGGTTTTTGGATGAAATGGAACCAACGCTCACCAACAGCCATTTTAGAAAAGCCATGATTGAAGGAAACTTGGCTGCTGTTTACGATGTGAAGGGAAATCCACAAGAAAGTATCAAGAGGGTAAAAAACTCCATTGATTTGTTTCAATATTTTATTGAAAATGCAAAAGAAGATCCTAAATGGAATAGGGCCCAGATTTCATTTTTTTACAGTATTGCCAATCTTGCAGCTGTATATAAAAGCTTAGGAAACTACCAAAAGGCACTTCAGTTGCATGAATATACCCTGCTAGAAAAAGAAAAACACTTTGATGCGCTTCATCCAGAAATCCTTGAAACTAAAATCCATATAGGACAGTCCCATAATTCACTCAAAAATTTTTTGCAAGCAGAACAATACCTTGTTGAAGCCTTAGACGGAATTGCTCAAAAAGAGGGGGAATTTTATTTGCAGGCGGGGGATGCCCATTATACATTAGGAATGGTCTATGAGTCCACTCAAGAGTTTGAAAAGGCCAAGAAGCATTATCTTAAAGCCAACGAGAACTTTTTAAAAGGGTTAAAAGACAAAGCCGATCATGTATATATTAATTTTTTAGACAATGTCTCTCATTTTTTTTCACTTCAGGGAGACTCGAATACAGCTCTGGAATTAGCACAAAAGGGTTTTGACTATATTACAATGATAGATGGAAGAAATACTATTACCGGATTTGCACAGTTGCTTAATTTAGGAGAAGTGTATTTCAACCTAAAACATTATTGTAAGGCAAAGACCTATGCGGATAAAAGCCTACAGCTTATGGAAACCTTGATCCAAAATGCCAAGGGAGGCTTAGACTCGGTTAGGGTTGAATTTGATAAACCTCAGGCAATTTTGCTACAGGTTAAATCCGACTATCATCTAAATCCAAATCCATCCGTTTCTTATTTGGAATCTAGCTTAGAAAAATTAATGTCGGCACAACTGATTTTAGAGAGAAGAAAAAATACACTTAACAACTCTGAAGATATTGGCGTACTTCAAAGTCAAAGTCAAGAGCTTTTGTCTTTCATCAAAAAAATCCAATTGGAGTTATACGAAAGAACAAGAAAAAACGATTATTTAAATTCTCTGCTTGTAGTCCTGGAATCAGAAGTATATTCCAAAATTAGAGCACAGATCAATCAAGCCGGAAGGGTGGCTTTCAAAGGAGTACCAAAAACTATTCTAGACAAAGAAGCCCTGCTTAAAGCTAGTTTGAAAGATGAATTTGAAGAAGCAAATTCTCTCTCAGAGTTTTTAAATATTTCAACGGAATGGGAAAACTTTTTAATTATGTTGAAAAAGGAGTACCCAGAATATTACAAAGCCAGATATGCCAATATTAGTATACAGGAAATATCAATTCCTAAATCTTTACAGGCTGTTCGGTATTTTTTTGTAAAAGAGCAATTATATGCTATGGTATTGTGTAAAGGTGTCAAAAGGCTATATCACTTGGAGTTTGATGCCACGTTAATAAACAAACTTTCGGAAAACTGGCATGAAGCGAAAACTATTTGTACTCTCAGCCATGAGCTGTATAAGCAGTTATGGCAACCTTTTGCCCAGGACCTGACAGATGAGCGAGTGTTGGTTATTCCTGATGGTGTTCTTTTCAATCTGGGTTTTGACATGTTATCGACCGATCAGCCAAAGGATTATAGAGAATTTGCAAGCAAGAGCCTTTTGGCCAAACATGATATTTATTATAATTTTAGTCTTTCCCTGAATGTACAAAAACCAAAATCTAACATCACTTCTAATTATATTGTCTTTGCTCCTGGTTTTATCGATAATATGAAAGAAGAGTATTTTACTATTGTTAAAGATAGTACATTAGCTGATAAAACTTATTTGTCATTGTTGCCTCAACCATTTACCTTGAGTCTGGCTAAGAATGCACGTAAATCTCTTGGTGGAGAAGGCTATTTATTAGAGGAATCTATTCCTGAAGTTTTTAGACAAAAAGCAGGCAACCACAAAATTATTCACATTGGCACACATGCGGAATCGAACAACCTAAGTCCTGCATTTTCTAGGTTGATTTTTTCCAAAACAAACAGAGAGGGATTAGTGAATGAAGAAAACTCTGTATATGCCTATGAAATCTACAATACCGATTTGTATGCTGAATTGGCAATTCTTACAGCATGTGAAACTGGAAAGCCAATTTATCAGCCTGGAGAGGGAATGGTTTCTCTCAGTCATGCCTTTATTTATTCAGGGAGTAAGAGCCTGTTAACCAGTCTTTGGAAAATTGATGAAAAAGCAAGTAATCAAATTACAGAAATCTTTCTCAATAATCTTAAAAAAGGGCTTCCAAAAGATAGAGCCCTTAGATTAGCCAAACTGCAATACCTAGGGTCGGCACATGGTAGAACACTATCACCACAGTATTGGGCAGGTTTGATCTTGATAGGGAATCCTGATCCAATAAAAGGATTGAACAATCCAACCAGATGGATTTTATGGGGTATAGGGATAGTATTAATTTCTCTAGTATTCTTCTATCTCTCAAGGAAATTAACCTCAAAAGTACTTCTTTCTAAGCCAAAAGGATACGCGAACCAGTAAAATAAGGGCAGGAACCTCTACCAAAGGTCCTATTACGCCGGCAAAGGCTTGCCCAGAGTTGAGACCAAATACCGCTATGGCCACCGCTATGGCCAATTCAAAATTATTGCCTGCGGCGGTAAAGGCAACGGCGGCCGTTTTATCGTAGGTGCCGCCCATAGCCTTGGTAAAGAAGAAGCCTATAA
>CBFGUY010000170.1:0-8626 GCA_965651895.1 uncultured Algoriphagus sp. | reverse complement strand
TTATGATAAATTATCAGCAGTTGCTTTTCCCCTATGCCTACAATATCCTGGGTTCCGCGGAAGATGCAAGGGACGCCGTCCAGGAGGTGGTTTATAAGTTTGTTGCGGGTAACTGAAATTATATGCAAACAAGAATTCTTTTTCGGGAAATGAATCCAAAATTCTATGAGGGATTATCCAGAATCGGCGATTACGCCACATCGCTATTAGATCCAAAGCTTATTGAACTGATTAAATACAGAATATCCCAATTAAACAGCTGCCCGTTCTGCCTGGATATGCACTACAAGGAGGCCGTCCATGCCGGAGAGGATGAGCTCAGGCTTCATACATTGCCCGGTTGGAGAGAAAGAGCAGCCCTGGCATTTGCCGAAGCACTTACGGAACCTTCAAAACATGGGTTGGACGATAAAATCTATGATGGACTTGCTACCCATTTTGACAAAGAAAAAATTATGGCCATCACAGCCGTGGTGATCCATATCAATAGCTGGAGCAGAGTCAATCAGGTGTTCCGCCCTGAGCCCGGTAAGTATAAAGTAGGTCAATTTTAAAACCAAATCTTAATGAAATACATCATTCTAATCTTCCTAATCATGACAATCCATTCATCAGTAGCCCAAACTTTATCCAATCCCATTACCCTTTTTGATCCCACCCCGTATGGTTTTTCCCATGTAGCGACAGTTCCGGAAGGAATGTCCCTGGTTTTTGTCGCTGGACAGGGAGGGGAAATGGATAAGGAGGGAACATTGGGTGAGGATTTTAGAGAGCAGGTGCAACAGGTATTGCTGAACATTAAACTGGCTCTCCAGCCCCAAGGGCTTTCCCTTAAGGATGTAGTAAAAGTGACGACATTGGTGGTGGACCATGACCTTGAAAAGCTCGGCATAATCGCAGATGAATTTAAAAAGGCATGGCCAGAAGCAAATTTTCCCGTTAACACACTGATTCCTGTTCCCAGACTTGCATTAGAAGGAATGCTGATAGAAATTGATGCAGTAGCAGTACGAAAATAAGTTTAAGATCCGATCAGGCCCATCCCACTAGCAACGCACTTATATGTCCACTTTCATCCTAGATCCTATCAGGGATTTTCAAAATATCCGGTCAACAAAGGAATTCCCTTCTTTATTGATTACAGATCAAAGTCCATTCTTAAGAGATCCAGGAAGTGTCTATCGAAGCTATTATAAAAGTGTCTTCTATGTGCAGAGTGGAAACGCAACGTTTAAAGTTGGTTCTGAAAGCTATTGTATTAAAGCTGGGAGCGTCTCCATCGTTGGGCTGGGGCTGCCTTATCAATGGTTAAATACAAAAGACCTGGCCTTTACTGCCGTTATCTTCAACAACGATGTGTTCAGGAAAGGATTTGACACTTCATTTATTACTATGCTGGATTATTTCTGTCCTGATGCCGATAAGGTAATGGAGCTGGATGAGGATCAGCGTTTCAGTTTGTCCATGCTCTTTACCACGCTGAAAACTGTTGGATACAACCATGCCGCACTGCCCGGGGTGTTGCATGCAGTCTTAATGTTGTTGCAGGAATATTATCATACCCTTCACCAAAACAGACCTGTTTCCCATTCTAGCAAGGCGGAGTTTGTCAGCACATTCAGGACGCTGCTAGCTGAGCATTTTACGGATCACAAAACAGTTTCCTTTTATTCATCAGCCATGAATATTACTCCAAAATACCTTAGCGAAATTCTTTTGGAAGAAACCGGTTGGACGGCAAAAAAATGGATTGAATATCATTTAATCACAGAAGCCAAGACTATGCTGAGTTATTCTAAACTTCCTATAAAGGAAGTCTCCTATCAGCTTGGTTATCAAGATGTATCCCACTTCACCAAAGCATTTAAGAAGTGGACACAACTCACACCCCATGAATTTGGTATGTCCTAATTGAATTAGTATAAATGATTCTATATGAAAAGCAAGAAGTGGACTGTCAGAAATTCTGCAAGGAGATAAAGCCCAGGTTAGATATAACTGCGTGTTTAAACCTTGCAGGAACACATAAATAGACCCTCTGACGGAAAGTCGTTTCTTCAATTTCACTGCTGATCAGAACAACAGGAGTTCCAAAGTATAAGATTGAAGGTTCACTTGTTTTATGCATCTTTCAAACGTATTATTCACTCAAAAATCGTAGTGTTATTTTTTTGTGAAAACCCGTTTCTTGCTCTTTTAGGAAAATCATTTTACAAAGGCTATGATATCTTCAAACAGCCTATCCATGTGCGTATAGAAAATGCCATGTGCCGCTCCCGGATATTCTATGTACTTACAGTTTGGAATAAGTTGCGAAGCTTTTCTTCCAAAATGAATAGGAATAGACTCATCCGCATCCCCATGGATTAGTAACACCGGTACTTTTATAGCTTTCAACTCTTGACGGAAATCGGTTTCAGTAACAATCTTATTCCCTTCAATTGCAGCCTTTAATGAAGTTTCTAAGATCATATCAATAGTCCAATTGATAATGCCTTCAGAAACATCAAATTCATTTGGCCTATAAAAGCCACCTGCTCCCATTTTCAGCCATCCTGGAAAATCCTTTTTCATTACTTCCCTGTTTTTTTCCAACAATTCAGGATCAAAGCCGTCCTGGTTATCAGCTGATTTTTTCAAGTAAGGCAAGGCTGGAGACAACAGCACAACCCGTGCTATACGATTGCTCCCATGCCTTGACAAAAAACGAATTATTTCTGCGCCTCCCATGGAATGGCCTATCAAGGTAACACCATTTAAATCCAACTGCCGGAGTAAACTACTTAGATCGTCTGCGAATTGGTTGTATGAATACCCATGGCCTGGACAGTCAGAACGACCATGTCCACGTTGATCATAAGCGATACAACGCATCCCTAGATCATTAAAATACATCATATGCTGTTCCCACATGGCTGAATGCATGGCCCAGGCATGTATAAAAACCATGGGTTTGCCATTGCCCCAGTCTGTGAAATATAGTTGGGTTTGATCTTTTGTTTCAAAATATGGCATAATAATTTACCGTAGTTAATTTAAATTTTAGTAATGACAATTAAATGAATTCTTGATATATGTAACATCTCATATCGAGAGGAGAATTACAGCCATCAGGATGTTATTGAAAATGTTTCAATATATTAGTCACTAAAAACAATTCTGATTATAATTTAAAGATAATAAGGATTATTTTTCTTCCTGGAAAAGAATTGATCTAGTGCATGTCTTTCTTTAACATTACCCCAATTTCAATAACAAATATTTAGTTGAAAATATTGTTAAATTCAATTAGTATTATAAGCTTTTTCAGGCTAGGCATTCAAGCATTATTACCACTTTATTTATTATAAACCTCCTACTTTATAAAACTATAAAGGAATCTAGTGATAAATAATTCTATAAGGAGATCCTGCCGAGCCTAAAGCTTTATCAGGGTCTATTCCGTGCATGAGAAAACTATAATACCTTCTCCCCATCAGTTAGATTCCGTAGACTTGAGTATTGAAGACCAGCCATCAAACCTACCCAGGCGGCCACACCTCCCGTTAATAACAAACCCCAAAGCGACAAATTCAATGGCATAAATAACATAATCAGGAAACTTACAATTACCCAAAGGCAATCAAGTATTATAATAAACTTTATCAGGGCTGCTTTCGGAAATTGCCTAGTAGCCGCATAACCAACCAAAAGGGCAAATAGTACGAGAAACATTCCTATTGCTAGGAACGGCCAGGACTGTACTACTTCAAAAATATTGGCAATTATGCGCGGCAAAATTATTAGTATAAGTCCGGTTACCCCGGAACTAATAGCATTAATTAAAAGAATATTCTTAAGTGTTTTCATAGTTTTAATTATTTATTTTAAATCAAATTTATAAGATTAATCAAGCTTAATAATGATAAATATAAATTATATACTCTCCCCATCAGCCTGCTTTAAAATCGCCATCCTGCATGAATAGTGGGAAATAGGAACAATTTAGGCTGATGGTACAAAGTCCCTCCTAGTGGTATTTTTGTAGCATCAGGACTGTATAAAAGCGCGATCCACGGAACTATATATAATCCATTGTAATCCTTGGATACTTGACCAAGCATGAACCTATAACCACCCCTTACCCCTATATTTATACCTGAGTGCTTCACACGCAACCTGCCTGCCTTTAAGCTAATTACATCAGTGGAATAAGTAGACTGAACTCCCCACAAAAAACCTTTAATCTTCTGGGGTAAAAAGTCCGTTTTCAGATCCAGCCCGGAAGTAAAAACATTCAAATCCGGGTTTTTCAACACAAAATCAGGTTGTTGAACACCAAATACACCCAAGCTGAACCTTAGAAAAGGAATGGAATACCCTAGGTGAAGGGAATACCCTTTCAGAAAATAAGCGAAAGGATCAACTTCTAGTTCTAGTCCATCCGGAAGCTTGGATTGTGCTTTTACTAACTGGCCGTCAAGCATCAACACGAAAATTAAAATAGATAACAGAAAGACAACTTTCATAATACATAATTATAGCTTCTAGGCTTTAATGTAGGCCTGTAAGAGGGAGCCCCGCATCAAGTAAATAGAGTATTAGTACAACTGGGCATTGATGAGATTGAAAGGCAAGCCCTACTATTTAAAGCAAATTTATTTGGGCGGGATGATTAAAAATTGTACAAAATCGTCATTTTAACCCGGTAATAGCTGGTACTGAAAGACCCTATTGTTTGCGGATTTTTAGGATAAATTAAAATCAGTGCTTGTCCGTCAGGGTCTCATAAGGACGGTTCAGGTTATTACCAGCCGTTTCAACGGCTGGAATATTATAGCCTCTAAAAACAAAGCTTTCGGCATGATATATACACTTACCGTTAGGAAGCCTGCCGTAGGTAGGCCTCGTGGGTAGCCCATGCCAAGGAGGTACGGCGCAACCCTGGGCAAAAGATACGGCAATGAAACAGCGCTGGACGACTGGAGCATCTGAAGCCGTTCGTGACACGAACGGGGGCGCAAAGAGGGGAGCTTCGTGCCAGTCACAGTAGGCAGAGAGTGCCATAGGCACGGACGGTAGAACCGGCTTGGGCAGTCAGGAGACCACAGTGAAAATCCAATTCATTCTAACTTCCCCAGACATACTGAATCTGAAAAAATGTCCTTGGCAGAACGCTCGGAGTAGAATGCAAAATATACAAATACCCCGCCCTCACCCATAGATTTCCAAGGCAGTTCTATCACCTGACAGCCCTGCTTTCTATATGCTTCGCCCTTTACTGAAAAGACCCTCTGTGCCCCAGTATCATATACCACCACAAAGCTTTTGTCCGCATCTCTGGCTGAACCGTCCCAACTATTGGGCGCCCACTTAATGTGAAAACTCCCTTGTTCCAAGCCTCCCAGATGTCCATCCTCTACCCCTGTCAGGTCTCCCGAAGAAACCATAGCTTTGTGTGGCCGCAGCACCGGAACTCCATCCTGGGGATATATCCCATTCCGGAGCATCAGGCTCTTCGCTCGGTCGATCCCCCGCTTGGTGCCGATCTTAAAGGCCGCAAATCCATCTGCCAACTCTCTCTTCATAGGAGACAAAAACCCCTGCACCAGTGCGAAAGCCTGCTGGTTATAGTTCTGTAGCGCAGACCTGCCGCCTTTCTTGCCTGGCTTGACCCTGACCAGCGTCTCGCCGTTTACCTGATAGAAAACCAAGTTTCCCACCTTCCCTGAAATTCTCCCCAGTACTCCGTCTGTTGCTTTTCCCATACCTCAACTATTGATTTTCAACTACTGGTTTTGCGTACTTCTTGCCATGCTTTTTCGATGGCCCATCGCATCTGCATCGGAGGAGCATCGAAGGAGCATCGGAGAAACCCCCACTTTTACCACTCTCATTCATCACCATTTGTGATTTCATAATTAACAAAGTGCTTTACTAGTCCAAGAGGGGCTTTCCCCTATATCATATAGTTGCGTATGATTTCTTCCGGGATACCTGAAAAGCGTGAAAAATCTGAAACCGTCACAAACTGATGTGGTTTTTTCTTTACGAAAGCACGAACCTTGTGCAGCAGCACCTGTGCGTAGCGCTCGCTTCTTCCTGTCAGGCACACCACATCTTTAGGGTAAATAACTACACGTTTTTTAAACATACTATTCCTCCTTTTATAATTGTCCTCCCAAATTTCCATTGATATAAGCCTGATACCTGCTGGTCGCCGCAGTCCAGGCACCACATCCCCCGGCCATCAATAAGAGGCTTCGGATCCAGTCCTTGCATTCATCCGATTGCCTGCCCAATTCATCAGCCAGAAGTACTATCCTTTTCCTGAGCGTGTTTATTTCCTGCTGTACCCAGGATAGTGCTGTACCTCCCATATCCTTACCGAGGATCAGCACTTCATTCAGCGTGTCCCCTACTGCCAATTCCTTTTCGTAGGATACCAGATCGTTGGATAGGCAGATATATCTTGCGGTAGTGTATTCCAACAGTTCTGCCCCACATCTGTGACCCACATTTTTCTTTCTGAGAAGGTGCAGCGCCAGATATGATCCGGAAGCGACAGGCCTATACATCTTGTACTCTTCCAGCCTGGGTGATTGGCCCTTGGTCTTGATCTGGATTTCCCATTGCAAGGCTTCCAGGTAATCCAGCCAAAGGGTGTTCCATTCATCTTTGGCCCCGGGAAAAGTCTTTTCCTGTTGGATTGCCTGCTGTAGCAGCAGAAGTTCACTCCCCAGCATGTTCAGTCTGGTGTCGCCAGTGCTTGGATCCCCTGCTTTCAGACCCTTCAGAAAATCCACCATACCTGCCTCCATCCGTATATCCAGCAGATCGTCCAGTAAAAAGAGGCAGAGAAAGAATTTCATGATCAACTCCAGCCGCTCCGGCATCTCCTCGGGAAAAAGATAGCTGGCAAACCAGTTTACCTTCTGTAGCCTACAGCGCTCCAGCTCGGCGGGACTATCAAATAATCCTGCCGCCCATGCCCATCTGAGCACTTCTCTATCCAGCATCGTGCAATGCCGGTTTAAGGCTATCGGAAATTCAATGTTCATCGTCTTGCTTGTTCAATACCTGATATTTCAGCCGTTCTACTGTACTGACTCCACAATTGAAATAGTCCGCCAACTCCTGGTTTTTCAGGTACTGCACCAATCCGGGGAATTTCTTAATCAAGAGCGGGAAGCCATACTGGAATTTCTTCTCCTTAATTTCCTGTTGCTCCACATTCCGCTTATTAATCCGGTGCGCCACTTCCAGTGCCAGGGAATAGAATTCAGGTTTTTTTGAAAGCAATTCAGTTTCCGCATCCAGGGTGATCCCAAGATAAACCGCATCTGATAGGGCTTTCAACATCGTCTTGGAAGGCGTATTGCTTCTGAATGACTGCTCATCAAATGCCACATCCGATTTTCCAAAAAACCGAAAGAGCACATTCCGGTCTTCTCCCTCGTGATACAATCCCAGGTAACCTTCACAGATATAGCGGCTTTTGATATCCACTGTATCCAGCTTTTTGAGTATCTCACCCCGCGAAACTTGCCGAAGGGTGAGTGTCTGATATACTGCCTCGTAAGACTCATCAGAGAACTTCTTGATCTCGTTGTAATCAGCAATTAGCTGATCCATATATTTTCGCTTTTCCATTTTTATAGTATTAAAAGAGTACTAAAATCAAAACAGTGGGTGAAAAGCATTTCTAAAGAATCCAGTCAAAAAATCAACTAATTCTTCAATGTTAATTTATTGTTAACTAATATTCCTTCCAAATAAAAAAACGATTTTTCCTGATTTTCAGATCAAAAAACCCTCAAATGAGGGTTTTTTCGGAGAAAAAAAACAAATACCCTCATTTGAGGTGGCATCCTGCTGCCTGACTTTCTAATTTTCTTTCAGCGATTAGGGTACCTCGCTCCATCTCCCGATGGCGCATAGCTTCCCGAATTGCTCCGCTCTCGGGATTAAAATCCCGGGATTAAAACATCGGGGCAGGCCCCTCAATACTTCGGGGCAGGCATTGAGGAGAGAGCTAGTCAGTTGTAATCACCTCACCCCATCTCCCGATATCGCATTGCTTATCGGGACAGGCTCTCTCCTTTAGGAGAGGGCGCTTGTCACTGCTAATTTGATATTATGTATATGGACAAAATCTTCAACACTATACTGATTCTACTCTGGACCTATACAGGTCTGGACAAGCTGATCCGCTGGGAGACGAGTCGGAAGGCATTCCATAACCAGACTTTTCCCAGTGAGCTGGCAGAAGTACTGGCCTATGCAGTACCGATGGTAGAGTTGCTGATCGCCCTGCTCCTGCTCTTTTCGGTGACGCGATGGTGGGGATACTTAGGCAGCATCTTACTGCTGACGGTATTTATCACCTACGTGGGACTGATCTGGGTGGGAGCTTTTCCCAGGGTGCCGTGTAATTGTGCGGGGATCTTAGAAAGTCTGGGCTGGGCGGCCCACTTTTGGTTGAATCTTGGGTTTATTGGATTGGCGGTGTGGGGATTGGTGGTAAATGAGCACAGAGGAAATATGAAGAGCGGAGATCTTATAGGTTAAAAAAGTTAAAGGTTAAAAGTAAAAGGTTAAGCTGGACAGTGAGGTAAGAATTTAGATTGAACAATTGCCAAAATCC
>CBFGUY010000169.1:0-8672 GCA_965651895.1 uncultured Algoriphagus sp. | reverse complement strand
ACTGCTTTTAAATACTCATTCAAAATCAATGGCTTGAAAAACAGGATATCTTCTTCGGGTAGAAAATCGTGTGTGGCCCGCACGGAGGCTTCCCACAGTTCCACTACTTCTTGATATTCAGACGGGAGAATTTCGGTGATCTTATATTTCATAGACTTTGGGATTGTGCCGCTCCATATAGAAGTCAGGATTGGCTAGTGGGGTGAAACCGTATTTTTCATAGAGCCAAGGGGCGGTATTGGTCAACAAAATCCAGCGTCTCAGATTTTGCAGTTCTTCATGCGAAGTAATGCACTCCATCAGCCACTTGCTCAGACCGAGACCACGGTATTTATCGAGGATAAAAACATCGCCCAAATAGGCTATGGTCGCAAAATCAGAAATCACCTTGGCATAACCGATCTGCTCTTTTCCGTGATATATGCCAAAGTTAAGGCAATTTTCTATGGCTTTGTTCACCGTTTCAAACGTTATCCCGTTTGCCCAGCCCGACTCCGTACTTAAAAAGTGGTGGATCATCGCTCTGTCCAATTTATCCTTATCCGTTGAGATGAGGTAGTCATTCTTTTGTAATTCCATTTGTAGTATATTCTAAAAAAACCTAAACCAATTTTGTCTGGTCATATCCGATGCAGTCCAAGAGCAAAATTCACTATTGAAGCGACTGATAGCCTTTTGTTATAAAACCCCTTCTAAGTACAAAACCATGTAAACCAATCCTTCTTTCTGTTGCAAAACTGGGAAAATATTTAAAAAGTTAATCCCAGTCCACCTATTAAGCTTCTGACCAAACCGCAAGCTCATTTCCGGAAGGATCAAGAAAATGAAATCTCCGTCCACCCGGGAAAGAAAAAATATCGGTTGAAATCTTTCCGTTTGCCTTGATTACCTCGCTTTTTGCACGTTCCAAATCATCGTGGTATAACACAATCAATGCTCCATTTACTATCTCCCCATCTATCTTCTCAAAACCTCCTGCTATCCCACTCTCAGAAAAAGCGGTGTAACCGGGGCCATAATCTGTAAAATCCCAGCCAAAAACCTGTGTATAAAACTTCTTGATTTCGACAAGGTCTTTCGCTTTGAACTCTATGTAATTGATGTGATTGTTGGTATTACTCATCAGTAAAATGGGTTAAGGTTAATGCTACAACGGATTACCAAACTAAGGTAGAACATCACAAAGATCAGTTGAATAATCTAAATATATTCGATGAATTCAGAATCTTTGTTTCGATTTCCTTGCCAATGATAGATTGATTAGAGGACATGTAGAACGGCTCAGTCCGAGCGGAGTCGAGGACCTTTCGACATCGCTCAAGGTGACCACCATCACGGTTCCAAGAACAATTTCTGTCATCTCCATTTTGTGCGGTTGGCAACCAAATGTTAAGTATCTAAGTGACAAGCTTCCAATTAAGATTGAAATAGTCGTTGCAATGGGTCGATCACAGTTAAATACCACTAATTAAACGACTCCCGAAAAGCCAGCGGCGAAAGATTGGTTTTTCTTTTGAACAACTTGCTAAAAGATTGGGGATGCTCAAAACCCAGCTCATAAGCTATCTCACTTACTGATAAGGCGGTGGTGGAAAGTCGCTCTTTCGCTTTTTCTATCAGCTTTTCATGGATATGGGTTTGGGTGCTTTGCCCAGTGAAGGACTTCAGGGAATTGCTCAGATAATTGGGGGAGACATTTAGTGAATCCGCTACAAACTGTACAGTGGGCAACCCTTCATTTTCACTGTTGAAGAAATTCTCCAGTACTTCTTCCAGCCGCACCAGCAAGGCATGATTTTCTATTTTCCTCGTGATAAACTGCCGCTCATAGAAGCGTTCGGCATAATTGAGCAGCAGTTCGATTTGGGAGATAATGATGTTTTGGCTGAACTTATCAATATTAGCCTGATATTCCTGCTGGATAGTTCCCAATAGACTGGAGATGGTCTGTTCCTCCCTTTCGGATAGAAAAAGTGCTTCCGTAAGCGAATAATCAAAAAAGCCATACTGCTTTATTTTCTTTGCCAGGGCAGAACCCCACAGAAAATCAGGATGAACCAGCAAGATCCATCCTGATTGTTTTATTTGTGGGGGGCTTTCCACATACTCGATATTCAATAGCTGGTTCGGAGCAAAGAAAGACATTAATCCCTCATCAAAATCATATTCAGACTGCCCGTACCGATATTTTCCCGGAACACCCTTTTTGAGCGAAATAGAATAATAGGACTGCAACCAGCTCACTTTGTCATGCTCAGGTAAATGTACTACGGCACTATAATCCACCAAACTGATCAATGGATGCAGCGGCGGACGCAAGCCTCTCACCTTGTGAAACTCCGATATAGAATCGACTTTATAGATTTTATTGCTCTTCATAACTCAAAAATTGGTTAAAGAAAGATTTCAACTCGTACCCGTAAAGCCTCGGTCAGTGTCTTCACTGACCGAAACCAAGTTTATGAAGTGGCTTGTGAGGAAACAAACGGAAAATGTATCAAGTGGTCTCTGAGACAAGAACCACGGCAAGCTCCTACAAGAATATTCCACCGGAAACCTCTATACGCTGTCCATTGATCCATCGGGCATCTTCTGAACATAGAAATGCCACCACACCACCAATGTCTTCCGCTTCACCCACACGTCCAAGTGCGGTAGCCCCTGCAACTATGGCTCTTTTTTTCTCATTGTCCCGGTTTTCTCCACCACCGAAATCAGTGGCAATCGCCCCTGGAGCCACCACATTTGCAGTGATTCCCTGAGGGCCAAGCTCCTTGGCCAGGTAGCGGGTAAACACTTCCACCCCACCTTTCATGGCTGCGTAAGCAGACGAATTAGGGAGACTGAATCTCGCCAGCCCTGAAGAAATATTGATAATTCTGCCACCATCGCTAAGAAGAGGCACAGCTTTCTGGGAGAGAAAATAAACACCCTTCAAGTGGATATTTGCCATTTCGTCAAACTGCTCCTCCGAAGTCTCCAGAAAAGGTGTGTAGATCCCCGTTCCCGCATTGTTGATCAGGAAATCAAAGGCTTCAACTCCTTTCTCCTGATTCAAATAAGAGGATAACTGAGCAAAGAACCCATCAAAAGTCTTCACATCGCTGGAATCCAACTGAAAAGCCTTCCCTGATCTACCGAGTTTTTCAATCTCATACACCACTTCTTCCGCCGCGGATTTATTTGTGTGATAGGTGATTACTACATCTATACCCTTTTGGGCGAGATTGATCGCCATATCCCTACCCAGACCACGGCTTCCGCCAGTGACCAATGCAATTTTACTGTTTGTCATCTTTTTGAAATTTTGTTTTCACAAAGCTCCCCTAAAATACAAAAATGTATGTAGCCAAATCTACGGATGGGGTAGCCAAAAATGGGGCATGTAAATAATCCAGTACTTTCGTTTCAGTTTTACGGAATGAAAGTAGTAAGTGCGACATAGTCCATGTGCTAGAAATAAATGGGCAAAATGAACTGGACCTAATAGGGAAACCAAAATAATATTTTTGCATAAAAGGTAAATTTAGGTAAATTGAAGAGTCAGTTGAATAAAGCTTGAAGAAACTAGCTATCTGTTATTTAAGGGTTTATGGGCTCAGTAGTTCTCTTACTTGTTTTTGCGAATTTGCTGGATGTACTGGCAAAAGCTGCCCTTCTTAAGGGCACCGTGTTAGTTTAACAGATGCTTCTTGTCGGTCACACGACAGAACAGCAAAATATTTTGAAGAATTATTTCCCACAATCTTTGGAGTCATCAATTCTCCTTTTTTTAAAGTAAAAATCATGATATCCTTAATCCTTCCATTTCTATTCGGCCTTCTCAATTTTTCTAACCCAAAAGACATTGTCGTCGAGCACGTATATCTAGATCGCATCAATGCTACAGCTATAGCAGACCAAGTCCAAACTTTTGATCTGAAACAGGATTATATCAACATTAGGCATATGGTGATAGGCAAGGATTTTTACTTAATATCCCCAGGTGAAGAGAAGTCAAAGGGATTTGCGACTTCAATAGCTAAACTGGATAAATCAGGCAACTACATAAACGAGGTTTATAGATCCAAAGAAGGGAGTCTCATACAGGACGTTGCTTATGATCCTTCCCAAAATATAGTATTTGTAGTTCATAATAATAGGATTATAACCATTAATCTTACCAATAATTCCATAATCAAGGAAGTCAAATTTGATAAGAGTATTCACGGTACAAAAATATTTAACAATAAACTTTACGTTGCAAGTTTAGTAACCTCAGACAAATCAAAAAGCTACTTCTTAGAATCTTACGACCCCTCAAGCTTAAAGTTTATAAAGCTTGAAAAAGAAATGAAATACAAGGCCGAAAACAATAAATCCTTTCATGCTTCAAGATTCCCCACTTTATCAACAAGTAATAATAACTTATTATTATCCATGGGGGAGGTCAATGAGATCTACTCTTCGAATGATGGCTTCCAAGCCCCTGTCATAAGCTTCAAAAATATCTACAAAAACAGACCAGCTGATGGTAAAATCATATTTTCTTTAAGACAAGGAATGGTTGGAAAATTTGTAACTACTGGATTCAGCTACAGAAACAACTGGTATGTATATTTTTATGATGTAAAAACCGATAAGCAATACCTTAGTAAAACCGGGGACAGCTCTGGTGTTTATGATGATGTAACTAATTCTGGCTACTACATTCCTCTTCTCACCAATTTAAACGACTACATGTTTTCCTACAAAAGACACAGTTCAAATGACCAAAAAATCTCAGTTATTTTATTTAAGATCAAGTCTTAAATTCTTATTTATTTTCATTCTAGGTTGTTCTTCATCAAATGATAAGGGCATTACATCTTTTGATGTTCCCAAAGAAGCGGAATCTGAATTTCAGCTTTCAGAAATTGCTAAGTCTATTGAATACATTTCTCTTGAGACGAGTGACTCTTCTTATTTAAGTTTAATTCAAGATGTAAAGTCCTATAAGGATAGACTCTATATAGTGGATTTCCCCGGCAGAATCCTTGTTTTTGATAAAGACGGCAGGTTTATTCAGCAAATAGGAGCCGAGGGAGAAGGGCCAGGGGAATTCTACAACCTCTCCTCATTTACGATAGATAAAGATTCAGAAACACTGCATGTGGCTACCGGAAGAAGATTGATATCATACAGCTTGGACAATGAATACATAACTGAGAAAAGCTTTCCTTTTTTTATAGACTATATAGAAATAATCGACAAAAGCATAAATCTTATAGCAGGGGAAGATGGCGTGAAATCCGGAGACAAATTCGTAAACCAACGTTCATTGTTTAAAGTCAATTCCGAATTGGACATTGTAGATTCAATTCCACTTATTTATAGGGAAATGAATGAACAAACCGGAGCAAGCTATCCATATAAGAATTTTATTTCAACTATTGAGGAAGAAAATTTTATTTATACTCCGGTTCTAACTAATGAAAGCATTATTAGAGACACTTTATTTAAGCTTGATGAAACAGTGCTAAAACCGGATCTAAAACTTGATTTCGCCCCACCATTGTTTAATGATGATGGAAATAAGTTGATTCTTATTAAGAATGTGATCTTATCTAAAAACTTCCTTATATGTGAATACAATAGAGAAGGAAGCAGCGCACTTTATATAGGAGCTAGAAACAGTGACTTTTCTGTTAATTTGAAAGAAGGCCTATTAATTAAAGATGAGGAAATTGTAATATTGAGACCATTTGATTTGTCAAACGATCAATTTTATTTTGTCAAGACCTATAATTATTCTGATACTTCAACAGAAGAGTTAAATCCGATTATTGGAATTGCAACGCTTTAATAAATTTTTACATGGAGAGGTCTAAAAACGAGCGAAAGCTTACACTTAGCGTAAACAATACGTTTGACTAGGTAAGTTTCTACGCACAGTTTATCATTTTCTGGAGTTTGTATTTCAATTCCCCTCTAAATATACCCAGTCAGGCTCTAAACACCTCTACTTATCCTCAGCATACACAACCCCCACCATGCTATCTGCTGTGCCATAATAAAGCAACCATTTGCCTTCGAAATACACCAAGCCTTCCAGAAAGGTGGTTCCCTCAGGATATTGTCCTGATTTTTCAAACGCCAGCGTAGGCTGAATAAAAGGAGTTTCTACCCGATCGATCAATTTCCAAGGCTCCGCAGCAGAGAAGAGTGCTTGCCCGCCGGTATAGACCCGGTTGGCGAGGTTTTTCACTCCTACCTGTTGGGAGTTGCCTGCATTGTAGAGTACGACAATTCCATCTTTGGTCAGCACCGGAGGAGGACCTGCCTCGACCAACCAAGAATCAAAATAACCCGGACGTGGACTGAGCACCGGAACCCGATTTCCTTCGTGATTTTCTACCGGCTGCCAATGGACCAAATCTTCTGAAGTAGCCAGCCAAATATGGGGAACCCCATAATACATCCAGTATTTTCCATCGATTTTAGCGGCCGTTAACTTGCCGTCTTTCAATTCAGTGACGATTGCACCGGATTTGGATTCTGAATTGTGGTATTTTCCATCCTTCCAATCTTTGAAAATCGGCCCATGTTTTTCCCAGTTTTGAAGATCTGTAGAAGTGGCCACAGCCAGTCTTGGCACATCCCTGTTCCACTGCGTATAGGTCAAGACATACAGGCCCTCAGTGGTTTCTACTATCCGGGGATCCTCAGTTCCACCTGTCCATTCAAATTCCTTCTGATTGTCATCTTTTGGAAAAAATATAGGTTCATCTTCCCGCTCAAAAGCAAAGCCGTCTGCCGAGCTGGCCAGACCTATTCTAGAGGTGTGTCCACCGATTTCTTTTTCTCCGAGTTTCTCTTCTGCCCGATAGAGTACATATATGCTTCCTTCCCGGGCGATAGCAGCAGGATTGAAGGTAGCCATAGACTCCCAAGCCACCCTTTTACCAGTCATGGGATCTACAAAGCTTGTGGTGGTCTGTGGTGCTATAATGGGCATGGCTCCTTCAGGTCTATGAAAAGGCCCCAGCATCCAAGGTTTTTCCTGAGCCTGTAGAGACAA
Organism: uncultured Algoriphagus sp.; assembly: GCA_965651895.1. Classification (GTDB taxonomy): domain Bacteria; phylum Bacteroidota; class Bacteroidia; order Cytophagales; family Cyclobacteriaceae; genus Algoriphagus. The sequence goes on along the minus strand of CBFGUY010000169.1, from coordinate 1,633 downwards.
ACAAGAGAATAAAAGCAGGAGGAATAAAATAGATTTCTTCATTTGAGTTGGGTTTATTACGCTCAAGGTAAAGCTAAGAAGCACAAAAAACTATCTTTGGAAATCAAAAGCCGATAGATAAATTACATTATAACTAGTAAATAATACCCATGAACAATACAGACTTCATCATCAATTCCATCAGAAAAACATCAGGCGAACCCAACTGGCAGGAATTACTGGAAACTATTATTTCATCCTTTGATTGCACCACAGGGACTATCCACACACTTGATCCTACGAGCAATCTATTAGTACTCAAATCCCAAAAAGGAATTCCTGACTTCCTATTGCCAAAAATGTCTTCCATACCTATAGGTAAGGGAATGGCAGGAATCGCAGCCGAACGGAAGGCTCCTGTGGAAATGTGCAACTTGCAGACCGATGATTCCGGCGTGGCACGTCCGGCAGCAAAAGAAACCAAAGTGGAAGGATCCATTGCCGTTCCGATGATGCTGGAGGGGGAATTGTATGGAACCTTAGGCATTGCCAAGTCTGAACCCTATGATTTCACCAAGTCAGAAAGTGATGCGCTGTTAGCTATAGGGGAGGAAATCGCCAGAAGCATTAAGAACTAGACATTATCCTATCATCTGTGATTTCATAAACTTTGCATTTGCCGAGGAGGTAGTGTCATTAAATCATCACACTGTGGCTTCAACTATTTGCGAAGTGAAAAAGCACATCATTAAACAGGATATAAATTAAGTGCCCAACATTACTTATGGACAGAGCAAAGTATTTGGAACGAATCGATTATACTGACGAAATTGAGGTTACAGATGATATCTTAATAAAGCTTCATAAAAAGCACGTCTATCAAATCCCATTTGAAAATTTAGATGTGCACTATAAGCGGCCTTTCGACTTAGATATTGACAGAGTTTATAAAAAAATAATCAATGAGGGACGCGGTGGTTTTTGCTATGAGCTTAATTCATTGTTTAATCATCTTCTTAATGACTTTGGCTTCTCCAGCAGAATCATAGCTTCGCGTATCATCGATCAAGACGGTACCCTTGGCCCAGAACTTGATCACATGGCTATATATGTTAAGACCGAAAAGGAATTTCTGCTTGATGTTGGCTACGGTGACTTGTTTATCACTCCTCTTGAGATCAGGAGTGGGGTGCAATATGACGGGAGAAATTACTTTCGAATTGACAAGATGAATCAGCATGAGTACCTCTTATCCATGTCTGAAGACGGAGCGGATTTTTCGAAAAGGTATACATTTAGTTTGGATGTGGTCAGGGCCGAGGACTTTGACAACATTTGCCTGGATAAACAAACCAATCCAAAATCATACTTTGTGCAGAATGTAATTTGCACCAAACCGACAGAAACCGGTCGCGTGACTATTTTCAATGACAAGTTTCTGGAAAGAAAAGGTGAATTGAAAACTGAAACGCGAATTCAAGGAGAAGATGATTTGACTAGATTTTTGAAGGAAAAATTCAGCATTATGATCAGACGACAAACCGTTAACAAGTAATCCTTTATTGCCGAACTACAGTGATCTCCACGGTTAATACCACCCCTAAGGCAGCAGATTAAAGCCTCCACGCGTCAAAATAACCGTATTTCCATCATG
>CBFGUY010000168.1:0-8807 GCA_965651895.1 uncultured Algoriphagus sp. | reverse complement strand
GAAAGCGGCATCAGACCCGCATTGTTTATGAACACGTCAATTGTGTTAAATTCGCCTATTGCAAAGTTGACAAAGTCTTTCACATCATCTGGTTGAGTAACATCCAGTTTTTTGTAAACAACCTGCCCACCCTTGTTTACAATGTCATTTGCTATGGTTTCTAATTTTGCCAAACGTCTGGCTCCTAGAACGACTTTGGCTCCCAGGCCTGATAAGTGACGGGCAATAGCCTCTCCTATTCCGCTGCTGGCTCCTGTTATGGCGATTACTTTTCCCTTGATGTTTTCCATTTTGTATCAGTTTAAATTTCTAATACAAAGGTGTTCAACAGAATAGCGTCCAAAGTAATCAAATCAACAAATGCTGTGTCCAAATCGTGGAGGCAGTTTGATTGGGAATTTACAATTCATCCAAAACATGGCAACAAAATTACACTATAAACCCCTCTTATCACCTCAATTTCAACCCGTTGGCTTCTTGTCCTTCAGCCTTAGCTTTTTTCTAGAACATCCTCCCAGGGCAAATACCCCGATCCGGTACTTTGAAAAATAAACGGAAAGACTCCCAAGACGGAAATCCCTTGTCTGATGACATGGGATTGCCCTAAGCTTGCCTTGACACTAGGGGTTTCGTATCCTATAATTCTTATTCCTTTACTCGCATAAATGCGGATATGAATATTATTTTCCACGGATATACGTGTTATTTTAAATTATTTTTCACTTCTGTTTTAAAAGAATAAGTTCTGCCACTACAGGCAAATGATCGGATGCATAAGTCTCCTGAACGACCCGATGACTATTCACGGTAAAATCTGTTTCACTGCTGAACATGATAAAATCAATCGTTTTAGTAGGATTAATTACCGGGATAGTCGGCGCACAGTCATTTTTACAGGTTCTGGTAAATCTGCCATCAAGTTTTAAAATAGGCGCACTTCCCGGAACCGAATTAAAATCCCCTACCAAAATCACCGGGCTAGTATCTCCATAAAAATAATCAACTATTTTCTCCGCCTGCGTCAGTGCATTACTGGCGCTGCTATAATCCAAGTGCGTGTTAGCAAACTTATAGCTCAAGCCATCTTCCAGAGATACCGTGACAACAGAAATAGTGCGTTGTTCGGTACCCTCTTCAGCTGGCAGTAAAATCGTCTCCTTATCAGAAAGAGGAAACTTAGAGAGTATTGCTGTTCCGTACTCACCACCTTGATAATCTATCCCCTTACTGAAATAGTAATAAGGCATTCCACTCATTTGCGCTAGTTCTTTGGCCATATTTAAATCGGTTCCAGATCTAGAAGTAAACACATCCACTTCCTGGAGACCGACGATTTCAGCTCCGCTCTCCGTAATTACTCTTGCTATCGCATCCAGATCAATAAAATCAGGTCTGGAAGGTGGGTTGCAATGATGGATATTGTAAGAAAGTACTTTGATTGTCCTGCCTTCCTTAACTACTGGCTCCTGGACAATAGGATTTTTAGGTTCCTCTGAATTTGCACAGGAAGAAAAGCCTAAAAACAAACTGAATACTAATAGGATTTTTTGCATGGTTATAAAGTTGAAAAAACCCGGCCCCTACAGGAACCGGGTTGAAGTTGTATTACCAATTTGGGTTTTGGGAAAGATTAGGGTTGAGATCACGCTGTGCCAATGGAATTGGCCAGAGGTAATGCTTGGAATCATCAAAGGCATTTCCGCTCAAGAATATAAGGTATCCCTGTTCATCGGTGGGAACACTTTCCACATCTTCCTGCCGGATGATAAACTCCTTTTTAATACCTTTTACGTCCCTGGCCAGCAAATCCCCCCTTTTCCATCTGAGAATATCAAAATAGCGCTGTCCTTCCAAAACCAATTCAACTCTCCGCTCTCTTCTGATCTCCTCTCTGAGATCCATCCCCCATTCCTGTAATTCAGAAATAATCATAGGATGCATGTTTACCCTTTCCCTCAACAGGTTGATTGTATTGTCCAGATCCTCCTGAGTTAGTGATCCCTGCTCCAGTTTTGCCTCAGCGTAGTTGAGTAAGATTTCTGCATACCTCATGATTATGATATCATTTTCATCCCGGTTGTAGGTTGGAACCGCATCCAGATCACAGTATTTACTAAAATAGTATCCGGTAGGTGTTACAGACCCCTGTCTGTTTTGGTTGAACTTTGGAGCGGTGAAAACAGAATTGTCCGTATTGTCCGGATTCCCATCCTCCCTGCCTCCCCATGGGCTTCCCGGGGAAAGAATAGTCATTTTCATTCTGGGATCCCGGTGCTCGAAAAGACTGTCATAGCTCGATTCATCATACAAAGGGGATTGCTGAATAGTTCTCCCGTCCTCGCACAGATAGGCATCCACCAGGGATTTGGTAGGATTCCATCGGGCTGACTGGTCAGGAACCTGGATTTCGCGGCTCAGGTTGTGCATGCTGATATCTGTAGTGTAGATCCTGGTAAACATGGTTTCCCTATTTGAAGGGAATTTGGAGGCATCGCTTTCGGACACAAAAAGCTCATAATAATCAGGGTAAAGCTGGTAAACCCCTAGATCCATGACCTCTTGTGCTGCAGCCTCAGCCACATCAAATTTTTGATAGAATAAAGCTACCCTAGATTTCCATCCCAGTGCTGTTCCCTTGGTAATCCTGCCATAATCTGAAGAAGAATAACTCTCCGGAAGAACCTCTGCTACCGCGGTAAGTTCTGCCAAAATCCATTCTACAATCTCTTCCCTTGAATCCCGCTCCCCGTAAACTTCCGGATCCCCGACATTCAGTGCTTCCGTAATATGAGGCACGTCTCCAAACAAAAAGGTCAGGTAACTATATAAGTAAGCCCGGATGAACCTGACTTCACCTGCATACCTGTTTTTGAGTGCATCATCTGTCATCTCTGCTTTCTCATAATTTTCCAGAAAATGGTTGCACCTTCTGATCCCCGCATAGGCTTCTGTCCATTCAGTATTCAGTGTGCCCAAATCATTGTTGTAGTTTCCGCTGGAAATCATCCGGTAGTTAGTCTGCGTAGGCCATACGGTGTTATCGGCCATATTCTCCATATCCACTGTATTCTTCCCTTTGATGTAGGCGTAGGTACCATTGACGGCCAAAAGCAACTGTTCTTCATTTTGCCAAAAATTAGCATCAGAAATCGCATCCAGGGGCCCTCGGTCAAGAAAGTCATCATTACAGGCTTGTAGCACCAAGGCAGCAAACAATAGTGATAGAATAATTTTAATATTTTTCATCTTCTTAATGTCTTTATGGATATTACTTAAGGCCTATGTTTACCCCCAGTGTAAAAGTCTTCGCCTGAGGATAATATCCTCCTGCCGATAGCGGGGATTCCGGATCATAAGCATAATAGAAATTAGTTTTGGTCAGCAAATTGTCCCCAGAAAAATAGACTCTGAATTTATTTACCCGCAGTCTTTCAAGCAATTGGACGGGTAATGTGTAGCCAATCTGAAGATTCTTTAACCTGAGATAGGAAGCATCTTCTAGCCAATAAGATGATACTCTGGAATTGTATGTTTCTCCGAATATCAGTCTTGGGTAGGAAGCATCTGTATTATCAGGAGTCCACCTGTCTCTATGGATTTTCTGAGGATACATGGAAGAACTTTTGTAGGCATGTCGGGCATTATCATAGAGGTAGCCAACAGCCTTTCCTACCCCTTGGAAAAAGAAAGACAGATCAAATCCTCTCCATCCAATGTTCCCTCTGAATGAATAAGTATAGCGTGGAAAAGCATTACCGAGCACTCTCCTATCCCCTTCGGCGGTAATTTCTCCGTCCCCGTTCAGATCTTCATACACCAGATCACCCGGCCCAAACTTGTTGAGCTCACTGGCTGTGACCGGAATATTGGGAACCAGTTTACCGTCCACCATATCAAAATCGCTCTCCTGTGCCAACCGTGTCGCAACAAACCCGTAATAAGATCCGCTTGCATAGCCAACCAGATTCACATTTGTACCGTAGGCCGGAGGAGTTTCGCCCATGCTCAGGATTTTATTTTGCACATCAGATAGTTGAAAATTTGCTCCGTATCTAAATTCCCTGATTTGATCCTGCCAGTCAAGGGTCAGTTCCCAGCCCCTGTTTTCCATTGCACCCGCATTGATATCACTGGGTGTGATACCCAGGACAGAAGGCTGAGGGACTCTCAACAGAATATCTTTGGTCTGTTTGTTAAACCAGTCACCTGTAAACGCAAGCTTTCCCTCAAAGAAGTATAGATCCAAACCGATGTTTAACATTTGCACCGTTTCCCAAGAAAGATTGGTACCTGCAGAAATAGTCTGGGCAAAAGCATTTGTTCTCTGATCTCCAATCGGCATAGTACCGACGTCATTCAGGACAGGCAGGTAGGCGTAGTATTCTGCATAACCTGTCATATTGCTAAGGTATTGGTTACCTAATTCACCGAATGAAACCCTTGCCTTCCCATCGTAAACGAATTTCTTAAGCCCTTCAAAGAATCCCTCATCTGAAAATCTCCAACCTGCGGAAAGAGAAGGGAAAAACTTATAGCGGTTTTGTTCTGACAACCTGGATGAACCATCGTATCTCCCGTTTAATTCAAGTAGATATTTTCCCTGAAAATCATAATTCAACCGTGCAATACCGGATCTCAATGCCCAATGGTAACCGTCCCCACTGTTACTTTGCAGTGGATTTGTACCCAGATCCAAAGCAGGCACATCCTCTGAAAGGAAATTTCTGCGGCTGCCCGCAAAGGACTCATACCGTTGCCATTCCTGCTGAGCAGCCAACAGGCCTGTAAAATTATGATCGCCCCAAGAATTTCTATAATCCAGCTGTGCCAGGGCATTTTGGTAACGGTTGACATAATCCCTGATTTCAAGGGAATTTTCTTCCACATTAAACCACAGTACATCTCCACTGTCCGGGTGTCTATGAACAACCTTCTTCACAAATGTCTCTCTTCTTGAATTACTCATCACCTGACCGTATTGCCCCTTGATACTTAGGTTTTCATGTAAGTTGAGCTGAGCTGTGATATTGGCGGTAAATTCCTGGGAAGAAAAAACATTACTCCCTCCATCGGTAGCAATGGCTACCGGGTTGTTGGCCCCGCCTCCATAGCCCCAATCGCCATTAGTATATCTGACCGGTACCAATGGAGAAATATTCAATGCCCCCCGGATCACCCCGCCGGTGGCCGTAGTCGACCACTGGGGTGAATGATAAACCCGATCGATATATCCAATATTTGCGTTCAGGTCTAAGATGTCGAGCAAAGTAGTATTTAGCTTGAATCTTAAATTATCACGCTTGGAAGAATAGGCATCACCAATTACCATCCCGTCTTGCCTTAAATTGCCATAGGAAACCAGATAACTTAAATTCTCAGCACCTCCTGAAACAGAAACATTTGTTTGATACTGTGGTGCACGCTCTTTAAAAATTTCCTCAATCCAGTTGGTGTTGGCAGAGAAATTGGGGTCTGTCCCATCGATTACTTTTTGGATATCTTCCTCTGAGTATGTTTCAGATTGTCCTACATTCCGCAGTGCTTCATTTTGAAGCTGCATCATTTCCACAGAACCCAGCATTTCCGGAAGCTGGATAGGCTTCTGGATTCCATAATAGCTATTGATGCTAATCTGTGGGGCACCTTTTCTCTTACCGGATTTTGTGGTGATCAAAATCACACCATTAGCCCCGCGAGAACCATAAATGGATGCTGAAGCCGCATCCTTCAGGACAGAAACGGACTCTATATCATCGGGATTAAGAATATTCATGTTCCCTTCAATACCATCAATGATCACCAATGGGTTGGAATTGTTGATACTGCTTACACCCCTGATCCTTATAGTGCCATTATCCTGTCCAGGCATGGCTGTGTGATTCTGGACTACCAAGCCGGGCATCAATCCCTGTAATAAATTGGAAGTATTGGTGGTGGGTCTGTTTTCCAAATCCTCACTGGTAACCATCTCCACCGCACCGGTAACATTCACTTTCTTTTGTTCCCCAAACCCAACTATCACTACTTCATCAAGTGCTTTGGTATCCCCTCCCAGATAAACTGTAATATTCAGATTGTCACCGAGAAGGATTTCCTGCGACTCATAGCCAATGAAACTGAACACCAACATCTGCCCGGATTCGGCATTTATCTCAAACGCCCCATTTGCATCAGTCACGGTGCCTGTTGTACTACCCCTAATCTGCACCGTGGCTCCCGGTAAGGGTTCATCACTGTCTCCATCCATCACGATCCCGGAGTACAACTGGAACTTGGCTTGTTTCACCGGCAGTTCCGTTTTCTTTTCCTTGATTGCAATCATTGAATTGACCTGCTTAAAACTAAGGTTGGTGGTCCTTGATATATCTTCCAAAACCTTCAACAGGGTCCTTTCACCTGGGTCAATCTGTATAGCAATCTTTTTGGGGTGAATAGCCGCATTATAGGTAAATAGAAATTCAGTCTGTTTTTCAATAACTGATAACACCTGATCCAGATTTGCATAGCTTGAACTAAACTTAACTTTGGTCGTTTCCAAGTCTTGTCCGGTTACATTGCCTGCCAGCAGTGTAGTGGTGAGAAAGCAGGAAATAAATACACTGTAAAATAGCCTCATAAGCCAGGGCTTTACTTTTTTTAGTAAGCGTGATTCCATAATTTTGAATTGTTTAAATGTGAGTTTAGACAAAAGGAAATGTTCCTGTAGCTTTATCTATACAGGCCGTTTCTACCAGAAATGCGGGGGTGCTGCAACACTCCCGTTTTCTCTTTTAACAAGGCTTCCCTTTGATGATGATCATGTGGTTTTCGGTGAATTCGTAATCTACATAGCTGGCATATTTTAGGATTTCAAGAATATTTTTCAAGGTTTCATCACGCTGTTTTAATGTCACTCTACAGTTTAGAAGCTTTGGATCTTCCACCGAAAACCCCACCCCATACCACCTGCTCAGACTTTTAAGGACATACCCCAGTGTCTCATTCTCAAAGTATAGGTATCCCTGCGCCCATAGGGCTATAGATTCGGGGTCAACTTTTTCCAATTCCATAGCTGAGGTGGCGTTATCATACATGACAACATCACCAACCTGAAGCTTGACGGGATCCAATGCCTGCACAGGAAAAGTCACCTGTACCGTCCCGGACTTAACAGCAACAAACTGTCGGTTTTCATCGGGAAATGACCTGATGTTAAATGATGTGCCCAAGACTACGGTCTCCAATTTTCCAGAGGAAATTATAAACGGACGGGCTTTATCCGGGGTCACTTCGAAAAACGCCTCTCCGGTCAGGATAATTCTTCTTGTACTGTCAGAAAATTCGACAGGATATGAAACTGAAGAAGATGAATTTAATCGGACTGTGGTTCCGTCTGCTAGCGTAATAGTCGCTTTCTGGCCCTCGACCGTGGATTTGGTAAGCATTTCAACACTTTTTTCAGGGTCAGACTTATAGAGCCAAAACGCCAGTAGTCCTAAGCACATGATCACAGTGACACTGGCAGCCCTGCCCCAACTCCAATTTTTTTGCGTGATCGGTTTTACCCCAGTCGAAGGAATATAGATGCCTGTAGTAACTTTCTTCCAGGCAGAGTTTTTATCGGCAGAGTCAAAACCTGTGGATTCAACAGTATTGCCAAGCTGGCCTAAAAAGTCTCTATAATCCTGGGAAAACTGAGCGTCCTCCCTGAGTTTCCTTTCAAAGTCAGCAACCTCCTCAGTCGATAATTCTTCGAGTAAGTATTTCTCAAAATATTCAAAATTCTGTAAACCCATGTTTCCCTGCATATACCGGTATGACACAGGTTCCGATGAATTTGACTATTGATCTACTGAAAAATATCAGGAAAAATTATTTTTTTCTTTCAGGCTGTTTATAACCGCCCTTATCTGGTTTTTTACTGTGCTTTCGGCAATCTGCAAAGTCTCCGCGATTTCTGGATTTGATAAGCCTGATTTCAGTTTGAGCTGAAGAATCAATTTCCTTCTATCCGGTAGTGAGTTTGTAAAAACATCCAGCTTATCCTGAAATTCTTTGAACTCCATCTGTTCATCCGGAGATAGCTCAGTACTGATAAATACTTCGGAATAATCCTCGTAATTCATCATCTCCACTTTTCTGCCGCGGAGGTGATTGAGACAGGCATTTTTTACGGATTTATACAAGTAAGCTCTAAGCGAACCGGTGACCTTAATCTGATGACGTTGGTTCCAAAAGCGAATAAAAAAATCACTTACCAGATCCGATGACACATCGGAAGGACGAACATAAATGGTCGCAAAATCACAGAGGCCATTATAGTATTTGTCAAAAATATATTTGAGCCCATCCGCATTATTACCGGATATCTGAGATAAAGCATCGTTGTCTTCCTTATTCATCATAATGAAACAAATATACTTTTGCTAATCATTGGGAGCCGAATAAAGAGATTAACAAATAGTTAAGCTCCAAAGTATAAATTATATCGTAAGAAACATTACTTTGTTAATATTTTCATTTATCAATACCCCATTTTCAGGCATTATATTTTGTCATCGGCTTTATCTTCACACGCGGGGGTTGCATTCCTCTTTCTTCGGTCTGTTAGCAAAACGTTAATTCCTCTGAGGCATATTGGAAATGCTTGGTTTTATAAGGTTACTATACCTTTTCTCATTGCCGATGTCTTTACTTGCGTCTTCATAGTCTTTTGTGTTTTGGTTTGACAAATACTTATGAAGCTGCACCAGCCTGAGACCGGCACTAAGTGCAAGAGGAAACGGAATAAACCAGTAGAGGCAAGCGCGGGGGCTTTATGCCGAAGT
>CBFGUY010000167.1:0-8891 GCA_965651895.1 uncultured Algoriphagus sp. | reverse complement strand
TTGATTTTCATTAAGATCTGTCGGCTGTCGATTTCATAGGCCATTTTGTCAAAGATGACTTTGTTTTGTTCCATCTGGGTTACTCCGGTAAACTGTATAGCCCAGAACAAAACATATAGACCGTATGCGATCAATGCGCCTATGATCCACCAAATCGAAGGAATCCAAAAGTATCCACACATGATCACCAGTGCGATAGGGATCACCCACCATTGCTCTTTCAGAACATTGGCAAGTGCCATTTTGATATAGGTGCCGGTTGGGAGTTGGTATTTTTTTGTTTTTACTATCATTACTCGTCTAATTCAGAGCGCAAATATCCACCTATCCTAGGGAATTAGCAAGTCTGAATAAATCATAAAAAACTTCTTTATTGGAAAACAAATCGGCATTAGCATTGATTTAAATGTTGTATTGAGTTATCTTATATCAAACTTTTAGCGATGAGCAGTCTTGTAATTGATTTGGTTCTTTGTGGCTTGGCGTACGTCATCCTCATTTATGTCATGGCGACCATGACCAAAAACTCAATAAAAAAGGGTGGGAACAATGAGGATGAGGGAGATGGGGGCGTGGAGGATTATACCCCGCCAAAAATTGATCTTCCGCCTGGGGTAGAATGGCCTAGTGATTCCCCAAAATCCAGATTACCTGAACCCTTAGAGGTTTAATGCTTGTTGCAAATTCCCTGCACAAGTAAATTCATCTCCTTCTTTTTAAAACCGGATGGAAGTTTGATACTTGGCAATGAAGTGGATTCCAGGCAGGTAGTTTCCCCACAGACTTCACATTTGAAGTGTACATGCTCATGATTGTGGTCTACCTCTTCATGGGAACAGAGCGCATATTTGGTGGCTCCGCTATCATCCAGAACCTTGTGTACTACATCTTTATCCACAAAAGTCTTTAGCGTACGGTAAATCGTCACCCGGTCAAACTGACTGTCCAGAGAGTCTTCCAGATCAGAGTGCGCTAATGCCACCTGCTTATCCAGAAATTCCCGGAGAATCTCCTGACGGCATTCAGTCACGCGTAACTTATGGCTTTGTAGTATTGATAGAGGTGAGGACATGTTCATAATTTAAAACAAAAATAATGAAATTTTGATTTCAAGTCATTTGTTTCTCGCCATGGGGATGCGGGGCAATGTCTTTTAACCAAATCCATACTTAGATAATTGCGTTCCTATTATCTCTAACCTGTTTTTCCATTGGGATAACGCATATTTGTAGCCAGGGTTTTGAAATAGGGCATGCTGAAAAACGCAATAATAGATTAAAAGCTATCATTTTGACTTATTATAAAAAAAATGGGTGCCGATCTGACTGACACCCATTTAACTTATTCGATTACTCCAAACCTGTTACTTTGGATCTAGAATAGCGTTTACTCTTTCCAATGCATCTTCCAGATGAAGCTTTGACATCCTGTCCGAAGTCCTGGAAATGGCTGACCGGATATCTCTCTGAAGGATTTTTAATTCACCTCGGGCCATCGGTCTGATATCTGACTGGGAAGCATTGATCTGGGTGCCTAGGTATCTTCTATAGGCAGCCGGGATGTTTGGGCCATCACTTGTCATCAAATACTCCATACGTTCGATATAAGCTCTTTGGAGGGCTCTTCTATATACGTCAATTGTTTTCCCGGAAGGTAGTTCTGACCAGATACCTTTTCTCAGGTCATCAAAAAGATCGGTTATTTTGTAAGCATCATTTCCATTTAGTGCCTCATTCTCGATCACCCGACCCAGTCGTCCAAGGTCAAGCACTGAATTCAACGTATTTGCCTGTACGCCGCGGATTCTCTCCAAAGCACCGAAATCTTCTATCCTGGCTATGATTTGATCGTCCATCATCCAAGAAGGCGTGGCAAAAAGCTCCGAGTTTAAGAAGGCTACTGCCGACTTTTGGAGATCTTTTGCGGTATGCGTATAGATAGGCTTGTCTTGACCTACTGCTCTATAGACTTCCGCCACACCGCCGATGTTGGTTTTTACGTGCCCCATGTATCTGTTGAACTGAGTGATTACCTGCCCATACATTTCACTTAAATCTTCAAAATTCTTGTATGGCTTTTCCGGTTCGGAGGTCCACTCCATTAGGTTGGGCATGATGCGCTTTAGATTTGCGATGCCATATTCAGATGCCTTCATGGAATTATCGCCCAAATCCTCACTTTGTGCGGTAGGATCATAGCTGTTCCCCTGACGCCCATATCTATAGATTGGATCACCTTGTTTCTCCAAAATCCACTGATCCAGGGTCATTAATTCATCTTCCGGAGTAGCTGCGTCTGGAATAGGTCTATAACCCCACGCCACAGCATATTTGTCATAGGGGCCTACATTCGGCATTAAGCTCACTCCTTCATCACCTGGCTGGGCGATGTAGTTAAACCTGGCATAATCCATGATAGAAGGCGCTGTCCCCATGGCTTTGGTGAATTCCGCATCTCTCAATTTTTCCACCGGATAGGCGTGGGAAGAGGCAAAGTTGTGGGGAAGCCCCAGTGTGTGCCCAACTTCATGGGAGGAGACAAACTGTACCAATCTTCCCATTACTTCATCTTTGAACTGTACGCCTTGAGCATCCGGATTGATGGCCGCAGTCTGGATAAAGAACCAGTTTCTCAACAGGTTCATTACGTTGTGGTACCATCCTATATCAGATTCCAGAATCTCACCGGACCGGGGATCTGATACATGGGGGCCATACGCATTCTGGATATCAGATGCGAAGTAGCGGATTACTGAATATCTCGCATCTTCCGGGCTCCAATCAGGATCTTCTTCTTTGGTAGGTGCAAGTTTAGCCGTGATGGCGTTTTTGAAGCCTGCCGCCTCAAAGGCTACCTGCCAATCTTCCACCCCTGCGATTAGGTAAGGAATCCATTGCTTAGGCGTGGCAGGATCAATGTAGTAAACGATCTGCTTTTTAGGTTCTACCAATTCCCCCGCTTTGAATTTCTCCATGTCCTCCTCCTTTACTTCCAGTCTCCATCTATCCAGAAAAACGCGTTTATCGGCCTTTTGTGCATCAGAGCCATAGTCAATCATGGATCTGCTAAACCAGCCCACGCGCTGATCTGCCAGACGTTGCTTCATAGGTTCCTTAGGGAGCAGGAGCATGGAAGAGTTCATCTCCAGGGTGATCAATCCCGTAGAGCTATTTGACGGAGGCTCACTGGCACTATAAGTCATTACATACCGGGCTTCTATATTGATAGGGTAGGTATGGATATGTTCGATATAAGATCTATCTGTATCGAGTCTGGTCACCTTGTACTGCGTACGACGTCCTTTAGGAAGCCCCAGTGCCTGTACGTCTTTTGTCCATAGGTCTGTGGCTTCAATCACTATCCCTGTAGAATCCGTCCCTAGGGACTTGATGGGGAATTTCTGCAGTAGTGGCTCCAGATTGGAGTTCTTTACTGCCTGCGCGATAGGGAGTGAATCTGCCGCAAAATTATTGACGGAGATTACTCTTAGTTGTATGTCCTTGTTGTGTTTTTCCCAGCGTAGCATCAGCGTATTGGTGCGTTCGCCTCCATAGCCTAGACCATCTGCGGTTTTGGCTATTGTAGTCACCATCAGCATGTCTCTGCCTAGAAGGGAGTCAGGGATTTCGTAGTAGTATTTGTCCTCAATCTGATGGACTTTGAAAAGTCCGTCTTTTGATTTCGCTTTTGCTGTGATTACTTCATTGTAAGGTTTTGGATCTGAATCATTACCTTTTGGTTTGGCTGGTGTAGCTGGTGCTTCTTGCTTGGAATCCTTTTTCTTCTTTTTCTGAGCAAAAGAGTCCGTGGAATATAGCATTACACCCAACACGCCGACTAGCAAGGTAAAGCCCCTAAATAATTTGGGTAGGGTATTTCTCATAGTTATTATTTGGTTTTATAAATTCTAAACCTTGAATTTCCTGAAAGCATCTGTAAGAAGTACCCATTTTTGATGAACGGTATATTTGTAAAGTTAAAGGCAGTGTAGTGAAAGATAAACGCAAAATTGTAGTAATCGGCGGAGGATTGGCCGGGCTGGTGTCCGCCTATTTATTGGCTAAAAATCGTCAGCAGGTTCTTTTGATAGAAAAAAAGCACTTTCCCTTTCATCGAGTATGTGGGGAGTATCTGTCCAATGAAGTACTTGGCTTTTTAAAAAGAGAGGGATTGTTGCCAATTTATCAGGATTTTCCTCAGATATCCACATTTTTATTTTCTGATACTAAAGGGAAAGAAGTAAGGGTGCCGTTGGATTTAGGAGGTTTTGGAATTAGCCGCTTTGTCTTGGATGAATATATCTATAGGGAGGTTTTGAAAGTTGGCGGAGAAGTCAAAACGGGCATTCAGGTAGAGTCTGTCCGTTTTAATGAGCAAGAAAGGCAGTTTACCGTGAGAATGGCAGGAGGAGAAGAACTGCTGGCAGATTATGTTATTGGTGCTTTTGGCAAAAGATCAAAATTGGATAAAGTGCTAAAGCGCGCCTTTATAGAGAAAAGAAGCCCTTACATTGGTGTTAAATATCATATCAAAAGTGGCTTTATACGGGATACTGTAGGGCTGTACAACTTCAAAGGCGGGTATTGTGGAATAAATGCAATAGAGGAGGGGAAATCAAATTTGTGTTATTTGGGATCCCGTGACCAGCTGAGGGAGTTTGGTTCTATACCTGCCATGGAGCAGGAAATTTTGTGGAAAAACCCAGGGCTTAAGCGCTTATTTACTGAGAGCGAATTCCTTTTCGATAGGCCTGAAGTAATCAATGAAATCAATTTTGAGCCTAAATCTCCTGTGGATAACCACATCCTCATGGCAGGGGATTCGGCAGGATTGATCACCCCTCTCTGTGGCAATGGTATGGCCATGGCAATACACTCAGGTAAGCTTGCAGCGGAGGCTATCTTGTGTGGTAAATCAAGAAATGAAGTGGAGGATAAATATAGGGAGGGTTGGAATCTGAATTTTAGGCGGAGGCTCTGGGTGGGACGTAAAGTCCAGTTGCTTTTCGGGACGCGACAAGCTTCAGTTTTTACCAGAAAACTAATTCAACATATTCCTTTTTTTGCTTCCCAAATTATCAAAAACACTCACGGAAGGCCATTCTAATACCCTAGAACTTGCAAGATCTGGGTGTTTTCCAGAAAGTAATAGATAAAAAAAACATTCAGTGCCAGAGCTGAGAAATAATTCATCCCCATAGCCCAAGTGTAGTTGGCATATATGGCAGGGTTCAACCTGATAAAGCTAAACCAGACCAAAAAGTAAATCATAATCGGGGTCATAGCTGCCAAGAATATCCAGAGGGCCTGGCTCTGGTTACGGGCAAGGAAAAACCAGGCAAAAGCCGCCCCTGTCACCATAAAAACAATTGCAGAAAATAGGAATGTGCCTTTTATCCCTAATACCAAGCTAAGCGTGCGATCTCCTCTCCGGCTGTCTTCACCATGCTGGTAAACCTGTGTAAGCGGGTAGTTGCCCCATAGCATCAAACTTGTCAGAAGCCCCGGAATCGCCACATGAGGCTTGATCAAGACATCCCAACCCAAATCACTGAGTCCGGCATAGGTCATGGAAAATGTGAAATAGCCCTGAAACAATCCCGCAATAAACCAGCTTCCATAAGGATACTTCTTGATGCGGATGCCCGGATGGGAATAGGCCATACTTACTAAGCCATAAACCACCAGCATCAGCGCAAAACTCAGATTTATAGTTCCGCCAATTCCTATGGCGATCAGGAAAAACACCATAGATAGCCAATAAAGATCTTTGGTGACTTTAGGTGGATGCTTCAGTCCGCCTATGCTTTCCTCATCCTTGTCGAAGTAGCTGTTGTAGCCGTTGCTGGAAGGATACAGGAAAAGATGAATGGCGATGAAAACCCATAGCATCCTCCATTCATTGTGGTTAGGAGTCAATGCCAGCGCAAAGAAAAACACAGGCATCAAAAAGAGGGAGAAGGGAATCCGTAAATGCTTAACGCTGGATTTAGATATCATAGATCTTTGCTAGGTTATGTTGATAACTTTTTCCACGTGGACTAGTTATCATGCATTCACCTAATTTAGAAATAAACAATTAACTTGATGTAATGAAATTTTTAATGGGAGAAAGAATTCGGCATCGTATTAGGATAAAAATTCCACACAGTATTCACTACTCCAATATGACGCAGTATTTATTGACTCAAAATTTCTTCCTATGGATATCAGTATAGAAAGTATTGGAGTAGCTAATCCTGGCAAGCCGATTGACCAATCCCAGATTGCCTGTTTTATGCAACAAGCGCATCAATTGGATGAGCAAGAAGCAAGGAAGCTGAGATTTTTATATAATAAATCAGGGATTTCTTTTCGCTACAGTGTTTTGGATGATTTTGAAAAGACTAATAGCAAAGACTTCACTTTCTTCCCTAGATCCGCGGACTTTGAACCATTCCCCGGCACCAAAGCCAGAATGGAAATTTTTCGAAAAACTGCCCCGGAGCTCTGTGTAGAAGCCATCAACAACTGCTTGTCCAAAACTACAACAAATGCTGCTGAAATCACCCATTTGATTTTGGTTTCATGCACTGGCATGGTGGCGCCAGGGGTAGAGTTAGAGCTGATGAAAAGCCTGGGGCTAGCGGATTCTGTGGAGCGATATTGCCTACATTTTATGGGGTGCTATGCTGCATTTACCGGGGTAAAATTGGCGGATAAAATCTTGAAAGCAGAGCCTGAAGCGAAGGTAATGTTGATCGCTGTGGAGCTTTGTACCCTACATTTCCAAAAAGACTATGTGGAGGATAATATACTGGCCAATTCACTGTTTGGGGATGGGGCCGCCGCAGCGTTGATCAGGAATACTGATTCGGGATTGAAGATCAAATCGTACCTGAGCCAGGTGATCAGGGAAGGAGAAGAGGATATGGCTTGGGGAATCGGTGATTTTGGATTTGAAATGCGTCTGAGCAAGTATATCCCGATGCTGTTGGATCAGGGGATCAACCAACTGATCGAGCAATTTGAGCAAAAATTCAAGTTATCCTCTCTGGAGCATTTTGCCATCCATCCGGGAGGAAAGCAGATTCTTCAGAAGGTTCAAGAGGCATTCGGTTTGCCTGAGTCTATAAATACCCATGCGCTGGCAGTATTGGATAAATTTGGAAATATGTCCTCTGCTACCATATTGTTTGTACTGGAGCGGATTATGCATGATGAGCATATCCATGGAGAGGTTCTTTCCATGGGCTTTGGGCCTGGTTTGACTTTGGAAACCTTACTGTTAGCTAAGAAATGAGACTTTTTGCGCAGCGAAGTAAGGATAAAGAACTCATGGATGACCTCAATTGCTCGGGGGAGGAATTAGTGCAGACTTTGCGAGAGCTAAAAACAATAAACCGATGGCTGGGCGGAAATTATGTAACCACTAATGGGCTGGCTAAAATTAGCAAGAAACATCCTCAAGATTCCTTCCTCATCGCTGACATTGGCTGTGGCGGAGGTGATATGATTCGTGTTATGGATGATTGGGCAAAAAGTAAAAAAAAAGACCTTAACTTTGTCGGAGTCGATGCCAACAAAAACATTATAGACCTAGCGGCAGTTAGATTGGCGGACATGCCCAAAGTTGCCTGGAGAGTGGGGAATGTGTTTGATGGAGGATTCTCCGAAGAAAAAGTAGATATTTCTACGTGTACGCTCTTTACACATCATTTTACCGATAGCGAATTAGTCGGGCTTTTGAAATCTCTCAGAGCTAAATCTAGACTGGGGATTGTGATCAATGACCTTCACAGGCATTGGTTCGCATACTATAGTATATTAGTCCTCACTAAACTGTTCAGTAAATCGAAAATGGTGCAAAACGATGCCTCATTGTCAGTGTTAAGGAGCTTTACTAAAACCGAATGGGTCAAAATACTCCATTCTGCTGGGTTTGAAAATTTTGAGATTAGCTGGCATTGGGCCTTTCGCTGGCAAGTGACAATTATATTTTAGAAAGTTATTAACCAAAACAAAGTATCATGGAATTTTCTCAGGAAACAGTAAATGCATTTTATGAACGTGCAATAGACTTGGCATACTTAATCGTCCCAAGAATCATATTTGCTGTCATTTTTTACCTAGTAGGTAAATATATTATAAAAAGCCTGTTAAAGGGCATGAAAAACCTTTTGGAAAAAAGTGAAAGTAATCCCTCACTAAATGATTTTCTGTTTGGATTCGTAAAAGTTGTATTATTCATCACCTTATTTATGGGGGTGGCCAGTATTTTAGGGGCACCTTTAGGTTCTGTGGTGGCTATATTTGGGGCTGCAGGTTTGGCTATTGGCCTGGCACTGCAGGGATCCCTATCCAATTTTGCAGGTGGGATACTCATTTTGGGCTTCAAACCTTTTGAAGTAGGCAATGTCATAGTGGCCCAGGGGCATACAGGCACCGTGGCAAAAATACAGATATTGTACACACACCTAATGACTTTCGATAATAGAGAAGTGGTTATTCCAAACGGAAGCCTTGCCAACTCTGATATAATAAATATGAGTACTCAGCCAACCAGAAGAACAGAACTCAATGTAGGCGTGGCTTATGGAACTAATATCGAACAGGCAAAAGAAATCATCAAAAATGTATTTGAAAATGATCCTCGTGCGCTTAAAGAGCCTGCTCCTTTTGTCGCCTTGAGTAATTTTGGAGATAGTTCATTGGATCTCGTAGTACGGGTGTGGGCCAAATCGGGGGACTTATGGCCAATGCACTTTGATGCGATGGAATCAATAAATTCCGAATTTGAGAAGCATGGTATAGAAATCCCTTTCCCTCAACGTGTGGTTCATCAGATAAAAGAAGAAGCTGCAGGGGAAGAAGCTAAACAGGATTAAAACAGTAATCCTCAAGACAAAAAGG
>CBFGUY010000166.1:0-8964 GCA_965651895.1 uncultured Algoriphagus sp. | reverse complement strand
TCCGTGTAGCGGGTGATTACTGAGCTGTCAAAGTCAAACGCCATGTTGTCAACATCGATCCGGGCAAATTCATGGTACTTTAAGAATTCTTCATTTGCTCTGAAGTCTTTCTGGTGTGAGTGGGATCTTATTGACCAAGGTGTTTTCGCCTTCCAAATCTTTATGCAGCTCAAAGGAATCGTAAAGTTCGCCAGTGGCTGTGTAGGTTTTAAAGCGAAGTACATCCTCCTTGACTTGTATCCACTGATAGGTCTGGGTACCATACGCCTTTCGATCCATCCAGTCATCAGCTTTGACTTCGTACATCTTTGGCCCAGCCACTGAGACCGCATAGACAGTACCTTTCTTGTAATCCATTTTTCCGTTCTCCTCAAATGCCCTACCGCGTGCATAGGCATGGTCGTGTCCCTGAATCGCAAGATCTACTTTGAATTCCTGTAAAATAGGCCGGATATAGTCGATCATCTTATCATGGTATCGATCTGGAGCAGTAGCATACACTGGATAATGAAAAGTGATCACTGTCCATTTTCGAGGATTTTTGCTGAGAACATCTCTCAGCCAAACCATCTGGGCTTCCCTATAACTTACTGATTCATCGATCTGCTCTCCGTCCAAAGAAATGATTTTGAGCTCTGGATAATTCACCTCATACGTAGTTTCCTCCAGACCTTTGGGGCCATTTGTAGGCAGGTTAAACTGCGCATTCCAATGGGGGGTAAGCGTTGCAGGGTTCTTGGAAAATTCATGATTCCCAGGAGTCATCATAGAGGGAATGGAAGCATGGATCCATTGTCCCGCTTCGAACCATCCGCCCCACTCAAAATCCGCACTTTCATGATTGATGAGATCACCGGCATAAACGGTAAAATCCATTTTGGGCAAGTTGATGATTGCTTCGCGCATAACCCTACTGAACATTGACACCACTTCGTTTTGGGCATCGCCAAAATAAAGAAAGTTAACTTCTTGGTCATCTTCAGGAATAGTAAACTGAAACCATTCACTCCAAAAGTCTCCACCTCCTACTCTATACACGTAGCTACTCCCCGCCTTGAGACCATCCAATTTCACCTGATGGTAATTTGCATGAATTGTAGGCTCCTTATTTTGTTGGGAAATGAGGGTTTCTGTGGCGGCTTGACGGAGCTGAACGTGATCCCGGAACTCAGGCCCTGCAGTAGCTATCGCAAATTCCACATGGGATACGATTACAGTGGTATCAGTTCTCCAGTTCACCCCTATTTCTTCCAAAGGATTTTCAGAAAGATTTAGGATAATCCGGTCAGGTTTCGGGCTGGGAAGTAAATGGAAATTAGGCTGTACTGGAGAACTACCCTGCGAAAAAACACTCATCGGGCAGATAAAGCAAATCACTAAAACCAAGCTTTTAACCATAAACAATCTACTCATTATCAGAATATTAATTAAGTTTTATTTAGCTTTCAATGTAAATTTTCAGAATAGCTGTTTTCATAATGAATACTTCGATAGATTGATTTCAGACTATTGATGTATAGTAACTTTATCTGAAATCGAGCCTGCCTGAGGTCTATAGGTATGACTCCAAGCAGCTCACAGAGTTTTGAAAATCAGCATTTACAGAAAGGAAATGACGGTAATTGGTCTTCAAACCATGATTACCTTGAGTAGCTTGCCTCGCTGTGGTGGGGAGTCGAAATATCATCGACTCCGCTTACTCGGGCTGACACACCATCTGCACACTTGTTTAAGCGTGTTAAAACTCCCGCTTCAAATCGATATCATAGGAGAAAAAATCCGTAGCATAATAGACCACGTTATACTCGACGGGCTTTTCCCCCAGATCCAGGACTATCCGCTCCCGCTTCAGCACCGGGTCTCCTTTTTTGATATCCAGTGCCTTGGCAATAGTACCGGAGGCGGCTACCGCTTTAAGTTTTTCTTTTGATGTCGCCACCACTACATGAAACTCCCGCTCCAGCATTTCATAGAGAGGCTGATAGAAGTTCTCCTTACCGGTAAGCCCTATCCTGGGATGAAAAAATGAAATACTGTAAAGATACTTGGCATCTTTGGCACCCCTTACCCGTTCCATACAACACAATTCTGTATCAGGAGTGACATTCAGTGCTTTTGACGTTCTTTCATCCGGCAATTCAAACCCGGCTTTGACTGAATATTCTACCACCTCAATCCCCTTATCCCTCATTTCCTTAGTAAAAGAAATCCACTGATCCAGCCGTGTAGAGATATTCTGGCTGATGACTTTGGAGCCTACTCCTCTTTTCCTTTCCACCAATCCTTCCTGCACCAGCTTCTCGATAGCTTGCCTGACGGTATTTCTGGATATCCCAAACCGCTTGGCCAGACTTTCCTCTTTGGGCAAAAAGGATTCTCCTGATGCATATTCCTTTATTCGTATAAGTTCTCGTAGGTATTTTTCTACCTGCACATGATAAGGAATAGAGCTTTTGAGATCTATTCTGAAATCTTTAACCTGCATGGTTCACTTTATGTAATTATTCAAAGTAAAAATCACCAGACTTATGCCCGAGATCACATAACACTTCTTCTGAGATACAATAATCCAGTAAATTATGATGCATTTTTAGCATCAAAAATCGTTAGGAAGATATCACATCCATAATCCAATTCTTGCACAATATGATTTTTTTCAAGCGTACATCCAAAACAATCCCATGCCCGCAAATTATCCGGAAAGACACATAAAAGGGCTCTGAACCCAAAGCTACGGGTATCAGGAAGCTAAAAGGCACCACAGATACACGCATCAAAAGGATAGACAATCACCTGAATCAGAAACCTTCTGGTATAATTAGCCTGACTATAAAACAGTATCAGATCTTCTCAATACCCTATATGTGAAGGAAATCAACGGGAACATATTGGCAGATGCCAATCCAACCAAAACAATTGAAATAAGTGTGGCGGCTAGGCTCGAAGAGAAAATCAATCCTAGCAAAAACAACACGGTGAGGAAGCTGGACCAGTTCAAAAATTTCAGAGGGCTCACCTTATTGAGGACAATTGCTGGCCCAGTACCGCCGGAATAGACACTTACACCTCAAATGAAGCCAACGTAGAAGATGGTATGCCTGAGACTAGCTCGAAAATCTCGATTTTGAGATTTTCGGATGCATGGATAAAGGCCTGTTCCCCTCAATAAGCTTGTACTTGCTAAAAACCCCTACGCCTGAAAAATGGGTTAATCATTCAAAATAACAGCTTTTGATCTATTACTGGCGTTTTTCAGCATGCCGTATCTAACTACCGCCCGCATACTATCATCTCTATAGTTCAACGCTGATTGAAATTGCTAACCTGTTTAAAATCAAAAGATTTTATAGGCTTTGGTGCTTGGTTTCGCCATACTATATATTGACAGCACAACATTGGATAATGCCACAATCAAAAAGAAAACAGGGATATAGGGTGGCTTAATTTTAAGTGGCAAAACATCTGCCGGCACATTTGGATTGAGGTGGACATACACACCTGTCAGCATGATTATGATAATTGTAAGAAATGAAATAGTTGACAATAAAGCATATATTCTTTTACCCATCCTCTCTTCATAAACCAAGCATATAAACAGCAGCATCCCCACTCCAACCTCCCCCATAATGCCCATAGCATATGATATTTCCCCCAATCCACTAGTAGCAATCTGGACAGCGTACCAGCCCTTAAATGGATCTATAAATTTAAGAATGCCAAACAAAAACATCGATGCGGCTAAAAACCAGGTGGTTACTCTTGTGTAATTCATGTGTGTATAATTTATTTTTTTGGTCACATCAGCATGCCTACAGACGCTACTATTTCATACTTCTAGGGTAATTATTGATTTACGAAGCTCAAAATTCAGAACATACACCACTTAAATCATCTATAGACTATGCACGATCATCACCTTATTACTTCAAGGCAAATTTGAACCTGATAATTTGGATATACTTGGCTATAAAGTCCAAAAAATGGAAAGATCCGCTCAAATAGTTATTTTCAAATTCTACTTCTTCTATATTCGGAGGGAGTTACGCAATATTCTTTTTTAAATAGCTTGGTAAAATGAGAGTTGTCGCTAAAACCCAATTCATAGCATATTTCACTGATTGAAAAATCTGTTGCCCCCAACAATTCCTTAGCCTTTATAAGTTTTTGTGCTTTCAGATAATTGGCTGGAGTATCTTTATAATAACTTAAAAAATCTCTCTTAAAAGCGGACAAGCTTCGTCCCGAAAGCACTGCAAGTTCTGATATTGAAATATTCGAAAATAAATGCGCCTGAATCACTTCCCTAAAATCGGCTTGTCTCGGCGTAAAAAGATGAGAAAACAGGCTGATAATGTTATCAGCATTATTGGTCTGGAGGAGGAGTAGTATAAGCTCTTTGATTTTAAGTTTCAATAATTCATCATTGACCAAGGTTGGATTCTGGAAGTAGAACTCTAAGCTTTCTATAAAGTGAACAATGATGTCCTGCTTTTCAATTTTCCTGGCAAAATATTGTTCACCATTTGATTTTATAAAATTGGGTACTTCGTTTTTATAAAGCTCAAGCAGAATGTCCTTATGAAGATGAATTGCGAAGATCTCACAATTCTGATTTCCTGATTTCTGGATTAGGTCTGCAAAGTAACTACCGCACTTCAGCAGAACATTTTCCGACACTTGTATATGCAAGTTTTCAGTGGATGAATTCAGTAGAGTTTCTCCTTCCTTGATAAATAAAAAACATGCTTCATTTTCGAAAACCGCACCATACCTAAAGGGTGTCTTTATCAGTAATTTTTCGATTACACATTTATTGTTGAGGTGAAAGTGCTTTCTGTCAATTATCATGTGCCCGTATTAAGACCTAAGGTGTGTCCCATTTGATATCTTCCAATGAAAATTCACTTGATCAATTGATGCTCGGCACAGTCCACGCGAAGTTCGGCTTCGGCAAGCTTGGCTTTCATCAAACTACAATAATGAACATCGCCTTCGGCTCTGTAAAAACTGCATGTAAAACACATTCGCTGAATTGTAATTATTCCTGATTTATTCAGTTCATGAATCAATTTCAACAGTCCGCTTAGCATTATTGCTTTTTGTTCCGGACTAAGTTTTTCAATTGGCCGTTCCATGGAAGAAGCAAAGGATGATGCTTTTTGAGCAACTTTTTCTCCTTCTGGAGTGAGGGAAAGAGAATAGCTTCTTGTGTCAATCGGGTCAGCCACCTTTAAAACTAGCCCTTTAGAAAGCAAAATCCTGACACTATCGCTGATCGTGGCTTTAGTCATATTGAACTCGTCTGCCAAATACCCTACTTTACATTTTTCCTGAGAGTGAAAATAGATGAAAATCAAAATCTGACTCTGTATTGGACTTAATGAGTTTTCTTTACTTTCATTCCAAAGCAGCACTCTGAAGGCTTCTGAAATCCGCTCTAAAGCCACTACAATTTTGCTATCAACGTTTTGATTCTGTTCGTTCAGACTGAATGATGAATAGTTCATGTCATATTTTCTTTGGCTACCTATATCCAAGCATTTTTTCCTCATGAGAAAGACTCATGTGTTCTTCGGCATTGGATTATTTCATATTTATCGGTGTCAGCTAGTTCGGTATCTCCGATTTCAAACAACATCCTCCAATAAAATCACTTTCTTGCCCTGATTTTATAGCAAATACTTGAAGATCCGTAGTGCCGACATTAGCAATACTCCCTCTGATAAACCTAATGGAAGATCAAATAAAAGCTTGTGTCAGTTTTTAAAAAAAAGCGCAACTCCGTGAAGATAGGAATCCTAACTTTACGGAGTGAAGATGATTAAAAATAAGTTAGGACCCAATTAAAATTAGGAGTCCTAACTTATATCATTAAATTTTTTTAGCCTTTCACATCAGCCATAGATGCTCCGAAATTGATGTGCAATACATTTCCGTTAGGAGTCAGCAAAGCAGGAACGGATTTCACACCTGCCTTTTCAGCTTCTACAAACCGATTATGATCTTGGCCAATGTGGACAGTTTCAACCTTGTCCGCCCCAATAAGATTTACGATGTCGTGTTCTGCACTGATGCAAACGGGACATCCTGCATGGTAGAAAATTGTTTTTTCCATGTTTTAATAAAGTTAGAGTTGTGTGGCGATATTGCCTATTCAAATATAGTAAGGATTCCTAACCAAACAAATCTAACCTTTGCATTTTTCCTATTTTCGCACATAAACACATGAAGTACCCCATTAATGAGGAAGAGAAGTTGTGAAAAACCTTACTCTAGAATACTCATTTGTTGGAATGCTTTAAATATCACATCCTTTCTCACTTCCGGAAACAGCTCCATGTCAAGTAGCTCCTTAGGTTTTACATTTGAAGCGAAAAAATAGGTGTTGTCCTGAGTCTGGAGATATCCTACAAACCAACCATTATCTATGCCGTCGCTGACTGACCAGCCAGTTTTTCCGCTAATTTTATAGTTTCCATTATCCTCAATTACCATCATCTTTTTCATTATCTCCTCCGTCCGTTCGGTAATAGGAAGTTCAGATTGATAGAATCTCTTCAGAAAATCGATTTGCTGGAATTGGCTAATCCTGGACTCTCCCTGAAGCCAGAATAAATCAAGAGTAACTGAATCAACCTTTATATTTCCGTATTCAAGTTTGTCCAGGAATTCAGTCATGTCTTTCACCCCAATTTTCCTTGCTACATCCTGATAACATGGAACACAGGAAAAATGAAATGCATCCCGAAGGATTAAATCCTGTTCCCAATTTTTAATTCTTCGGGATTCTCCGTCCCATTTGAAAAGGGTATGTTCATCTTCTACCACACTTGTTTCCAACGCAATTATTGAGTTTGGTATCTTGAATGTGGATGCCGGCAAAAACCCTTTTCTACTCCAGCTATAATCATTTGAATAGTAAGCATTTCTTTCCAAATCGTAAATCAAGATTGCACCACTGACAAGTGCTGAATCAATTATATTTTGAAATTCCGGGACTTCAATCTCCTCGCTGTTTACTTTTCCATCTGCGATATCGGAGGTGGCCGTCCTATCGGAGCAGGAAAAGAAAAAATTTAATATCAATAAGATGGGAGTCGTTATCATGTTTCTATAAATAATCTGTCTTTTCAGCGACACATTTACCGATTTCCAACAGTCTAAAACCCGAGGCTTATTTCTTCCCATCCTATTTAATTTTCTATGCACTTTGAATCTACTTACCTTCACCTAATCTGATATCCGCCAAACCAAATTAGGTATTTCGAAAAACCTTTTAGCCAGACCTACAATATTTTATTGTCAATTAGTTGGATTTAGGTTTAGGACGTAGTTGACTACTTCTCACAAGTCACACCAAGTAGTACTCATCATCAGCCGCCTAATTCACACGTGTCCAGTAGTGGATATATAACTAGCGCCTTCGAATAACCAAATCTTACCGCATAAAACCTGGTTTTTAGGCTTGGAAGACATCCAAAAAAAATCATGATGACGTTATACTCTAATGGACAGAGTTTTAAACTTTATCTCCAAAGAATGGATTGACCTAACACGACTAACAACCCTGAAAAGATCCTGTGGCATTATTATTGGAATTTTAGAGACGACTAACCTTAGTTCACCATATGAATTACCTCTTTATACTTCTAGTAACAGTTTTAATATTAATAATTCTACTCACGGTGTTGTTTGCGGATTCTAAAACCAGTAATAACATCCATAGAAAAGGGAACATTTTAACCATCTGGCATCCCCTGAAAAAAGATGTGATAAATCTGGAAACGGATCTGAAGAGCTGGAACATTCAACATGTTCGGGTTCTCTGGTGGGGAAGATTATACTCGGTAAATCTGGAATTAAGCTCAGGAAAGTGGAAAAAGGTTTTTTCCAGATCTCTTACCGGAAAAATTGAACGATTAACCAGCTATTTGGAAAAATCAGCAAAAGAGAAAAAGACAGATTCACTTTATTGAATTTCAAACCTGTTATCGGGTATTCAAAGCACATAGGTACACTTAAGCGGATGCAGGTTCTATTCCCCGCACCGGATCAGGCCAATACATTCTCAAACTCTTCTATACATACTCTGCAGGAAACAACACAGTTTCTAAATTCCTTTGCGTCATACTTCCTGCATTCTGAGGCAAAATCACTGCACACCTCCGCACAGGTCAACATCATTTTAGCTCTGTCCAATCTGGCAGATTCGCATGCATCCAGACATTCAGCACAGGCATCTTTGCAACTATGTGCGAGTTCGGAACATTGTTTAAATTCGGGGGCGTCTTTTATTATGACCAGTAGTTCATGGATATCGTTAATACATTGCTCAAGGGCTTTAGAACAATTACTTTTCAGGGGGATTAAGCTACACATTGTTGTAAGGATTATGATCTTTATCAACCAAAAAACCCGCCATGTAAGCCATTCAGGCTAGGTACAGGGCTTCCTCCAAGCATGGTAAGGATATGCGCAACAACTAAAAACCGGTTTTACAGCTTTTTACTACTGATACAGTATTGAGAGAAGCTCTGGGAAGCTTTCTGTTTATATCATCAGTTGGCATAGCCCTTCGGTGCGAATGGCGAGAGATATCTTCTCAAACCGTTGAATTATCTCAACACTTTGAAACTTAATAACATTAAAAATATTGCAATTAAATATCCTAAGCAAAAGATTCTGCAGGATTGTTTTGGAGCTACAACTGACAAACCATCTGTATCTTAGCTTATATTTCAGGCAGCAAGAATCAGTTTATTAGGTCAGTATTGTAAAAGAGCAGAAAAGGGCATCCTAAGTGCAACAATAGATCTTGTGAATTTCATGAAGTTGGAAGATGAAAAAACCGGACTCTTTCACTCTGCTCAACTAAATGCAAAAATGACGTAAGAGTCTGAGCACAATTGAACTGCTTACTTTTATAGCTTAGCGAATGGAAAAATATATGTTTTCGATGGTGAT
>CBFGUY010000165.1:0-9049 GCA_965651895.1 uncultured Algoriphagus sp. | reverse complement strand
AATGTGGATTTTATTTACGCCATATCATGCTTTTTCCTTCTATACCATTCTTTCAAAATGAGCCACATTGATTTATTGGTGTTTATGGCTCTGTTTTGGATTCTAATAGTTGGACAAATGCAATGAGGACTATTAATGGATAATTTGCCAGTACACTGATATTTGATAAAACAATTTTAGAATTCTTGAAAAAGGTACTATTTATAAGTTGGGATTCGGATAAGACTAATTACCTGGAAAATCTGTTTTTCCCGATTTTTTCCGGATTACAGCGCAGAGGGGGAATAGCCATTTCTATTTTTCAATTTTCTTGGGCTCATACGGAGGAGGTGGATAGGATCTCAGGCCTGGCCAATAAATTGGGTATGGATTATTATCATTTTCCCATATCCAAGAAGCTTCCAACCACACTTGCTAGTTTATCCGCTGTATTTTTCAATAGAACCTTTCTACTTGATTATGTAAAATCACATCAAATTCGTACGATTATTCCTAGAAGTACTATGCCCGCATTGCTTGTTTTGACCGTACTGAAGAAGGTAAAAGGAATGGGCTGTGAAATTGTTTTTGATGCAGATGGACTTCCTATACAGGAGAGACTGGATTTGGGAAATCTTAAAAAGGGGGGGATAGTTCACCGGATACTGGCAGGTATAGAGCATAGAATGCTTGCGGAATCCAGTAAAGTGTTGGTGAGAACACAACAATCAATTGATTGGCATACCGAACAGAACACAAAACTAAATTCTCAAAAATTTTTTCTGGTGGGGAATGGCAGGGATGTAAATAAGTTTCATTTTTCGAGAGAAAATAGAAATGAAATCAGAAGACAATTAAATCTATCCGAAGAGATGGTTTTGGTACATTCAGGCTCACTTGGCCCGGGGTATTCATTAGATTTATTGTTTAGCATTTTGAAAGGGCTACATCAGCGAAAATTTGCCTTTAGAATGATTTTTCTTACAAGAGATCCGGGGTATTTAATAAATGTTGTTCCTGATGAGGTCAAATCAGAAGTCATTGTACTGGAGGTGGGGTTTGATCAGGTGCCGGATTACCTGATGGCGGCAGATGTGGGTGTTAGCTTGAGGAAATTGGGCAATGGTACCAAAGGGATTCTTCCAATTAAGTTAGGAGAATATTTGATGTGCGGACTGCCAGTTCTGATGTCCAAGGGTATAGGAGATATGGATACACTTCTGGGAAATGAGAAAAGTTGTTTTATTATTGATAATCAATCTGTTCAGTTAGATATTCTTATGGATTGGTTTCTAGGTATATCTCACCTAAATAAAGCTAAAATTGCTGAGTTGGGCTCTGACTTGTTTTCTTTAGATAGAACCTTAGACGATTATCAAAGGGCTTTACTATGAATCTGAAAGTTGTTGATTTTCTGGTTCTTGTTTTTTGCAACTTGCCCATAATGTATTTTTTAGATAGGCTTTGGAGAAACAAGGACTATGATCAAGTTGAACAAACTCTTGTAACCCTGCTTTGGATAGTTCATTTAGGTTTTTCTTTCTTTTATGCCAGTTATATTCTACAAAATGGTGGGGATTCACTAGGTTTTTGGCAATTGACGGCGGACACATCACAGCATGCTCAAGGCTGGATGGATTATTTTGGGATAAACACTTTCTTCATACAATGGTTGAATTACATACCCAGTAAGCTATTAGGATTGTCTTACTTGTCCGGAACATTTATTTATTCAACTTTATCTTATGGGGCGCTGGTATTGCTTTTTCTGAGTTTCCGGTTTTTCATCCTACAGCGTATTGACATGTTGTCCTTTCCCAAGTTGTTATACTTACCGTTGTTTTTACCGGGACTACATTTTTGGACAGCGGGAGTTTCGAAGGAAAACCTGCTGTTTCTAGGATTGTCCATGCTATTTTACGCTCTTACCAGACCTGGTACTAGTATATTTCTGGGATTGATTGGGTGGGTTATCTGCCTGTTTATAAGGCCGTTTGTGGGCATTTTCTTTATACCTGTGTTGATTTGGCTTCTCCTGCCTTTGCTTAAAAAGATGCCTATCAAATCCCTGATTTTGATAGTGTTAATAATAATTCTGCTTTTTCAGGCAAGCAATCAATTCTTGCTATACCTGCATTTGGAATCATTTTCGTTGGATGGTTTAGCAGCATTTAGCACTACTCAATTGAATTTTTTGGACAGTTTTCAAGCGAATTCTACACTTCCTATGGGGGAAATGGACAGTATAGAACGTTGGGTAGCTGTAGTATTTCGTCCGCTTCTCTGGGAGAGCTGGGATTTCTATTCTGTAATTTTGGCTTTAGAAAATACATGGCTCATACTGATCATCCTTGTAGCCATACTTCTATATAGCTGTAGGTTATTTCATATGTTTAAAATTTGTTTTTCAAAGTATGGACATTCCTGTCAGAGAGGAGGAAGGACTATTGCACGGATACTAAACTTCCCATGGCGTGATGTCCTTCGCAGTATTCGATTTCATATCCCCTTTTTAGCGAAATACTATTCAATAGTTGCAGTTGGAATGTTTTTGCTGTTTACCTTTACCCTAAATAACTTCGGATTGTTTTATAGAATGAAATCCATTTGGATGCCATTTTTGCAATTTTCAATCTTATGGTTAATTTGTTTTTCGAGTGCGGATTTAAAACGATCACCCTGACTCCAATTGTCCAAAGCAGACCTTATAATTTCCTTAGATTTTGAGCTCCATTGGGGTAGATTTGATAAATACGATTTACGTGATTATCAACAGTATTATACGAATGCCCTTGATTGTCTGCCTCGAATTTTAGATCTTTTTGAGAGGTATTCGATCAGGGCTACCTGGGCTACGGTCGGGATGCTGATGGCTGAAAACTGGGAGGAATGGCATGAGTATGCTCCTGAAATACAGCCTGATTTTTCTGAGAAAAAGTACTCTGCATTTGAATGGGGGAGGCAGCAGATGAAGAATGGGAGTTTAGGTCTCTTTGCGCCGGAGATGGTGAAACAGATACAGTTGACTCCGGGACAAGAATTAGCATCGCATACCTTTTCGCACTTTTTTACTGCGGTGCAAGGGAGTACCTTAAGCGCTTTTGATTCAGATCTTAGGGCATGCAGGACTATCGCAAAATCCAAATACGGAGTTGATCTGGAAAGTTTGGTTTTTCCTAGGAACCAATATTATCCTGAGGTGCTGAATGTTGCAGCTAAGGCTGGCTTTTCAGTAGTGCGAACCAATCCCTCAGATTGGTTCTGGAAAGAAACAGCTCATGAGAGCCTATTGAAAAAAATATTCAGAACTGGTGATACATTATTGCCCATGGGAAGAGATGTAAGCTTTGATCTGGAGCGGCTTGAGACCAGTCCTTTATTACGACTACCGGCGAGTAGGCTATTGAGGCCTTACCGTAAAGGGTCAATTTTTAATAGGAGAAGAATATCCCGGATTAAAGCAGAATTAGAAAATGCTTGTATTGAAGGGAAATGCTATCATTTGTGGTGGCATCCACACAATTTCGGACATTTTCCAGAAGAAAATTTAGCTATTTTAGAAGATCTCCTGATTTTTATCCACGAACTGATAGAGTCTAACAGATTACAGAGTATTTCCATGAAAGATGCTTCGGCTTTAAACCAAAAAATTAATCTTGAAAAGTAAAAAATAAAACGAGGCAATTAAAAAACACTAATTTCACTTAATGAAAAAACACATTGGATTCGTTTTGACTTGCTTAATATTGAGCTCATGTATTAGCAATAAACGAATAACTTATCTACAAAATCTACCTGGGAATCCGGAGATCGGTCTGGATGAATTTATTCCCTATGCCACAGTGGAGTATAAATATATACTCCAGCCTTTCGATATTGTTGACATTGATTTTGCCTCTTCAGACGAGGAATTGACTAAAGCTTTTGAGTTTCAGGGATCCAGAAATATGCGCCAGGGCGGTGGAGGAGGAGGAGTGAATGATTTGTTTTACTTTACAGGTTATTCTATAGATCAAGAAGGTTTTGTGGAGCTTCCCCAACTGGGCAAGGTTGCCATTGCCGGATTGACAGAGGAGGAGGCCCAGATGAAAATTCAAGAGACTATCAATGAATTTTTCAAAGAAGAAGTCTATGTGAAATTAAGAATAGGTGGAATTCGCTTTACAGCATTGGGTGAATTCAGCAGTTCTGGAGCGCAGGTGATTTTGAAGAATAGAGCGACCATCTTTGATGCTTTGGCTGTAGCCGGAGAATCCAATATTCTGGCCAAGAAAAATAAGCTTTTCATCATTCGACAATACGATGGAGGGACGAAAATCCACCAGATTAATCTCAATGACCGGCAACTTCTGGCATCTCCTTTTTATTTTATTCAGCCAAATGATATACTCTATTTAGAGCCGATGAAAATCCGTCAGTTTGGGAATGCTGAAAATCTTACAGCTTCACTCGGATTGATAATTTCTGTAACTTCATCAATTATTGTAATTGTTGCGTTATTGACCACTAATTTATGATAGACGGAAAGGTCGATATTTCTAAATTTCAAGATGAGGTAAAACCTATAGATATTAAGTATTACCTGATCAAATACTCTAGGTATTGGCCGCTATATGTTACAAGCATCTTTTTAGGCTTGATTATTACCTTTTTATTTCACCGGTATTCTGTGGAGGAATATGAGGTTCAGGGAAGTATTTTGATCAAGCAAAACTCCAGCCCTGAAATGAAGATTTTGGATAGATCCAATATTTTTTCAGGCTCATACCGGCTTGAAAATGATATATTACTACTCACCTCTAAGAATTTGGCCGCTGAGGCATTGCAGGGTTTGAACTTCAACGTCACCTACTATGCGTCCACTAATATCAAGGAAGTGGAAATGTATGATCAATCCCCGATCCATGTAGAAGTGGACACGGATTTCCCACAGATGGAATTGGGTGAGATCACCTTCACCATGGTCTCTGATGATGAGTTTGTATTGACCATAGAAGAATCCGGCTTTTTTGATTTTCTGAACGCCAAAGCTGCCGGACCTATAGATGAAGATATCCTTAACCGCAGATTTAAATTTGGAGAAGAAATAGAGTCCCCTAAAAGTAAGTTTACCATTTACAAGAAAAAGAATCTAAAGTCAAATGATAAGCTTTCTTTTACCATACATAACTACATCAATATTATTGATGAGTACTCCAAAGCAATAGTAGTACGTCCTATCAATAGCTATGGCACTGTGCTGCAAGTGACTATGGTGACCAAAGTAGTGGAGAAAGGCAGGGACTATGTCAATGCATTGATGGATTCTTATATAGAATACAACCTCAAGGAAAAAAACCAGATGACGGAAAACACCCTGAGGTTTTTGGATGAGCAATTATATATAGTGGAGGATTCTCTGAAAGCTGTAGAGCGGAAGATGCTTGATTTTAAGGTTAAAAATAAACTTTTGGATATCAACTCTGAGTTTGGCGGGGTATTGGGCAATATGCAGTCTTTGGAAGATCAGATTCAGTCTATTGACTTTCAGTTACAATATTATCAATCCCTTCAGACCTATTTAATCGAAAGGGGCCAGGATTATTCTGATATCCTAGCTCCTTCGCTGGTAGGTATAGATGACGGCTTATTGAACGGGTTGGTAACTAGACTTATCGACGTTTCATTAAACAGAAGGGGGCTTTTGGCAGCAGTAAATGAGAATCATCCCAAAGTAATTGAACTGGATGAGCAGATATCTAAACTCAGAGAGAATATTTTTGAGAATATTAATAACCTCGTAAAAAATACTGAAAATAGAAAAGCGCAGGCTCTTTCAAAATTGGAAGAAGAGGATAATGAATTCGCCAAGCTACCAATAGCTGAGTCAGATTTTATGGCGTTGAACAGAGAGTTTAAATTACGGGAGAACCTGTATAATTACCTCTTGGAAAAAAGAGCAGAGGCAGGCATAGCGAGAGCTTCCAATATTTCAGACAATTCAGTGTTAGATTATGCAAGAAGAGGAAATCTGATTTTCCCAAAAAAAGCCAATAATTACGGATTAGCATTTGGTTTGGGCTTGTTTATTCCATTAGGGTTTCTCTTAGTCTATCATTATTTAAACAATAGGATTGTAGATCAGGTACAACTCAAGAATGTACTGAGAATCCCCTTATTAGGGACAATAGGATACAGTACTAAAGATACCAATCTGCTAGTGCAGGAACATCCTAAATCCATGGTAACTGAATCCTTCAGATCATTGCGCTCCGCTTTGTTTTATCTTGCGAGTGAGAAAGAATGTAAGAAAATATTAGTTACATCTTCGGTGTCGGGAGAAGGCAAGACCTTCGTTAGTATCAACCTTGCGTCTGCGTTGGCATTAAGTGGAAAAAGGACTCTTTTGATAGGGTTAGACTTAAGAAGACCTAAAATTTCGGAATACCTGGGAGTTGAAAATTTAACCGGGTTATCAAATTATTTGATCGGAAAAGCAAGTAGGGAAGAAATACTGGTTAAAACCACCTTCGATAACTTGTATGTAGTGCCTTCTGGGCCAATACCACCTAATCCGGCCGAATTACTTCTTAAAGAAAAGATGAATGAATTTCTGAATTCATTGGACGGGGAGTTTGACGTAATTGTAATGGATACTCCCCCGATAGGACTTGTTTCAGAAACTATGGATTTGATGCGTTTTTCAGATATCAATTTATATATCGTGAGGCAGGATTATACACATAAGCGTTATCTGCTTATGATTAATGACCTTTATGCCAACGATCAAGTAGATAACATTTACGCAGTGTTCAATGGAATCAAGGCAGGGGTGGATGTCTATGATTTTGGTGGGTATAATTATGGATATGGATATAACTATTCTTATATGAGAAAAAATGAATACACGGGGTCTTATTATGATCAGGAGGATAAGAAAGAAAAGGCGCAGTTGTTAAAGAAATTTCTAGCAAAATTCAGGGTTTGATAGCTATGTTAACACGGGCAGCCCTAATTCCTGCAAGGTACGCATCTACGAGACTTCCCTCTAAATTGATACAGGATCTGGGAGGAAAATCAGTGATTCAGCGAACCTACCTCAGCACTAGAGAGACTGGGGTTTTTGATGAAGTGTGGGTGGTAACTGATCACCAGGAAATCAAAGAACAAATAGAAGCCATAGGCGGGAGCGTTTTTATGAGTCAGAAAAATCATGAAAGCGGATCTGACCGGATCGCAGAGGCTTTGGATGTAGTTGTTGCTGATTTGATCGTAAATGTTCAGGGAGACGAGCCTTTTCAGGACAGAAACTCCCTTATAGACCTAGTCCATGTTTTTGAAGATACCCGGGTGGATGTCGCATCCCTGAAAACCAGAATTACCCCTCAGGAAGCAGAAAATCCTAATGTCGTGAAGGTGGTAGTGGATCTGTGGAGCGACGCCCTTTATTTTTCCAGATCCCCGATACCATACAATAGAGAGAAAACAAAGGAACTGTTCTATTGGAAACATGTGGGAATCTATGCCTATAGGAGGGAAGTGCTGCAGGCTTTTACCCATTTGCCCAAAAGTAACTTGGAGTCTATAGAAATGCTCGAACAATTGAGGCTTTTGGAAAATGGATATAGAATACGAATGGTGGAAACCACGCATGAGACAGTGGCCATAGATACCGCAGAAGATCTGGAAAAAGCCAGAAGGCTGATTGGGGACGAAGTTTAATTGTTTCGCATGCGTATCTAACCATAGGGTTCATAAAGGATTAGTTCATTGTAAGTGTTCTGACTGCCCCCGTTTACTCCATTTGCCTCGTTATTTTCAACTAATGCTGAAATCCAAGCTTTCTTTGATGTACTTTTGTACTTATTAAGGATAACTACCTTACTATGAAGAAAGAATTCAACTTACAGCTGAGCCCTCAGGAGGCTTACGATCCAGTGCTTTTCCAGGAAGCGGTTTTGCGGAAAGCAGGACTATCAATAGACTCATCTGAAGCAATCGCCAGACAGGTGAAGCGGTCAATAGATGCACGGGGAAGGGCGGTCAAAGTAAACGTTCAGGCGGAGCTTTTTATACAAGAAAGCCCACCATCACTTTTAGATCACCAGCCGGAATATAAAAATGTCAGTAGCAGTGACCCTATTGTTATTGTAGGTGCTGGTCCTGCAGGGCTATTTGCTGCTCTCCGCGCAATAGAGCTGGGGGTTAGACCAATTGTAATTGAAAGAGGAAAGGATGTCCGGTCCCGGCGCCGCGATTTGGCAGCCATTAACAAAGACCATATTGTCAATCCAGATTCCAATTACTGTTTTGGAGAAGGGGGTGCGGGCACCTATTCAGATGGAAAGCTCTATACACGGTCTAAAAAACGAGGAGATATTCGCAGAATCATGGAGATTCTGGTGGCACATGGAGCTACCGAGGAAATCTTAGTGGATGCCCATCCTCATATAGGTACAAATAAACTCCCCAAACTAGTAGAAGATCTGCGGGAAACTATCCGCAACTTTGGCGGAGAGGTTCTTTTTGACACCCGGGTCGAAGACTTTATTTTGGAAGGAGAAGAACTCAAAGGTGTGGTCACCCAACATGGAGATAAAATCACCGGTATGGGCGTAATATTGGCTACGGGCCACTCAGCCCGGGACATATTTCACCTGCTTCATCAAAAAGAAATTATTATTGAAGCAAAGCCCTTTGCGCTGGGAGTAAGAATAGAGCACAGCCAACATCTTATAGATAGCATTCAATACCATTGTGGCTTAGACCGCGGGCCTTACCTTCCGGCCTCTGCTTATTCACTGGTTCATCAGACTGAATTTAATAGTAAACAGCGGGGTGTTTTTAGTTTTTGCATGTGTCCGGGAGGATTTATAGTTCCAGCTGCCACATCCCCAGGGGAACTTGTGGTAAACGGTATGAGCCCTAGTAGGAGAGATAGTAAGTATGCCAATTCCGGGATTGTAGCATCGGTAGAATTAGAGGATTTGCCCGCACAGTATCAAAAGTTTGGAGCCCTTGCGGCTATGGAATTTCAGGCAGCGGTAGAAAAGAGGGCATGGGTAGCAGGAGGTAAATCCCAAGTTGCTCC
>CBFGUY010000164.1:7500-9118 GCA_965651895.1 uncultured Algoriphagus sp. | reverse complement strand
GAAGGTGCTCTGGTGCAATCCTTACCGACAGAAAAAGATTGCAGTCGGGTTGATAATAATCGAGTGCCATTACTTCGTCGGTCCGAACCAAGGAATCCGTTAGAAATGTTTTGAAATGGATATTGTTCTCTCTTTGATTAGGGATGCTATATGAAAAGAAGTGGAGTTTGAAAAAGGGAACGGAATGGTCAAACCGGAACTGCTAGAGGAACGAATTTTCAATAGCATAACTTGGGCTCCTAGAATATGGGGCCCTTGGGACAATCTATTTGATTGCAGGGACAGGTACGCTGAATATGACTGGGGATTTTCCTATGGGTATTGGAGCGGGTCCAAGCAGATTAAAGAGGATGAGTTGTCAGAGACTGCTATTTATTCGAATTATTTCTGGTATATTTATCATAAAAAGGGGGAGGTGCAAGAGACTGATTCGGACTTCTTGCAGAGTGGAACAATGCAGTACCAGACACGAGATATATCTTTCAAAGAAGAAGGCTTTTTTCGAATAAGCCAATTGATTTGGGACCTTCGGATCCATTCTTTTTCCTATTCAAAGATCAGGCCTTTGTCTCTGTGTTTTCACGTCGAGAATTCTTTGCAGATGAAGATGAAGAGATGGCAAAGCGGCTTAGTACCAGTACCTGGAGAAAAAAGCCTCCTAAACATATGGCTAGCAACTGGTTCACCAGGAGTACGCAAGAAAGGCAAAAGCACTACGAATTATTGATTTAGGAATGGGAATGGGCTAGAACCCTGGGCTCTTCCTTATATAATTAATGGTCTTTTCATTCTAATACTCTATCCGAGAGTTCTCAGTATTTAGCAAAGCTGTTCCTATCTAACGGAAGGCTCCTGGATCAAATGACAAAGACATTGTTTGTGGAGAAAGAGGTGGCTTTTCCCGGATGAAATGAAACATTTCATTTGTGTAACAGGAGAAAGATTTCCCACTCCTTAGCCGTAAAGATATGTGGCCATGAAAAAGGGAGGGGATTCAGTGGAACAGGATTGGCCGGGCGGTAGAGTCGTGGAAACACTTGTTGATTCCTATTTTGGACCCTAGCTCCATGGAACAATATGCTACTGCGGAAACATGGAAGAATTGCAATCTTAGATCAAAACACTATGTATGGGATGATATGAACTGCCTAAATAAGAATTCTTGAGCGTCGAATAACCTGAGTACTAACTACATCAAACAATTTGCATTAATGAAACTGTGTAAATCCACCGGATAATCAAAAATACGCATGTCTGATGAAATGGTTGTTGCTATCTGTTTCCATAACGAATCCTTGGTTTAACTGAATAAGTAAAGAAAATGGGCCCTTTCTCTTCGTCTCAGATCGATGGATCTTCTCGATTGGAAGATCTCCCATATGGATAATACACATTCCAGTTGACCGAGCCTAATGCTAATTGTTTTGTTCCGAAGCAAAGATATCCGCGGAGGCCGGTTCGTTCGTCCTATTCTGATATTCAGGACCAAGAGGTCCTGGATTCTCTTTCGGATAGGCCCTGAAAGGAGAAGAGAAGCTGAAATGCCAACGGACCTCTGTCTATTCTCTAATTCACCCGATCCGATAGTACCCGTTTTTGGAACGTCCAGTGCCAAAGT
>CBFGUY010000163.1:0-9123 GCA_965651895.1 uncultured Algoriphagus sp. | reverse complement strand
GGCATTACAAAATAGGATCTCCACCTCTTCTAGCATCTGACTGCCTGTCGCCCCGGTGATCTCTTTCTAAGAACCCATCCCCGTATTTTGGATCCCGAATCCTACCTGAAGCATTATCAAGAGGGTCATCGCCTCCAAAGAAAGTCTGGTTTTCGTGGTCATAGCGGCCATATAGACTGCGGGATTCGGCACTATAATACGTACGCATGTCGTGTAAGAATTCAGCCTGAGGGCCAGAAGGCCAGTTATCGTTATCAAATCCAGGAGCCTTCTCAAGCGTTTCTTTAAGCTCCTTGACAATTACCACATCATCCTGTGCAGGATTGAATTCAAAGGATTCAAAGGGTAAAGCCAATAGTTTCGAACCAAGGTTCAGAAACCCTTCATCTACTTTCAATACTACATAATCAACCTTGCCACTAGTAGCGTTGATCATGATGTCTTTGATGGATCCGACAGGTTCATCCCGTGCAGTTTTTACAGTGCAGGAACTTGCAGTCGAACAACTGACTTGGGAATATATTATAGCGTCCATGTTAATAGTTGGTTAGTGAGTAATAATAAATAGAACTCACCTTATCCTATTATTGTGCCATAGGAGTAATAGGCGATTAGCGTGTATTTAGGGGGATTTCACTCCTTCTACTTTGCGAATGGCTTTCCCTCTTCATGGAATTATATTCCTCCGAATGGGAATCATGGTTATGAAATCGAGCCTGGCTTCCGCAGGCAGGCATGACGAGAATGTCAAACGGAGGGATGATTATAAACCCTGCGACCTGCAGGGATTTCATCTGACCATAAAATATCAATTATAAACAGATGAAACTAAGCTAGTATAATTGGACTTTTGACTTAGGCGTGAATGGTTCAGCATATAATTTACTGTCCTATAATACTTTACCTTCCTCTAATAGCAGATACCTTAGCGTACATAGCTTTATTCATAACAAACTTTCGAGTCCCGGTGGTTGACTACAATCCAATCATAGCAAATTCAAATCTCTCAAATCCTCTTCTGTATCAATATCCACCTTTCCTTTTGGAAAGGGAATGCTGGCCATAGCGTCTTCA
The DNA here is from genome assembly GCA_965651895.1 of uncultured Algoriphagus sp. Classification (GTDB taxonomy): domain Bacteria; phylum Bacteroidota; class Bacteroidia; order Cytophagales; family Cyclobacteriaceae; genus Algoriphagus. The sequence continues at coordinate 8,049 of CBFGUY010000163.1, read as the reverse complement.
TGTGCCAATGCGATTTGTTTTGCGCCTTCATCTCCAGTAAGTTCCATCAACTCTTTAAAATAGGATTTACCAAAAAGTATAGGCACACCAAAGGTTTTGGAATATTTGCAGGATACGATTTCCTTCCCGCTTTCTTTTTGGGTGGCGATGAGCTTATTAAGTAACTTGGTGTCAACAAAAGGTTGATCACATAGCATGATGATCACCTGATCGGGTTTGTCAAATTTCAACATGTATTCCATGCCGATTTTTATACTGGAAGACATACCTTCCTGAAATCTTGGGTTTGGAATATTGGGGATACTATTCCCTGGAAAGGTCTTTTTAATTTCATCTCTATTTGCACCGAGGACAAGCACCCGTTTCTCTACATCAGCACCATTGGCGGCGTCGATTGCATGTTGGAGTAGGGTTTTCCCCTTGTACTGGGCGATTTGCTTTGGATATCCCAGTCTGCTGGATTCTCCTGCCGCAAGTATGATTATTCCTGTTTTCATTGATCTCACTCGTGTATAGGTCCGTTCTTTTCTTTCAGAAAGCTACCACTCTTTCCGCCAAAAACTGCTTTTATCTCAGCCAAAATTGAAAGTGCGATCTCTTCTGATCCCTCAGCACTAATATCCAAGCCCATGGGAGAGTAGATAGGATTCTGATTTACAGCCACTCCCTGCTTTTGCAGTCGCTCAAATAATTTTTGGGATTTCTTTTTAGGTCCCAATATCCCAATATAAGTTAGGTTTAATGGGATTAAGTCATGTAATACCATTGCTTCATATTCGAAATTGTGTGTCATCAGCAAGGCGGCGGTAAAGGAATCTACCTCTAGTTGTGCTACTACCTCATCTCCCGAACCAGTGATAATTTTCTTAGCTGAAGGAAAGCGAAGTGGGGTAGCAAGATTTTTTCGCCCGTCGATTAGGATCAAATCCATGCCCAGTATATCAGCCATTTTGGCTAAGGGAACTGTATCATTACCTGCTCCAAAAAGTAAAATTCGGATGGCTGGACGGATGTACTCCAGAAAAACCTGGACATCATCCAAATCCTCAAATTTCACTATACTATGATTCGCTGAGTCTGTTGTTTTAATCTCATGGCTTATCTTTTCCCATAGACCCTCTTCTAGGTTTTGCTTGTCTCCAAAGACTTTGCTTCCCTTGAATAATACTTTTGTGCCGATTTGTTCTTGCTTAGAATATTTGACAGAAAATACTGTAATCAAGCGGCAGGAAATCCGGTCTTGCAGAGCAATTCTCAGCAATTCCACAGGATTTATATCCGATTGATAATTAATAGGTTCTATCAATACATGGATAATTCCATTGCATCCCAAACCAATTCCAAATTTCTGATCGTCCTCGTCTGTAGTATCATAGGTCACTACTAGGGACTTTTGCTGAAAAATGACTGTTTGTGCTTTGCGAAGCGCATCACCTTCCAAACAACCTCCACTGATCGCCCCGGTCAATTCACCGTCTTCAGAGACCAGCATCCGGGCTCCGGGACGACGGTAGGCGGAACCATCCACCTGCACTACCGTCGCCAATGCAATCATTTTATTGCTTTCTTTGTAGAAGTCATAAGCCTGAATAATGGCCTGTAATTCTTTCATAAATGAAAATCCGGGTGAGTAAACCTACAATTATTGATTTAAGGTAAGCTACTGCTGTTTTAATATCAAAAGAATAGATGTGAATGGTCGAAATGGTTTGATATATGTAAGAAATAGTGTCAATATCTTAGAGCCCTAATACGGCTTTTGAGGTTTTTATACATTTAGAACCGTGAAATTGTACATGCTTCAGTAGGCTTTGAATACCATCGTCATTATAATTTACCCATGAAAATCCCCAGTCTCGCCCAACTCAAAAAAGAACTCAGCTATCTCAATGATAAAGAATTGATAGAAATGCTGGCTGACCTAAGTAAATTCAGCCGGGATAATAAATCGTACTTATTTTTTAAACTAAATGAGAAAGATAATCCCGGCCTGTACGTGGATATGGTGCAGGAGGAATTGGAAACTGAATTTCAGTCTGCTAGAGGTGGCCATTCCTACTATGCTAAAAAAGCTGCACAGAAACTTCGCCGGAAGATGAACAAACTACTCAAACTGAGTAAAGCCAAAACAGACCAGATTGAAGTTCTCTTGTTCTTTTGCGAGAAGATGAGGGAATATGGCTACATGAACCATAGAAATCCGGTATTGGATAATATCTACCAGATGCAGCTAGGCAAGGCAGTGAAACTGATCTCCTCTCTCCACGAAGATCTTCAGTTTGACTACGAGGGTAGGGTGGAAGAACTAGTACGCTAATCAACCTATTTTTCAATTGCCTGAAAGCAATATAGAATTGTGTTGGGTGGTTTGATAATAAGCTGATCAAAAGATACTTTGTAGCATAATTGAAGTAAGTCAAGGTTAATACTTGCCCGCATTTCTGTTTTCAACCCAACTTTTGACCTTAATTCAAAACCAATAGACCCAACCTATACACCTATGAAAAAATCAATTCTATGCGCCTTATTACTAGGCCTAGGAGGCCTGACAAAAGCCCAGAACACCCAACTAGATCCAAGTCAATATCCTTCACCTGTCACATTCACTAACGAGCAGGATCATGCAAATATGCAGCAGCAACTGGGGATCACAGTGCTGAGGCCTGGTCCAAGTGGCAATGAAGCCGCACCTAACGCGGCGAATTATGATGAATCAAAGGCAAATCCATGTCCAGAACTTCCTGATATCCTCACTACCAATGATGGGAGAACAGTCAGCTCAGAAGATATGTGGTGGGAAACGAGGAGACCTGAACTCGTCGATGCGCTGGAGCGGGAAGTGTATGGAAAACTCCCTGAAAATATACCTTCAGTAAAATGGGAAGTGAAAATCACAGACAGGGAATTTGTAGCCAGAACTCCAGTCATCGCAAAGCAAATCATAGGTCATGTGGACAACAGTTCGTATCCGCTGATCAATGTGGACATCAATATGATACTTGTCGTACCGGCAAACTCCAAAGGCCCCGTTCCTGTTTTGATGATGTTTGGGCGCCCTTCCTTTCCAGCTCCTGCACAGCCGGGTGGAGAGGATATGGAGATATTGAATTCATCTTTTAAAGAAATGATGATCAAGAATGATCCTTCGATAAAAGCTATTTTTGATAAGTATCCTGCATATACTCCGGTGACCAGACTCCCCGGTCCTAATTTCTTTGCACCGCCTGTCAGCGGGGATTCCCCACCTACCGAACAATTGCTAGCCGCTGGCTGGGGATATCTGACCATAGATCCTAGTAGTATTCAAGCTGACAACCATGCAGGAATAACCCGAGGCATCATCGGATTGGTGAACAAAGGTCAGCCCCGTTCGCCGGAAGACTGGGGAGCACTTCGGGCTTGGGCATGGGGTGCTGCAAGAGCATTGGATTATCTAGAAACTGACTCCTTGGTAGATTCTAAGAAAGTTGGGATCGAGGGAGTTTCCAGATATGGAAAAGCTGCTTTGGTGACTATGGCCTTTGAGCCAAGATTTGCCATTGCATTGATAGGCTCTTCAGGAAAAGGAGGGACTACGCTCCATCGTCGGGTTTTTGGCGAGGCTGTGGAAAGTCTTGCTGGAGGAGAAAACTACTGGATGGCTGGGAATTATATGAAATACGGTGCTGAGGAATCTGGGTTTGGGAGGTTGGATGGCTGTGATTTGCCGGTAGATTCGCATGATATGCTTGCCCTCTGTGCTCCGAGGCCTGTTTTTGTGAGCTATGGTATTCCTGAAAAAGGAGATGCCAAATGGCTTGATCAAAAAGGAAGTTATATGGCTGTCATTGCAGCGGGGGTTGCTTACAAATTTCTGGGAGCTACAGATCTTGGTGTATCCAACGATTACATGAAAGAAGAAATGCCACCCTACAATACAGATATGCTGGAAGGAGATCTGGCATGGAGACAGCATGATGGCGGACATACCGATGCGCCTAATATGCAGTATTTTATTCCATGGGCCAATCGGGTGTTGGGTAATGAAAAGTAATTATATGTTAGTTTTGTCTTTCTATCATAAGAAAAACCATGTTTGAAGGACCGGATTACCCAGCATCTATCACAGAAGATCTTTTTGAGTCCTGGCTCGAAGAAGGGAGAGAGAGTAAAATCTCCTATCATTACATGCTTATAGTCTGGAATGTGTATGATGAAAAGTACCTCCCCGTGTATGTAGAAAACCGCGAGCAGATCAAGAATTATGAGGTATATCCAGAAGCAATGGGTTCCGAAGCCTTGGTTGCCGTGTATGATTTATATTCGGAAAGTAGAATAGCCTTATAAGATTTTAAGCATCAAGAAGGAACCCCAAGCCTAATGATTCTTTTTAAACCGGTTAATTGGCTGAGACATTCTGGTGATATTAATCAATATCGGCCATGCCTACGGCAATTTGTGTGGAAATCACTATCTCTATAGACCAGCCATTGAAATGGCTGGCTAAACCATCGAACATGCCTACGGCATTGTAAACAAACTATTACAGCTTATTTGCTGGCTGCTTGCACCAGTTGGATGCACTCAATTTTTGGCGTTCCCTTCTTACATTTTGACAGTTATTCTTAATAACCTAGATTTATTTCTGAGGCAATAAGAATAACAACAAGCTCAAATAAAAGCCAGTTGAAAGGAGCTTTATTTCCCCTATAGCAAGGGCCAGAAAAGCTTAAACTTCTTGCACTTTCTCCAGAGATACCGCATTCATGCAATACCGCAAGCCACTGGGAGCAGGCCCATCGGGAAACACATGACCAAGATGAGCATCACATACATTGCAGAGCGCTTCAACCCTCACCATTCCGAAGCTGATATCCTTGTGGTAAGCCACATTTTCTACTGCTATCGGCTGCGTAAAGGACGGCCAACCTGTACCACTTTCAAATTTTTCCTGGGAATCGAATAGAGGAGTACCACAGCATTTACAAGAATATAGTCCTGGTTCAAATAAGCTGCATAGTGCTGAACTATGAGCCCGTTCTGTACCTTTCTGTCTTGTCACATAATACTCTTCAGGACTTAACATTTCCTTCCATTCAGAATCAGTTTTCTCCACCCGCCTCGGGGGCGTTGGATTTCCTTTATTAGTAAACTTGATTATGTCATTCCAATTCAGCATATATCCTTCGTTTGTATTATAATTTATTGAAATTTTAAAAACAGCTATTAAAAGTCAATTTCATTCTCTGCTTAAGCTAGTATTCGTCTTTCACTCTGATTTACTATGCAACAGTAATAGTATAGCTTTTGGTTTCGCTGCTGTTGGGTGCCAGAAATGAAATTCCTTCTTTCTGGATAAACTCATGGGAAGAAGTGGTGCTATCAGCTATACCCATCCATGGCTCTATGCAGACAAAAGGTGCAGCCGGTTTAGCCCAAATACCCAAATAATCAAAATCCTCAAACATCACCGTTAACACTGTTCCTTTTACACGATGTGAGAGGCTTGCTTCACGGGATTTTAAATACTTAAAAATCAAGGCATCATCATCAAATAAATCCTTTGAAAGAGGGATAATAGTACTGTCACTCAAGAAAGGCTTGGTCTGGTCTTTAATCAAACCCTGCTGATCGATCAGCCAGGTAGCGTCTGTTTCTGATTGAGGGAATTCTATGCGGTAATCCTCATATGTTTCCCCGATATGAAGGGGGCAGTTAAAAGCCGGATGAGCTCCTAAGCTATATGGCATTGTTTCCTTTCCCAAATTGCTGACCTCATGCATCACTTCCAGCACCTTCCCTGAAAGTGTAAAAGTAATATCCAACTGAAACTTAAATGGATAAATCTCCAGCGTCTCATTATCCCAAGTTAAACGGAATTTGAGTGAATTTTCAGTTTGCCCTATCAATTTCGGCTTATCAGAATGCCGGACAAAGCCGTGCTTTGGTATCTCGTATTTATTGCCATCGATATAAGCAAAACCATCCTTAAGGGCACCGATTATAGGAAACAGGACAGGAGCCTGCCCATTCCAAATGGCAGAGTCTCCTTGCCATAAATATTCAAAATTTGTTGATTTGGATCGGATAGAACTGAGTTCCATACCTATAGGATTGACAGTAACCAATAAGTCATCCGACTGAAGCGAAACTTTCATGTTTTTTGAGGCAATAATGCATAAAAAAATATAATTATCCGAAAGTCTATAGGCAGAGATAGCCGCTTTGATTGGGGAAGTTATCTTTTGAAAATCCTTAATTTACATGCGGATTGGATTTATAATTGTAAGATTTTTTCCACTTCCTGATTTTCGAAAAGATTAAGAACCTAACTATTCATTTGAAATTTAATATTTCCGCATATTTCTATTGGTTCATCGAGAAATAGATTTATCAATTACAGTCAAAAAGAAATATATCTCCAATGCAGCCCTCTACTAATCCGATTTTATTTGACCATCTGACCATTAGCGATGAGTGGATAGACCAGCTTTACCCCATAAAACTACAGAAGCTTTCAGATACACATTGGACTCCGGTCGAGGTAGCAAAAAAAGCGATATCATTTCTCACAGAAGGCAAGAGGCAGCGAGTGTTGGATTTAGGATCGGGTTCTGGAAAGTTTTGTCTTGTTGCCGCTACGCTCTGTAAAGATGCTCAGCTGATAGGAGTGGAGCAGCAGGAGAATTTAGTCCGTCTCTCACGAAAGATAGCTGCTGGGCTTCAGCTGGAAAACCTGACCTTCCTTCACTCAAATCTACTTGATTTGGATTTTAGCCAGTACGATTCCTTTTATTTTTTCAATGCTTTCGAAGAGTTGATCAACTTAAAAGACAGGGTGGATAAGAGTAAAGAACTTGATGAAATTACGCATCAAAGCTACATCCAACTGCTTAGACAGAAATTCGAGCAAACACCCCAAAAAACCCGGATAGTGACTTACTGTGGTGAATGCGCTGAGATCCCCGACAGCTATCTTTTAGTTAATTCCGGTAATAAAGGAAAGTTGAAATTCTGGGAAAAAAAATAAGCATATTTTCGGGGTACAGAACTGTTTCAAACAGACCTCTGTTGAGACTTAAAATCCTTTTTTAAAAGCCAAAACCACTAAAGATTTATGAAATACAATCCAATCGGAAATACCGGCCTCTTAGTATCCGAACTCTGCTTTGGCACTATGACCTTTGGGGGTCAGCAGGATGATATGTGGGCAAAAATCGGCAAACTGCAGCAGAAAGAAGTAAATGAAATAATGGAGGCTGTGATAGCATCAGGCATTAATTTCATAGACACAGCCAATGTTTATTCATTTGGGCAATCTGAGCAGCTGCTGGGACAAAGTCTGCTAGATCTGAATGTTCCCAGAGACGAGGTTGTAATTGCCACTAAATTGCTCGCAAAGATGAAAGATAAGCCCAATAGCGCAGGGCTTTCCCGCTACAATATTTTCAATTCAGTAGATGCAAGCTTGAAAAGGCTTCAGCTGGACTATGTGGACATCTTGTATGTTCACGGCGTAGATCCTTTGACTTCTATGGAAGAAACTGTCCGCTCACTGAATGACATAGTGGAGACAGGAAAGGTAAGGTATATCGCCATCTGTAACTGGCCTGCCTGGATGGTGGCCAAAGCCCAGGCGATAGCCCATTACAGAGGATGGCACAAGTTTATAGGCCTGCAGTATTATTATTCGGCGGTAAGCCGGGACATAGAGCATGAATTGGTACCTATGGCCTTAGATCATGACTTGGCTATTTTCCCTTGGAGTCCACTTGCAGGTGGTTTCTTGACCGGAAAATTTACCAGAACAGGGGAGGAAACAGGAGCCAGGAGAGCCAACTTCGATTTTCCTCCAATAGATAAAAACAAAGCCTATGATCTGGTAGATGCAATGGGTGATTTGGCAAAAATCCACGATTCCACCATAGCTCAGGTAGCACTGGCATGGGTGCGGCAACAGAAAGGTGTGACGAGTACGATAATCGGAGCTAAGACGCTAGAGCAATTGAATGCCAATATTGATTCCACTCAGCTGCTGCTGACCGAGGATGATTTGAGGAAAATTGACAA
>CBFGUY010000162.1:0-9132 GCA_965651895.1 uncultured Algoriphagus sp. | reverse complement strand
CCCTCAAACCTAGGTTAAATAACTCCTAAGACTAAGCCTGGCCTTGATCAGGTGATTTTTTACCGTGTTTTTTGAAATCAACATTCGATCAGCGATTTCCTGATAGGATAGGTTGTCGAAGTAGGAGAGTTGTATCACCTTTTTTCTTTGTTCTGTAAGCATTTCCATTGCCTCCTCCAATTTATTCAGAAGTGCCTCTTCCTCAATCTTCAGATCTACACTGCTTTCTATCCTGCCTTCATAATACTCAGTGGCCTTTTTCCGGCTTAAACTTAGCCGCTTGAAATAATCCCTGACCTCATTTTTGGTGATGGTAAAAACATAAGGGCGAATTGCCTGTGCCGAGTTCAGTTCCTTTTTTCTTCTTAATATTTTTAAAAACACATTATGAAAAATCACCTCTGCTTCCTCAGCATCCTTTATAAATGTGAGTACAAAATTGACTAATAAAGGTTTGTAATAATGATAAACTGCTTCAATCGCCTCTTGTTTGCCCTTTTTAAAATCCTCAATAGTATCTGTAGTAGGTTCATTCATATGGCTATTTATTTTATCCTCTATAAATTTTGGAAAAATAGCCTTATCGTAGGACGTAAATCACGTATTTAAATCCTCAATTTGCGAATTTTTGAAAATAGTTATCTCTTGGTAATCAGTACATTATATTTATGTTAATTTATCGAACATCTTTATATGTATATCCATTCCATCGGTAAGGCCCTAAAAGCAGCATAGGGTTTGGAAAACACTAGCATTAAGGCCAATTCGGTCTTCTGCCATCCCCGTCTGCCGCTAGGGCAGAGGGCTTCCAGCTGTTGTACCGAAGAAGATATGGTTATTGGCATCATTGCGGATAATCATATGATTTTATATTTAAGTACTCTTTGGGTTGTATATCAACGGATTATCTCCAGGTACCTCCCCATCCAATACGGAAGTAACCAAATATCCCCGGGACTATAGGCCGATTCCCCGTTTCTGTTCGAATCCAAAGTAAAGCGGTTCGCATTGTGCCGGGCTATTTTGGTTTCAGAGGGCGATAATACCTCTAAAGTGCTTTGTCTTCTGAAGTTGGGCTCCAAATACTGAAGGTCTTTGCGATGACTGTTCTTTATGTTCCAATTGATCAGATCCAACGGATGTTTTTCCAAAAACCATATTGCCTCCTCCAGATCAAACTTCTCCGGTTGGACCATGGCTGTCATAATATTCCACAAGCCCTCCTTTTCTGCCCGTTCTGATTCCCAGTGATCTACAATTGCTTGCTTGTATTTTTCCTTCAGTTCAGAATTGAAAGCATACCTGTATAATCCCCAATATCCCACAAAGTACATTTCATCATCGGAATGATTCCATGCCTCTGAGAGCATTTGGCTGTAGGAGTCACTTCCTGTCCCGGCTTCACCTATAGTTTTCATAGGTCTCATCAGGTTATCCAGATACCCATGCTCATCTATTAACTCAAATGCCTTTTCCTTATATTTTTCCTTTCCGGTGAAGTGATATGCCGTCTGAAGCATGCCGATTATATTGGACGAATTAAGTTTGCGATCTCCTACCTCAGCAGGAAAAGCATTGACATATTCGGGATTCCACTTTCCCCATTGCGTGGGTTTGCCGTCAAAATCAAACAAATACATGTCATGATCCAGTATATGTGACATCAAGGTATCAATCAGTTCTATGGATTTGCTTTTTACCCATTCATCATCCACAAGCTCTGCCAGTACCCCATAGACGAACATATGCCCGATGGCCTCATCACTGCTGGTCGTGGATTTCCAGTCCCATTCAGGATCTGGGGAATGTTGCCACCTCTCCGGATCTGAAAGTTGTTCGATATAGCCAGAGCGCTCAAATGACCTGGAAGGGAATCCATCTACAGGATTTATCGTAAAGAGACGTTCCATCGCCAACAGGGACTGACGGATCTGGGCCATTGCCTCAGGGGACTTTGTCACGGCATATCTGAAGCCTTGGGATGCCAGGTACATGGAGGTCCATAGGCCGTCATTGTCGGAATCATCTAATCTTCCGCTTTCTATTTTTCCAGCTTCCTTTAGGACGAGTGAAGCATTAAATCCGTGTCTTAAATGGTTTTTTCGGGTGTATTGATCAAAAAAATCTGCTTTTTCTGCCAAAGTCATCTCCTTTCGGTGTATAGTTGCCAAACCTTCATTGGTAAGGAGGTAGATCTCCTCTAGGCCAAAGGAAATGTCGTAAACCTCCTCACCAGGAAGCCATCTTTCTAAATAATAGTATTTTATTTCCCCATCGGGAAGTATAGCGAAGGCTCCCTTGCTCGTTCCAAACCAAAGTTCATCTTCCTGGCTTTCTACCACTAGGATGTCTGTCCAGGGAATTTTTGTCAATAGGGGAGATTGGGTTTTGGATTGGATGTCGTAGGTGAAATATCCTGAGTCACTACCAAGTACCAATTGGTTCTTGGGAAGGAAGTAGGCTAGAGAGCTAAGGCCTTGTGCTGATAATTCCTCCCGAAGTTCACGGGATTTGGGATCAAACTGATAGACTTTTTCCTCACTCATGACCCAGAATTTATCCTGAGTGGAATCGTATTGAATGTCCAAGACTTCCTGCGGAACAGATAGTATGACCGGTTCCTCTATGTTTGGTCCTACATACTGCAATCGTTCACCGTCACTGATCAAAAAATCAAATTGTCCACCTCCTTCGAAGCGATGTGCAGTTGGTAACTCATGCTTCAAAAACAAGCTGCCCGCCCAAGCATTGCTGAATACGCTTTGATCATCCAGGTATATAAGCTCGCCCTGATAGCTGTCGATTGCTTTCACTTTTTTGTCAGCCATGGGTAGGTAGGACAGATCAGGTGTCAAAGTCCCCCAAACCTGAAACTGACCTGCTTCCGGACGTAAGAGCTGCATATTTTCCAGAACCTGAACATTACCAATTTGATTACTGGCCAGGCTTTGTATAGATAGATTGCTGAGTCCCCTTGAATTTATTACTGCATATTCTTGTACAAAAGGAGTGTCCTGATATGAACCCCCGCTTCCTGATTGTCCTTTTAGGGGGCTCTGAGCCAGGGCGATAAGGAATAGTGCGAATCCGTAAAAAGCTTTTTTCATATGATTATTTTTTGTTTTTCAATGACCACTATCTGTTCCGAAAAGTGGAACAGAGTCTTTTTTTTAATGTGACTTTTCATTCAGATCCTTTTACAAATTCTTTTTCTTTTTAATAAGTGGGCCTGAATAGTCAGCGCAACTGTTCAAATTCCCGCCCACACGTTTGGAACCTTGATTGTATGCCTGTCTGCCTTGTGGACATGTTCATTATCAGTGAATTTTCGAGGGATCTAATAGGCGATACTGAATGGTTTTTCCTTCGTTTAAGTGTTTGGAGTAAGTGAGATGAACTAGGCCCTCCCTGTCCTGAACCAAGGCTGGGTAGGAATATTTCCCCTCTTGTGCCGGGTCTAGTTCAAGGTATTGGGGACTACTCCATACCTTGCCCTCATCTGATGAAATCCAGAGAGCCAATTGATACCTGCCATCAGGTACATCGTTTCCTATCATCCACCACCTGCCATCCTGAAGTTTTAGCAGCTCCACACTACCTGTATTCGGGAAGGCTGTTTTTATGGCGGCTGTCCAGGTCTCACCCCTGTCTTTCGAAACGCTTTGTTGGATCATAGGAGGGGCATCTCCGGCATCACGGAGCATCGCGAGAATATCTCCATTTTCTTTTTGGATCAATGCAGGTTGTATTGGCCCTTTGCCTACCAGCGGTAAGCTGGGTTTCCAACTTTCTCCCATATCATCCGAAATAGCCATCAGGGACAAGTTGAAGCCATCCGAATAAAGTGGCAAAAGTATCCGGTCATCTATGATGAGAGGCTTGATCCTGGTCATCCATCCCATACTTGTTTTTTTGGAATCTTGGGATGCCTCGATAATCATCGTCTCGTATTCTGGCGCATAGGATGACCATCCCAAATGGGTGGGTGGGAGGTTCTTGATTTTTCGTGAAACTTCCTCCGCAAATTCATCTCCTGGTTTTAAAATAATGTTGTCTTGCCAAGTCCAAATCGGTGCCCCGTCGGTAGTATAAGAAGTACTTCTTCTCAGCCGAAGTATGGAGTTTTCCCATTCGTTGGCATTTACGGCGATCCATACCAAGAACAATTCTTCATTTTGATTGAGAAAAAGCACAGGGTTGCAGTCTGGTATTCCCGGAGTATCGGCCATCTCAAATGGTTTTGACCAGCTGGATTCCCCCTTTTTTTTCCTTGACCCCATTAGCAGTACATCATCCGCTTTTCTTTCTCCAGAACCCTCAAACCACACGCTAAGCAGGTCTCCGCCCGGAAGTGCCACTATACTACTGGCATGGGTATGTTTTGCCTGCAAGGGGAATATAGACTCGTTGAGTAGGGAGTGTACAAGAGGAGACTGGGCAAATAGGCAGGAGGGACCCAATACAATTCCCATCCATACCAATGTAACTTGTTTGAAAAGGCTTTTTAGCATAATTAGTTGATAGGTATATCCGCTGAACTGTACGTATGTTTTTGGAATAATTGTTAGAGAATCATTCCGGATACTCATATTACTTACTGTTTTTTCTACGGGCCATGACCTCTCTCCAGGTGGTCAAAACAATGCCCTCATCTTCAATAAAGTTCTTCAAATCAGTAGAAAGCATGGCTTCAAGGTCTGCTTGTCTGGATTTTCCTGAACCCGAAAACCGCTGGAAATTTTCTGTGTTTTCACTGCAATGGACTATAATCATAGCTAGGCCGGGTTCCATCTGAGTCAAGATTTCCTTAAACTTTCCAATCTTATATTGGGTAAGCTCCCCCTGTGTGAAGGATTCTTTTTCAGGTTTCCAGTTCCCACTGTTTTTATGAAGGTCATCCAATACCGGTAAACCCAGTTCCCATATTTTCTCGCCCATGGCCTGAGCTCCAATAAGTAAGTCAGGGGGAGGGAGCGTCATCCCTTCCTCGTACTTCCCCTCTTTCTTTAATTGCTTGATTACAGGTTCTTGAAGGTCAGCGGTAATAAGCTTATTATTTCCCCCTGGAAACATCACGGGTATCTGGTATTCTGTGCCTAACCTGATGTAGATTTCCAAAAATTCAGGACTGGCAAAAAGTGTCCCCATATGTGAATCCAGATGGGTAGGGCTTATACCCAAGTTCAAAGCCCGGTCAATCTGTGCCTTGAGTTCAATATATACCTCCTCAGCATTGGCATGTTCTACCACTTGCGCTACGCTAGGCCAGAATGACCCTTCAGGATCTATAAGACCTGGTACCAATAAGGGGCCGGCAAGCGGCTCCCACCTGTAGGTTTTCCATTCCGAAGTCAGCACCAGATGCAGGCCAATATCCATACCCGGCTTTTCCTTGCTGCTTTGCAGGAATGTCCCGGCCCAGGGACAGGGCATCATCACGCTACAGGAACTGGCAACTCCCTTATCCATAGCCTGGAATGTGCCATGGTTGGATTCATAGGACATTCCGGCATCATCTACATGAAATATAACTACTTTTTTGCCCTGGGGATAGCCAAGCCTTTCAGCATAAGTCTTTCCGGATTCGGTCTGGGCAAGTGATACAGAAAGAGTTGAAACCCAAAGAGCAAGTACTACCTTACTTTTACTGTATATGTGCATAAGAAATGAACAGATTCGTGATTGTTATCATTTTTGTTTTGATGTGGACTGTTTTTGTTTCTTTAGTTTAAGTATCGGCGTTCACTTACCGGTCCGAACTGCTTTCTACTGAACTCTTCTATCCTGTGGTCAAACTCAGCTATTATCTTTTCGAGATTCATATTCTTAAGGAAGGGAGCTCCAACCTCCTATCCAATCCAATGGATTACTCCCAGGCGTGGTGTATCCACTCTTTTATAAATTCTAATAAATACCCTGATTTTAGTAGTAGTACCTCTTAATATGGAGAATGGACTAATGTTCAATTGGTTTTTCTTTAAATTAAAGAATTGTTAAGCATATAGTTCTGAAAGGAATTTTACCTAAAATTGAACCGAAATCAATAACTTATGAATCTGCTTTCTGCCAGTGAAGTGACCAATGCGTTCTAGGATTTACAAAAAAAGCAGCATTGAATCCTTCCTGCGCTGGGCGAAGTCGAAGCTACTTGTGCTGAGCGAAGTCGAAGCAATGGACTTCCTACAGGTGATATTGCATCTGGCATCATTGAAATAATCAAATAAAAATATGACAGGAAAAACCAAGCATAGGAAAACGAAGATTCTCTTATTGATATTTTTGATATTCTTTGTCATATCCCTGATGTCAAATATCCTCGGCCCCATCATTCCCGGGATTATCGACAGTTTTTCCTTAAGCTATGGATTGGCAGGTTTCTTGCCATTTGCGTTTTTTGTCGCTTATGGGGTCATGTCCCTGCCGTCGGGTTTGCTTGTCGAACGTATGGGCGAAAAACAGGTGTTGTTGTTGGCATTTGCTTTGGCCGCAGTCGGTGCCCTGCTGTTTGGTCTTAATCCTAGATTTGGATTTGCGCTGGCTTCCTTATTTATCATTGGATTGGGAATGGCTATGTTGCAGGTGGTGATTAACCCGCTGCTTAGGGTGACAGGCGGAGAGGAGCATTTTGCCTTCAATTCTGTTTTGGGGCAGCTCGCATTTGGATCTGCATCATTTCTGAGCCCTATGCTGTATAGCTATATGGATCAAAACCTATTCACCGAAACGGCCCCTTCCTGGATAGTGCTATTGGAAAACTGGGTTCCCGCCGGGATGAAGTGGGTTTCTGTATATTTCGTCTTTGCTTTGCTGGCCTGTGTGATGCTGGCTCTGATAGGGCTCACACGTTTCCCTAAAGTGGAGTTGAAATCCGATGAAAAAATAGAACTGGGTCTTACCTTAAAGAAATTGTTGGGCAAAAGGCTGGTCTGGTTATACTTCCTTGGGATTTTCTCCTATGTGGGCATTGAGCAGGGAATAGCTAATTGGGTGAGTCAGTTTCTGCAGGATAATCACGGAGTAGATCCTAGTACCGGAGGAGCTCAGGTGATTTCTTATTTCTGGGGATTGCTGACGATAGGATGCTTGGTTGGCTTAGTGTTGCTGAAATTCTTGGACAGCAGGCTGGTGCTGATCCTGTTTACGGTTTCTGCTATGCTGGCCCTTCTTACAGGACTTACTGCGCAGGGAAACCTTGCGTTGTATGCTTTTTCCTTTTCCGGGTTTTGCCTCTCAGTGATGTGGTCCATCTTGATTTCCCTGGCATTAAACTCGGTGGATTTTGCCCATGGTACCTTTGCTGGGCTGCTTTGCTCCGGGATAGTAGGTGGTGCGATAGTTCCTCTCATCGTCGGTAGTCTGGCAGATAGCATAGGGCTGCATGCAGCTATGTTTTTTCTTTTTATTCCTTTGGGGTACATCTTGTTTATCGGAGTGTGGGCCAAGCCATTGGTGAAAAACTCCAGAGTCACATCGTTCAAAGAGCTTTTTAACCAACACCATGCATAGGGTTATCTTATTGTTGGACTTTGCTGAAGAGTACAGTAAATTATTACTGAAGGGAATCTCATCCTATTCTGCCAGAAACGGACAATGGTCATTTTGCAGAATGCCTCTTTATTACCGGGAGATGATAGGGGTAAAAGGGATTGTGGATTGGGCCAGGGAATGGAAAGCAAATGGCATTATAGGGCAGCTTTACAATGAGATGGAGGAAGGCTTTCTCGCAGAAGATATCCCGGTTATTGCCCAGGATTTTAAAGAGAGGTTTGAGAAAATCCCCAATATCACCGGATCCTATAGGGAAACGGGCATGATGGGAGCTGAATACTTTTTGAATAAAGGGTATTATCATTTTGCGTTTTATGGTTTCAACAATATCGTTTGGTCCAGAGAGCGGGCGGAGGGCTTTGAATCTGCCGTTCAGGAGGCGGGCTATGAGGTCAACTATTATGAGCATAAAAAATCCCACACTGCTGATATGTGGTATTACAAAAGCAAATCACTTAGCAAATGGCTCAAAAATCTCCCCAAACCAGTGGCCTTGATGGCCTGCGATGACAACAGAGCAGTCCATATAATCGAGGCTTGTAATCACAATAATATTAAAGTCCCACAGGAAGTGGCAGTTTTGGGAGTGGATAATGATATCACCTTTTGTGAACTCTCAGATCCACAATTGTCCAGTATAGATCTGGATATAGAACGGGCAGGGTATGAGTCAGCCCGGCTTTTGGATGAAATGATCAGAACAGGGGAAAAGAATATCAGGGATATCATTGTCCCTCCTTTGAAGATCATCACCCGTTCCTCTACCGACATGTATGCTTCCTCGGATGAATATGTGGCGGAAGCCCTGACTTTTATCCACAGGAATATAGATAGCAATATTTTGGTGGATCAGGTGGTCAAAGAAGTCCCGCTTTCCCGGAGAGCCTTGGAAAAGCGTTTTCTGAAAATCACTGGACAACCTGTGTACAAGTATATCACCAAGGTTAGAATGGAGAAACTGGCCCAAAAACTCCTGAGCACTGACCAGAGTGTGTTTGAGCTGGCATTGGATTTGGGCTTTCCGGATAGTAATAACCTCGCCAGGCAGTTCAGGCAACTGACCGGATTTGCCCCTGGAGAGTACAGGAAGCGGTTCGGGAACAACACTACATCCTTTAAAAGGTAAGAATAGGCTGCACTTCGGTCATCCGTCTTCCGTCCCAGTTATTAGTAGCAAGTAGCAAGTAGCAAGTAGCAAGTAGCAAGTAGCAAGAGTAAGTTAGTAAGAGGTGATAGGTGAAGAGTAGGGAGTGTCGCAGTGTCCAGTCGCAGTGATCAGTGCCAAGAGTCAAGAGCCAAGCTTGCCTGCCGTAGGTAGTAATTATAAGTGACTTGGACTATAGACTTTCAGCTTTCTCACTTCAGCTTTCAGACTTTATTTCTGCCTCCTGCGACTGAGATTGCTTCGTCCTTCGTCCTCTCAAAGACGGTGCTCACACCGGACACCGGGCACCGGACATCCAGCATTCCACTTCCCACTTCCCACACCCAACATCGGTCATCCAACAACTGTCACCCAGCACCCCACTGTCTTCCGTCTTCCGTCTCCCAACACCGATTGTGTCATTTCCAGCCCTCGGACTT
>CBFGUY010000161.1:0-9171 GCA_965651895.1 uncultured Algoriphagus sp. | reverse complement strand
TCACCGTAAGACATGAGGTGTCCCGTCATTGGACGGACACACACCAGATTATCATCAACACTGAATCAGATGATCTCACCGTGACCGGATTTAAATCCATTTTGCGACTAAAACGGAAAATGGTGCAAAAGCTAATGGAAGAGGCAAAGGATAAAATCAAAAATGCTGAAGCTGAGCAGCTTGGTGACGAGCAGGTCCATGAGTTTCAGGTCATCTATTTTGAACTTAAGAAAGTGCAACTGGAAATAGATAAGGAGTTGGGGATTGTCATCGGTTAAAACCAAACTTTATTTGGCTGTAACCTGTTTAAGATTTGAAAGCGTGTAAATTTGCCTTTCTAAATACTAATCCAAACACAAATTTCGTGGAAAAATATATTCTTGATCCAATTGAAGATGCTATTGAAGCAATCAAAAATGGAGAGGTAATCATCGTCGTGGATGATGAGGATAGAGAAAATGAAGGTGACTTCGTATGTGCGGCGGAGACCGTGACGCCTGAGATCATTAATTTCATGGCTACCCATGGACGCGGCTTGATCTGCGCCCCTTTGATAGAGGACAGATGCGAAAAACTTGGTCTTGAGCTGATGGTAGGGAATAATACGGCAGCTTTTGAAACTCCCTTTACGGTATCTGTAGATTTGATCGGACATGGATGTACCACGGGGATTTCCGCATCTGATCGGGCTAAGACAATAAAAGCCCTGGTTGACGATTCCATAGATCCCAATGAACTGGGGAAACCAGGCCATATTTTTCCACTCAAAGCCAAAAGAGGAGGGGTCTTGAGAAGAGCCGGGCATACAGAGGCGGCTATAGACCTGGCCCGCCTATCTGGCTATTCTCCTGCCGGGGTACTGGTAGAGATCATGAATGAAGATGGGACTATGGCCCGCCTTCCTGATCTGGTGGAAGTTGCCAAGAAATTCAATCTTAAGTTGATCTCCATCAAAGATCTGATTGCATACCGATTGAAGCATGAGTCACTTATCCAGCGTGAAATCGGAGTGGATCTCCCTACGGATTTTGGGGATTTTGAACTGATTGCTTTCAGACAGACCAATACCCAGGAACTGCATTTGGCCCTGATCAAAGGAAAATGGGATAAAGATGAACCGGTAATGGTAAGAGTACACTCCTCTTGTATGACAGGGGATATCTTTGGCTCATGTAGATGTGACTGCGGCCCTCAACTGCATGGGGCCATGCAGATGGTTCAAAAGGAAGGAAAAGGGGTGATACTATACATGAACCAAGAGGGTAGAGGTATTGGATTGATCAATAAACTAAAAGCTTACAAGTTACAGGAAGAAGGCATGGATACCGTTCAGGCAAATCTTGCCTTAGGATTGCCCTCCGATAGTAGAGACTATGGGGTAGGAGCCCAGATTTTGAGAGACCTGGAAGTGAGAAAGCTGCGTCTGATATCCAATAATCCTCAAAAGAGGGTGGGCTTGCTAGGCTATGGGCTTGAAATAGTAGAACAGATTCCGATAGAAATAGCCCCTAATGCGCACAATGAAAAATATTTACAGACTAAGCGTGATAAAATGGGACATAATATCCTAAAATAACCCATACTCGCTACCTTGATATTTATTAATAATTGCAGATGATTTCAACCCGAAATCCATTATTTCGTAAATACAGTCATGATGCAAACCGCGAATAAAATAATCTTATCCCTTTGTATGCTGTTGCTGGGAGTAGCTTCAGGTTTTGGACAAAACCAATTTCCCTCTCAGATGTGGCATAAAGGCAACATTTATACTACCGATGGCCAGGCATATGGTGGACAGATCAAATATGACCTGGAGGCTAATGTAGTTCAGCTGCAGGATCAGACCGTAAATACGTTTACCTCAACCAATGTGACTTACTTTGAGTTTTTTGATGAGATATATGGTGGGGTTAGAAAATTCTTCAGCTTACCATATGCCCAAGGAAGTGACTATGCTACGCCAATCTTTTTTGAAGTACTCACCGAAGGAGATGACCTCGCTCTTTTATGCAGAGAATATGTAGCGACTGACTCACGGGGAATGGGAGGGTATGGAATGATGGGGGGATATGGGATGAACCCATTTTATGGCCCACCCGCAATGATGGGACAGAGATTAGCATTCAAGTTCTACTTTTTGAAAGACGGTAGAATAGAACAATACAGCATGAAAAAGAAAGACTTGTTTGACATGCTTCCTGGTCATGACGATGAAATCTCACTTTTTATGCGGAAAAATCGCTTAGATTATGATAAGAGGGGGGATCTTCTTAGGATCACCGCTTATTACAACGAACTGAATAAAAACTAAATGTCGAAACCATTAATTCTCGTCTCCAATGATGACGGGATCACGTCCATAGGGATAAGAGTACTCGTGTCTGTAATGAAGAAACTTGGGGATGTAGTCGTGGTGGCTCCCGATAGCCCACAGTCTGGTATGGGGCATGCGATCACGATTGGCGAAACACTCAGATTGGAGGAGGAATATATTTTTGAAGACGTCAAAGCCTATAAGTCCAGCGGTACCCCTGCGGACTGTGTGAAACTGGCCAAGCATTATGTAATGAAGGATAGAAGTCCGGACTTGATCGTAAGTGGGATCAACCATGGGTCAAACACTTCTATTTCCGTACTCTATTCCGGGACTATGTCCGCGGCTATTGAAGGTGCTTTGGAGGGCTACCCTTCCATAGGATTCAGCCTATGCGATTATTCTTCAAAAGCAGATTTTTCCCACGTAGAAGAATGGGTGGAAAAAATCACCCGACAGGTACTGGACAATGGTATGCCTAAAGGAGTGGCACTCAATGTGAATTTCCCTCCCAAACAAAATGAACAGATAAAGGGAGTGAAGGTCTGCCGACAGGCCGAGGCTAAATGGCAAGAGGAATTTGATGAGAGAAGGGATCCTAACGGCAGAAAGTATTTCTGGCTTGCCGGTAACTTTGTCAATTTTGATAAAGGAGAGGATAATGATGAGTGGGCTATCGCCAACAATTATGTGTCCATAGTTCCCTGCCAGTATGATTTGACAGCGCATCATGCCATTAACCAGATAAACAAAGATTGGAACTGGGAAGAATTTAAACGATAGATTACGACGGTATTAAAGTTAATGTGTTGATTTTTACTGATTTTAGTTATTTTTACCACCCTTACTTACTGTATGCCGCTTGAATCTGAAATTAATTGTTTTTCTAGTTTTTATTTTATCGACTCCATTTGGAGGAAAGGCACAGATCACAACTATAGATAGCCTTAAAACTATACTTCCTGTCATGGAAGGAAATGAAAGGTTATCTGTGTTGAATGAACTGGCTACCCACCTCCGTGAAATCGAGCAACAGAATGCTCTGGACTATGCGCTAGAAGCAGAGCAACTTGCGCGTACACTTTCCAGTAAATCTGGTGAGGCTATAGCCAAGGAAAACATAGGATGGATTTATTACCGTAGAGGTCAATGGCAAAAAGCCTTTGATTACTCCAAGGCTGCCTATAGCCTTTCAATGGAAGATGATAACCTGAAGGAGGCCGCACGTGTGCTTAACAGTATTGGGGCACTTTATTACGAGCAGCACAATTATTTGTTGGCAATAGAGCAGTTTAAACTGGCATATTACCTTAGCAAAAAAGAAGATGACCTGTATACCATGATCAGGAGTCTTAATAACGTTGCGTTTAACTATATATTTCTTGACGAGCTGGATTCTGCCCTGTTTTATGTTTCAGAGGCTATTGAAGCAAATAGACGTCGCGGCTCACCCTATATGTTATCCTTTTCTAATCGGGTAATGGGAGATATTTATTTCAAAAGAAAACAATTCGAAGATGCAGAAAAGACTTACGAAATAGCTTTGCTTCAAGCAGAAGGGAAAAATTTAAACTCATTTGCTGCAAGTGTGCACCACAGGCTGGGAAATACCTATTTACTGAACGGAAAACCTGAACAGGCAAAACAGATGCTCCTGAAAGGAATAGAAGTAGCCCTCTCCAACAGTTTATTGGATGAGCTTGCCAAATGTCACAAATACTTAGCTGAGTATTATCGTCAAGAAGGGGATTTTGAATTGGCATTTAACCACCAGGCTAAGTTCGTAGAGATCAATGATTCTATCGCCAATAAATCTAGTAGAGATAGATTGGCGCTGATGCAAGGGATGTTCAATGATGATCTGGAGCAATCCGAATACGAGTTGTTGCTTGCTCAGAATGAAATCCAGGCTACCAGACTGGCAATGGACAGATGGATCCTATTACTGGTCGGTATAGGCTCTGTTTTGATTTTGGGATTATTGATAAGGCTTTATTTCCTCCATAGCAATATCAAAAAATTCAATGCTAGCCTGATCTTGCAAAAGCAGCAGATCCGTGGTCAGAATAAGGATTTGGAAATCAAATCAAAGGAGCTGCAGGAAATCAACCAGACCAAAAACAAACTGTTTTCCATTTTAGGCCATGATCTCAGGGGGCCAATAGGTCAGGTAAAGTCTATTGTAGATTTGTTAAGTTCGGGGCATTTAAACCAGGAAGATTTCAATGAACTGATAGAACACCTAAAAGTAGATGTGGACACGGTATATTTTACCTTAAATAATACCCTGAAGTGGTCCATGGCGCAGATGGAAGGTTTCAAACTACATAAGGTCAATTTTACCTTGGACGAATTGGTCACAACTAATATTAAGCTTATCTCTCCTCAGCTCAAGGAAAAATCCCTAAAGATTGATTTTACCGCCCATCTCTCAGGGCTACAGGTATTTGCCGACCGTGATTTAATAGATATTGTGATCCGGAATATTATGAATAATGCAGTTAAATTCTCCAATCCTGGGGATACTATCTACTTATCTATTAGAAGCGAAGAAGATATGCTGGTGTTATGTATAAAGGATCAGGGAATTGGTATGGAGCAGGAACAAATCGAAAGATTGCTCTCCCAGGATTATATATTTTCCAACTCCACATTAGGCACCAATGCGGAGAAAGGTTCAGGCTTAGGCATTCAGATCTGTAAGGAATTCACGAGGATGAATGGTGGCTATTTTCAGATTAACAGTGTGAAAGGGGAAGGAACTCTTGTGTTTATCAAATTGAAAGTCTCTCCGGTGCTAGCCTGTAATTGAAAGGTGGGCAGAGGACAAAAACTTTTCTGGCTGAAGTTGTTCTTTCAGTATTCCCAGTTCCTTCATGGTGTGCATGGAGCGCATAAGCTGAGCCCGTGAAATCTCTGCCGTAGTCGCCCACTCTGTCTGGCTAAGCCATTCGCTGACATCCTGCACGTTTAGCTCATAATTTACTGAGATTTCTCCTACAGAGGCCTCACCATGCTGTAGCTTGTTAGACTCTTCATAGACCAAGTCTCTCAACTTGAAAATTGTTTCGCCAAACTCTGCGATGGCTTTGTCTGATGCTACCATTACAAAACAGGGCCAGGGACTGGGCACTTCACCGATCCGCTTCATTTCTCCTGAATCTACCCATGGCTTAGTGGTGTATTTCTCCCAGAGGAATAGTTCCGGTACCTGGGGATCCATTGATTCCAAGGCACCTGGAAGATTCCCGATGATCTTGAAATTTATGTTCCCTATGTTCCAATTCTCTTTTTTTGCCAGGACAAAAGACATAAGGTGAGAACCAGATCCCATTCTACTGATCAGGAAATTTGGTTGTTTTATTTCTGAAAGATGGTTGATCGAACTTTTCCCATGTATATGTATGCCCCAGATTAGGGGGGAAAGCACATGATATCCAATAATTTTCGCAGGGTTCCCATTTTCGAAATCCTGAAGGAAGCTTTCTGTCAGTACGAGCGCTATATCAGTCTCCTCCTTGCGCAATGCCTTATTCATCTGACCCGAACCTCTGGATTCATCAGTCCATTCCAGCTGAATCCCTTCCTGTAAGAAAGGCTGTGCCTCGACCACTCTTTTCCATGGGAAATTAAAATGCTCAGGTACACCGGTAATGCGAAGAGTTTTCATTTTTGTCTGAATTTTTTGCTCTGGCAAATGTAGAAAAGCTCCCTCTTTTATTGGGCAGGTAAAGTGGATTTTTAACCTATACCTCGAATTTTATATTACTTGAATTGAAAAGGTCTTCACTTCCGCTTAGTCATGGGTCACTTTTTTATCCGTAATCAAAAGATTACTAAAGGCCGCCAAAATCAAAAGCAAGCCAGCTAATAACATGGTATTGATAACAGCCTCTCCAAAAATCAATTTATACAGGAAATTCACTCCACCAAGCGCTGCTACTATCTGTGGGATGACTATAAACATGTTGAAAATCCCCATAAACACTCCCATTTTCCTAGGCTCCACCGAACTGGACAGCATGGCATAGGGCATAGAAAGTATGCTCGCCCAAGAGACGCCCACCAACATAAAACTCAGATGCAGCATCCATGGTGCAGTTACAAAGTAGATAGAGATAAAGCCACATCCACCAGCTAATAAGCTAAGGAGGTGGCAAAGCCTTCTGTTGATTTTATACTTGCTGGCTACAAAAGCTAAAATCAAGGCATAAATCATAGAGACCAATCCGTAAGTTCCCAGATAGTTGCCCACACTGTCAGCAGCATTATTATATGCTTCGGAACTGGTGTCCGTCACGCCAAAAACATGCGCTGTAATGGCAGGAGTAGCAAAGCTCCACATGGTGAAAAAAGCAAACCAAGAAAAAAACTGCACCAAACCCAGTTGTTTCATGACTTTAGGCATGCCTGAAATGTTTTCAAAAATCTCTTTAATTCCCTGAAGAAATCCCTTCTTCTTCTCGGTTTGAAATTTTTCCAGATCTTCTGGAGGATACTCATCCGTGGTAAGGATAGTGTACAGAATGGAGGTAAACAAGACTAAAGCACCCACAGCAAAGGCATATTTCACCGAATCAGGCACTACACCTGGCGCTGCAGTATTGGGTACTCCTATCGTGGTCATAAACCAGGGAAGATTGGAAGCCACCCAAGTGCCTATTCCTATGATCAGTGTCTGAATGACGAAGCCGTAAGAGCGTTGGGATTCAGGAAGCTTGTCTGCCACCAAAGCACGGAAAGGTTCCATGCTGATATTGATCGAGGCATCCAGGATCCAGAGTGCGCCCGCTGCCATCCATAAAGCAGATGAATAAGGGGCAAAGAATAGTGCAATAGTACTGAACAGGGCTCCTATAAAAAAGAAAGGTTTTCGCCTTCCAAATTTTGGAGACCAGGTATGGTCACTTAGATACCCGACTATAGGTTGTACAAGTAAGCCGGTAAGCGGGGCTGCTATCCAGAGAAAAGGAATGGCATCTTTATCGGCTCCCAAAGTTTGGAAAATCCTGGACATAAAGCCACCTTGAAGGGCAAAGCCAAACTGTATTCCCAGAAATCCAAAACTCATGTTCCAGATTTGCCAGAAGCTTAATTCCTTTTTAATTGAGGTCATTTGGGCGGTGGGTAAGATGTCTTTTTTGATTAACCGATAACAAGCTGCTCGTCAGAATAATCAAACTCAATGTAGGGAAGTGAGCCTATAGCTATGTAAGGATGTGCTGATTCAGGTAGTGGGTCAAATTCAGTCAGTTGATTCAAAAATCGATAATTTCTAGATGATAATGGCATTTCTTCTCCGTTTACACTAACTGATGTGAACTGGAATCCGTGAAAATACACCTGTATCTTGGAGAATTCACTTGGGTATGATCCACTGGCTTTCTGAAGTGTCAACTTACCTGAAGCTGCATGGTATTCCATGATCCTTTTATGATAAACTGATTCTTGATAGTCCCAGCTGATCCCGTCATCTTCATAATGTGTAAATGTGCCATCGGCGCCTTCATACACATGTATTCTCAATATTCCGTCATGTTTTTCTCCGGTGTGCATTACGGGGGATTGCATGGTAAATATACTGCCTGCTTTCACAAACACAGGAAGATAGCTCAACGGACAATCTTGATATATCAGTTGCTGCCCCGTGTAATTTTCATCAGAGTAGAGGTAATACCAATTTCCTTCAGGCAGGTAGGCTCTTGTGATTTCCTTATAACTCTCCACAGGTATCACTAAAAAAGTATTGCAGAAAAGGTACTGGTTTTGGATAGCCCCCTGATAAATTATTTCATCTTGTCCATAGTCTATAGCCAGACTGGAAGATATGGGAAGCCCGTTTATCGTAGATTCCATTATCTTACTGTATATCGTCGGCAAGAGCTGATATCGTAATCGGATATAGTTTCTGGAGATTTCCTCTACCTCTTCCCCATAGGCCCAAGGTTCAGCATCCTTAGAATTGATCATCGTATGTGCTCGGAAAAACGGCGAGAATGCCCCAATGCTCATCCAGCGGGCATAAAGATTTTGTCTGGATTCACCGGCAAATCCTCCGACATCGTACCCAGAAAATGAGACTCCGCTCATCCCAAGACTATTCACTAGACGGACTCCCAAAAGCATATGCTCATCCGTAGCCTGATTATCTCCAGTCCAAGCGGCGGCATACCGCTGGATTCCCGCAAAACCGGATCTGGTCAAGACAAAGGGTCTTTCAGATGGATTGTGAAGCAATGAACCTTCATTTGCTGACTTGGCCATCAACATGCCGTACACATTTCGGGATTTTCTGTGGGAGGAAGGATTTCCCTCCATATCAAATTCTATCAGGTTTGGTGTGAATTGCCCCCAAGAAGCGGGCTCGTTCATATCTGCCCAAAAACCGTCTACACCGGCTTCGGTATAAAATTCCATTTTCTCTGCCCACCATTTTCTGGTGTCGGGTTTGGTGAAATCAGGAAATGCACACCAGCCTGGCCATACCTGGGCTATGTAATCCTGGCCATCCGGATACTTAATAAATAATCCATTTTCAACTCCCTCATCATAGGGTAGATAACCTTCCTGCTTTTTGATGCCCGGATCCATAATCACCACTACCCGGAAGCCGAGGCTTTTAAGATGCCTGATCATGGCTTTAGGATCAGGAAACTTGATATCATCAAATGTGAATACTTTATACTCCTCCATATGATGGATGTCCAGATAAATCACATCCGCGGGGATGGCTTTATCCCTGAAAGTCTGCGCCAAAGTGGTGACTTCCTTATCCGGATAGTAGGAGTATCGGCATTGCTGGAAGCCAAGTGACCACTTGGGAGGCATTTGCATTTTTCCGGTGAGGGATGTAT
>CBFGUY010000160.1:0-9198 GCA_965651895.1 uncultured Algoriphagus sp. | reverse complement strand
ATCAAAATCATTTTGAACGGGGAGACTATTTTGGATGGGGATTACTTGGAAGCAAGCATGAATGGCACTTTGGATGACAAAGACCATCCGGGACTGCAACGCGATAGGGGACATATAGGCTTTTTAGGCCATGGAGATGTAGTCCGCTTTAAGAATATCAGAATCAAAGAACTATAAAATAACCTAGAAATAAATTCACGAAACATGAGTAAGAACATTGAAAGTATTGATCGTAGAGATTTTGTCAAAAAGAGTGGTTTAGGTCTATTGGGTGCTGCTTTGGCTCCGTCACTTTTAGCTAGATTAAATGCGGGAGAGCGTCTTAGAACTGCCCATATTGGACTTGGAATGATGGGGATGGCTGATTTGGATGCGATTTCATCCCATGAGTTGGTAGATGTGGTGGCACTTTGCGATGTGGATTCTGCCATGATGGCCAATGCGAAGGCGCTTCATCCAAATGCCAAGACCTATGCTGACTATCGAGAGATGCTGAAAGATATGAAAGGTGAAATAGATGCAGTAGTGGTATCTACCCCAGATCATACCCATGCACCGGCTTCCATCATGGCAATGAAGATGAATAAGCCTGTGTATTGTCAGAAACCATTGACTCATCATGTGTCAGAGGCTAGAGCAATGAATAAATTGGCTTCCAAGAAGAATTTGGTGACCCAGATGGGAATTCAGGTGCATTCTTTTTACGATTATAAATTGGCAACCTTACTTATTCAGTCTGGAATCATCGGTAAAGTGCATACCGTTCGCGCTTGGTCACCAAAAGATTGGGGGTACGACGGGCCTGAGCCGGAAGGAGCTGATCCAGTGCCAGCTAATCTGGATTGGAACCTGTGGCAAGGAACTGCCCCGGAGCGTCCATACAAGGAAGGTTTCTATCATCCGGGGAATTGGAGAAAAGTGATGGATTACGGTTGTGGTACACTTGGTGATATGGGTGTGCATATTTTTGACACCCCGTATAATGCGCTTGAGTTAGACGTGCCCCGTACGATTATCAATGAGTGTCGTGAACCTAACGGATTTGGTTTCCCTGCAAATAATGTAGTTACCTATGAGTTTCCCGGTACTAAGCACACAGCCGATACGCTAAAGTGGGTTTGGTATGACGGTATCGGTGCTCCGGAGGCACATGAGGATTTGGTTCTTCCGAATGGGGATGAATTGCCTGATCAAGGAGCGATGTTTGTGGGAGAAAAGGGCAGACTGTTGTTGCCCCACTTCCAGCAGTTACCTCGTAAAATTGTCGATGGTGAATATGTAGAGATGGATATTGAATCATTCAATCTGGGCAAACCTGTGAAAGATTATGATTCCGAAAGCAAGAAGCATTATCACCAGTTTGTTGATGCTTGTTTGGGTAAGGGCGAAACTACTGCGCCATTCTCCTATGCATCTAGATTGACAGAGACTATTTTACTTGGTGTGATCGCGGGAAGATTCCCTAATCAGACACTTCACTGGAACAGTAAGAAGGCAAAATTTGACGAGAAGGAAGCAAATAAGTTTTTGAAAGGGAAGTATCGAAAGTTCTAGTATCAAGACATAAGACATAAGGCATAAGATTTTAGATTCAATAGCCAAGAATCGAGAGTTTAGAATAGATTTGAGGTTTGTCATTTGCCTTGAGAATTGATCATTGAATCTTGACCATTGTTAATTTTCTTTGTTCGCTGGCGGACAAAAATGTTCGAGATAGTAAATGTGTTAAAAGTATAAAAATGCCTCTGGAGTTTATTCAGGGGTGTTTTTTTATGGCATAAAAGTGGAAAAGAGTAGAAACAGTATTCAGTCACAGTTAATAGTAAGCAGATCTGGCACACAGGTACCTGCAAATAGAATTAAAACCTAGAATAATTAATTGGAAATGCTTAATCTTCCAATCTTTCAATTTTACAATTGTCCAACACATTAATGATACAATTACAAGAAGTAGATAAATACATTGAATCACGATTTCAACGTGTATTTATTCTCAAAGGAATAGATCTCACCATAAACGAAGGGGAGTTTATCACACTCATGGGGCCTAGCGGTGCGGGAAAATCCACCTTATTGAACATCCTCGGCTTGCTTGATGAGGATTATGAAGGGGCTTATTTTTTTGGGGATAGGAATATTAAAAAGATGAAGGAACGTGAACGGGCTGCGCTTCATAAAAGTGAGTTTGGATATATCTTCCAAGCCTATCATCTGATTGATGAACTGACTGTGTATGAAAACATCGAGACGCCTCTCTTGTACAGAAATGTGTCATCTAATGAGCGGAAAAGCATTATTGCAGATCTCTTGGACAGATTCAATATGGTGGCCAAAAAGGATCTGTTTCCCGCCCAGCTTTCGGGAGGGCAGCAGCAGTTGGTAGGTATCGCAAGAGCGGTGGCAGGAAAACCCCGAGTACTTCTTGCAGATGAGCCTACGGGTAATCTGCATTCCGGACAGGCAAAGGAGATTATGGAGGTTTTTCAGGAATTGCACCGTGAAGGAACAACCATTATTCAGGCCACACATGCAAGGGAAAATGCGGATTATGGCACCAGACTGATCGATATGCTGGATGGTAAAATTGAGAAAGATGAAGCGATTGTTCATGCATAGAAAATATATTGCCTTAGTTGTCGGTATCCTGCTTTCAGCAGCAGTACAGGCTCAGGATACAGTGAAAATCAATTTTCGCGAGGCGGTCGATTTGGCTCTTTCTGCGAATGTTGATTATCAGGTACTATCAAATAACATGGAAGTACTGAAGCTGGAGAAGCAGTCGGCTTTTCTCTCTCATTTCCCTAATGTGAATATCAACAGCTCATTTTCCCAACAGAAAGGCCAGCAAACACAACAGATAGAAGGTCAAATAGTGGTGACTAGTGTGACTAATGAAGTGGTGAATGCAGGATTGAATATGAGCATGCCGATTTTCAATTCTGGCAGAAGGATTCTGGACACCCAATCCGCAAAACTCGCTTATGAAGCAGGGGAAAAAGGGCTTGATAGAGCCTCTCAGCAAATTGTGTTCGATGTCGCCAGAAGGTACCTTCAGGTACTTTTGGATCAAGAATTGGTGAGAATCTCTATAGAGAACTTAGAGAATCAAAAGGAGACATTGCGGCAGATAGACGGTTTTGTAGATGCCGGACTTCGAACCTTATCAGACAAGTATAATCAGCAATCAGAAGTGGCAAGGCTGGAGTCTGTGTTGGTAGATGCAGAATTGCAGTATCAGAATGATGTGTGGGATCTCTCTGAATATTTGCAGCTGGAACCCGGAGAAGTCCCTGTGCTGGAACCCGTTGACCCTAGGACAGATGAAATGCGGTTTGATGATATGAGTATGAAGGAGCTGTACGATATAGCCCTAGCCAATCGTCCGGATGGTTCGCAGCAAAAATTACTTGTGGAATCCCTTGAGAAAAACCTGAAGGCAAGCAAGGCGATGTATTACCCTCGGGTGGCTGCATTTTATAACTATAACACTTTTTTTACTTCTTTGGATGACAGGACGCTGCAGGATCAGCTCCTTAAGATTTACCCGCAGAATTCTATGGGACTTAGTCTTGCTATACCCATCTTTAATAATTTCCAAAATAAACTGGATGTAAGCCGTAATAGAGTAGCCTATAAAAATCAGATTTTGCAAAAGGAGTCCATTGATAGGAAAATCTATCAGGATGTCAAACTGGCTTATATGAACTACATGGCGGCAGTGAAAAAGGAGGGAAATACGGCGGTTCAGGTAATGGCTGCAGAAGAAGCCCTAAATGCGATTTCAGAACGGTTCAGATTGGGGATTTCCAATTTTGTAGATCTTGCTACTGCCAATCAGCAACTGGTAAGTGCGCAGGCTGACCAAGCACAGGCGGTTTATACACGCTTTTTCCAGGATGTGTTGATGCAGCATGCCTTGGGTACCTTAGAGGTACTGGACTGAATGGCAAAAGGTTTTGACCACATAGACACATAGGTTTCATAGGGGATGAAATTCTGCCTCATTTGTGAAGTCTATTTTTGCTATGTGTCTATGTGGTTTTTACGTTCCCAGCTTATAAAGTTCTAAACGTTACAGGATGATTTCTCTTATAACATTATGCGTTATCAAGTCTTTCATAGTACTTATTGACGAATGTTTTTTGTCCATTATGAAAAATGTTTACTACGTTGAAATTTATAAGTACTCCTTTTGGGACCTTTAATAAATTGAGATAATTAATAATCTGTGCTTGGTGAATTGGGAGAATCTCTGAAACTGATTTTATTTCAACGACGATTTGCTCTTCGACCAAAAAATCGCACCTGAGCTGAGTGTCTAAAAGGTGCCCCTTGTACTCAATAGGAATGACGAGTTCACTTGCGAATCTTATGTTCTGGGTTGCTAATTCGATGGCCATACACTTATGATAGATACTTTCTAAAAGACCTGGTCCTAAGCGTTTGTGTACTTCTATTGCAGCCCCAATTATTTGGTAGGAGAGTTTGTCAATTGATTTTTGAGTAGGTAGCATCCAAGCTTTTTATCAAAATATACCAATTTTGGATCAACCCTGAAAGCTGGGGGGGGCACCAAACGTTCCTACGGAACGATAATGGAACCAATGCACATAGCCCTACCGACCAATCGTTCCTATGGAACGAATGATATTGCTCTAGGGGGATTTTGCTTTATTGAATAAAACTGGGGCTTTGAAAATGCATAAAACTTGCCTCAGTGCAAAAGCAAGGCAGGTATGACAGTTCCCGGTTTTTTTTTAAAATATGAACACAAATTCATCAGCAGAATCATTCAATATAAAAACAGTCAGGGTTCAGTTCAAAGGAGTCACCAACATTGAATTCTTGTTCAGACTATCAAATATCTATGCTTAAAATGAACAGCTCCCCAGATATTCTGACTGATCCCCAATTTTCAGAAAGAAATCCGCATATTACTAATGTACTAATGTGTTACAAAATAAGTTTAGAATAAAAGCAAGCCTAATTTTATGTTTAAGAAGTGAACTGGAGTATTTGTGACCTATCTCATCTTCTCGGGTAAAAGCGAAAAAAAGCAGGCTCTAGAGCCTGCTTTTCGGTTGTGGTGGTTAAAGTAATTGGTGGTTTTTTTGTTTTAGAGCATTGCAAAGAACATGTCCAAATCAGGAATCAACACAATTCGTGTTCTTCTGTTGATCGCCATATTTTCAGGTGAATCATTTTCTACGATCGGCATATAACTAGCTCTTCCTGCGGCGATCATTTTTTCAGGAGCGACATTGTAATCTTGCTGAAGCTTTCTTACGATACTTGTCGCTCTTTTCACCGAAAGATCCCAGTTATCCTGAACTACCCCTGTAGAGATTGTTCTTGGATCTGTATGTCCTTCGATCATAACCTGTAGGCTTGGTTCTGCATTGATCACTTCAGCAAGTTTTGCCAATAGCGGATTTGCTTTACTATTGATTCTGTAGCTACCGGTGTTGAAAAGAAGTTTGTCAGACACAGAAATCATAACTACCGTCTGGTCAATGCTGATATTCACATCATCTTCCTCACCATCTACGGTGGTTTCGGTGATGTTTCTCTTCAGATTATACTCCACGGCCAGGTTTACGGAATCTTCCAAGGTTTGTGCCTGGGCAAGTTTTGATTGATCTACATTTGCCAAGGTTTGTTTCATTTTTTCCTTGGAGTTTTTGGACATCATAGTAGCCCCTTCCAGGCTGTACATCCCATCATTTTGCAAGGTCAATGCGTCATTTGTATCACGGAGAGAGTTGATTCTTGCATTGTATTCAGCAACTCTGTTTTCGATGATCTGCATCTTTTCTTCTAACTCAGCTTTTTCCTGCTCTGTAGTAGCCAGTTCAGTTTGGGTTCTAAAAAGATTGCTTTCCAGTTCGGTGTATTTTTTCTTGGAAACACATGAGACCATCACAGTGGCGCTCAGCAGTCCGGTAACAATTAGTGATTTTTTCATAGTTGAGTTCTTTGTATTTCGTGGAACTATTTCAAAGGAATTGCCACAACTGAAACTCATCAACACTTTCTTGAAAAAGTCGCCAAATAACAGCCTGAACAGCATATCGAAGGTTTTTTAATAAAAAAGAAGTCCCAAATTTCGTTTGGGACTTCTTCTGAAAACTGTGGAATGGCTACACAGGTTGCCTATCAAGTTACTCAGCGGATTGGTATTATTCCAGGTGTTTATTTAATACTTTAAATTCATTCATCACCCTATAGGCAGCCCTGGTAATGTCTGACTGAAAGTTAGGATCGTCATAGTTGAAGTTGGCAGCGGTGTATCCCTGCCAGATGGTGTTTCCGCGTTTGCTGTCGATTACATAGATGACCAGCATTCCTCTATTCTCACTATATCTTACCTGATTATAGGTTTCATCTTTTTCCTGCTCCTTGTCGAGTTCTCCGTCTTCTTTCTCCGGTACATTACTAACGCGTTGCAGGTAATAATCAAACTCTGGCTGTACATATCCCCGATATCTAATGGAGTCGGTAAAGATTTTATAACTGACCAGCAAATCCGGTTTTGATTCCTGTTCTCTAAAACCCTGGGAACCAAGTCTAGCACCGATAGTAGCACTAAGAACGGGGGAAATCAGACTAGTATCCCTTTCTGTGGGAACTACGAACGCAAACGTTTTGTATTTCTTAAAAGAAGCTTGGTAGTTGTAGTCATAGTCTGTTACATAATCCTTGGACGAAAAACATCCTGCGCAAATAAAAATCACTAGGATGAAAGGGAAGTAGGTACTTTTCATATCATTCGGATTGAGTGGTTGAAGGTATTTGATGAGATACGTATGGATCCTGTAGATGGATTAACTTAAATTAACAAATAATTGTTTGTTCTAATGTATTGAAGTTCAATTAAGTAGTCAATCAATTTAATATAAAATCCATAGAATGAATGAAATGAACTCAAATAACTTTCTTCTCTCAGGGAAATAAGTATGACATTGAAGCTAATTAGATCTAATGAACAGGTTTGAAAAATTAGTTGCTAACGCTCAGGCATGTACACTTTGCTCGGCAGTTTTGCCTCTCGGGCCACTTCCGGTTTTTTCTATTCACCCTAAAAGTAAAATTTTGGTTATCGGCCAGGCTCCGGGGACAAAGGTGCATGCCACTGGAATTCCCTGGAACGATGCCAGTGGAAATGAACTCAGACGCTGGCTTGGTGTGGACAATGAGCAGTTTTATGATCCGAAAATATTCGGGATAATGCCTATGGGATTTTGCTACCCGGGGAGAGGCAAGGGCGGAGATATGCCACCCCGCATCGAATGTGCTCCTACCTGGCATGATAGGCTCAGAGCAGAGATGCCAGAGGTTCGCCTTACTTTGTTAATTGGGCAATATGCCCAGAAGTATTATTTAGGAAAACAGAGCAGAAAAACCTTAACAGAAACCGTCCGGAATTTTGAATCATATCTGCCGGAGTTTATGCCGCTGGTACATCCTTCACCACGCAATCTTATGTGGAGAAGGAGAAACACTTGGTTTGAAGAGGAGGTAGTGCCTACCTTGAGAAATATTGTCGCACCGTTTATACGCTAAGGATAAGATGACAGATAGCCGTGAAAACCTAGATGATCTTGCCCACTTAGAATTGTTTCCGCTGATTAGCGCAGGAAAGCCCCGAATTTTCGCAGATCTTTTTGCTTGAGGATATTCATAATTAATGTAGTGCTACAGTACTTCTAATTTTGGAGTGAAAATTGGTTCAATTTTGTCATTGATGACACTTTTTGTATTTAGTTAAAATGGGTTAAGCAGTATGGGGGTTAGTTGGAAATTTGTCTGATATGTAGTTTTTTAAGAATGATTTTGAAAAGTGTACTCCGCTAACTTTAAGATTTTTCAACTCTAAATTTCCCTTATGAAACGCTCCATAGTCCCACTGGCAATTTCCACATTGGTAGGTTGCAGCCTTTTTTCCTGTTCTAAAAGCACTGAAAGTAACACCACTCCCAAAAGCTTTACACTGGAAATCACTGACTCAGTTCAGATAGATTATCTCGGTGAAATGATGCTGATAGACTATGATCCTGATGAAGACAAATATCTGTTGACTACGGATGTATATTATGAATATCTCGAAGTGAATGATAAGGGGGAAATCCTGAATCATAATAAATTCAATCCTGAAGGAATAGATGCTGTTGAGACATCTTTGGGCTTAGGATATGTAGATGGAAAGGTCACTGTTTTAACACAAACCAGCGGGTACTATCAATTTGTGGATTCTTCCAAAGTTGGTGAAATCCCTATTCCATATAATTACCAAATATTCATGTTTTACCCAAAGCTTGGAGTTTTTAGAGATAAGGACAAAACTTATTTCCCATCACTTTGGCCAGAGACATTTGCAGTGAATATGGATGAAGGAGACTTTTATAAAAAGTTGTACAGACTTCCTGTACTCAGTTCGCTTGATGAAACTAAACAGGATACCATGGGAGTGGTGAGATTACCGGAAACTTCCCCCTTACTTGATGATCAGGTTCACGGATTCCCTATACCTGTGTATACCAAAACTGAAAACACCCTCCTGTTGAGCATGTGGCTTGAGCCGAGGTTTTATGTTTACAAACAGTCAGGTGATAAATTTGATTACGAAAGGACTGTTGAGGTGGATATTCCCGGTTGGGTTCACTATGATCCTGTCCCTGCGGATAAGGCAGAGCAATTTTTTGAAGGTTTTTCAAAGAAATTGTCAGGCAATTTGACCAACTTCTTCAAGGTGGGAGATAATTATGTGGTAGTCTATAACAAAGGAATTTCAGAAGAGCAGATGTCTGAACTTGGCCAACCCAATGATGGTGGGCTTGCCCGACGGAAAAAGAATCCAAACTATGCTGCGATTTTTGATAAGGACTTCAACCAATTGGCTACAAATGTCCCTTTTCCAGGCACAAGCAATTACCCGATGGTGGTCAATAATGAAGGAGAATTGGTCGTGTCAAAAGTTGCCGGTTTATCCGAGACAGAAGATGATGGAGTTATTCTGTATAAATTGAAATTGACCGAAGAATAGTACTAGTTTCTTAAACAAACGCTCAATCCATCTTTCATCTTTGTAGGCTTGAGTCCATATGCTTTCTCGATCTTGGAGGAATCAAAGCAATAGTCTGAATCCAACTGGTAGCGGAGTTCTTCGATTTCTTTCATTACAGACATGAAAAGTCCGAG